>NZ_JBNXVR010000004.1:0-250625 GCF_050565595.1 Leptolyngbya sp. AN02str | reverse complement strand
CAACCGATGGCAGCGGCAGTGGCGCGATCCTCAATGCGCCCTGGCTGCTGCTTAAGTTCTAGCGAATCCCAAGATTTAACCGTCTGTCTTCTTAAAACTCGTGAAATACTTTTTCAGCACGCCCTAGATATCGGGAAGTTGAAAACAAGAAGTTAAAAAATGATGAGCACTACTTGATTTTATATTCCCATATGGTTATATATTATTTTATACGACTTCAGATTTGGTTAAACAAGAGTGGGAGTAATGCCCACAAAAGGTTTTGATAAAGTGCCTCGGTCGAGTGGTGTGACGGCTGAGCATGTCGACAATAGCGCAGCAAAATAACAGCAAAAATCACTGGCCTAAATGCGGAGCGTAGTAAACCATGGCAAATATTGTTGTGATTGGTGCAGGTTTGGGAGGGCTACCAACGGCGTATGAGTTGCGGCATTTGCTGCCCGCCCAACACACAGTGACCTTGATTTCGGAGCAGCCCAAATTTACATTTATTCCCGGCTTGGTTCGGGTTGCGCTGGACATGGCACCTCTGGATCACTTTCAGCTGGAGTTAGATCCATTGGCAAAGCAACATGGCTTGGAATTCGTGAATAGCCGGGTCACGGTCTTTGATCCTCACATGAAACGCATCACCGTTGAGAATGGGCAGACCGTTGATTATGACTATGCGGTGATTGCTACAGGGCCAGGGTTTGCCTTTGATCAAGTACCTGGGTTGGGCCCCCATGGTGGGTATACCCATTCCATTTGTTCTGCCTCCCATGCCCTCGAAGCCCGAGAAGCATGGCTCCAGTTTTTGGAAAATCCTGGCCATTTGGTGGTGGGAGCCGCCCCAGGAGCGGGATGTTTTGGTCCGGCCTACGAATTTATCTTGATGGCAGACTGGATCCTGCGACGGAAAGGGCTGCGGGATAAGGCAACGTTGACTTTAGTCACTCCCGAACCCTATGTAGGGCATTTGGGAGTAAGCGGGGTGACGAATGCTCAAGAACTGACGGAAGCTCTGCTCCGCAAACATGATGTCGAAATGATTGCCAACACAGCGATTACGGCGATCGCCCCGGATCACATCACCCTGGATGATGGTCGTATTCTTCCCCAAACCTATGCCATGATTTTGCCTGCATTCCGGGGCGTGCAGTTTATCCTCAACACGCCTGGTCTAGGCAATGAAAAAGGCTTTATTCCGATTCTACCGACTCAACAACACCCGCATTTTCCCAATATTTATGCACTGGGCGTTAGCGTGAACCTGGCCCAGCCCGACAAACCCCGCGTTCCAATTGGTATGCCCAAGAGTGGACAAATGACCGAAGCCATGGGCATGGCAGTTGCCCACAACATTGCTGTTGAGCTGGGAGCCATGCCAGCACCCTTAACGGTGCCGACCCTAGAAGCCATCTGCTTTGCCGAATTTGGAAAGACCGGCATCTTATATGTTGCGGCTCCTGTGTTGCCCGATCCGGACACTCAACAACGGCGCTATGCCTATGCGGTACAGGGCTCCTGGGTTGTTTGGAGCAAAACGGCCTTTGAGCAATACTTTATGACCAAAATGCGGCGAGGAGCTGCCGTTCCCTGGTTTGAGCGATTGGGACTCAAGACGTTGTTTGGTGTGGATCTGGTGAGACCGATGCTGACTCCTCAGTCCACCGCTACCAGCGTTTAATGCGGTCTTTCGTCTGTTTGTTTGTTCATTCATGGAATCCCCATGCTATGACTATCAACCCCGCAGATCGCACCGATCGCACAGGAAAAAAAACACTGAATATCCTTCCCGATGATCGTGAATTTGAACAACTGGCGAATCGCTTTAAACTGCTTGGTGAACCCGCTCGGTTACGAATTTTGACCGTTCTATGTGACGGAGAACGGAATGTTCAAGATCTCTGTGAGCAAACGGGATTGTTACAGGCAAATGTCTCAAAACATTTGCAATTACTCAAAGCAACGGGCATCGTCACCTGTCGAAGAGAGGGCATCTTTCGCTATTACCGCTTGATTGATACAGCGTTGATGTCTGTTTGCCGCAGTATTCAAGAAGAACTTGCCCAGCAGCGCTGCCATTAAATCTAGAAAAGCGAATGATGCTCAACATAAATATTCGACACAAATAATCAACACGAATATCCAATACGGATATTCAACGAGGAACCAGCATGCGAAAACACGTATATCAGATAATTGTTGGCATTGGGTTGGCGATCGCCCTCCTCAGTGTTCATTCATTCCCTGCCCTGGCTCAAGGCGATCCGGCAGATCTGGCAAAAGCCGTGCAGGAAATTGAAGCGCTAGATCAGTTGAGATCAGGGCTGGCTTCCACCTTGGAGGGACACACCGAAGAACCCACCATGCAAACCATGAAGGAGGTTTGTAAGCCGGTTGGGATGCGAGCCATGCAGCTAAGCCAAGAGAACCACTGGCAGGTGAAACAAATTGCCAGCAAGTATCGCAATCCTGCCCATGCCCCAGATAACCTGCGCTCAAAAATTGCATTGGCTCGCTTTCAGCAAAACCCCGATTTGATGGGATTTTGGGATCGAGAAATCGTCGATAGACAAGAGGGCACCCGCTACTACCGCCGCATTAATGTGGAGACCAGCTGTCTGGCTTGCCACGGTTTACAGGCCAAGCGTCCGCAATTTGTTAAAGACAACTATCCACAAGATTTAGCCTACAACTTTCAGGTGGGTGATTTGCGGGGTATGTATGCGGTGTTTATTCCCGATTTGAAAGCGGCTTTAGAACAGGCTGGAGAAAGTTGATAACGATGTTCTCTCAACCATTCCGAATTTTGCCCGATATCACGGCATTGATGGGACGCTGCATTGCGGTTTTGATGCTTAGTTTAGGAATGTTTGTGAACTGGGGGTTTATAGACTCAGGGCCAGCGATCGCCGCGATTCGACAAATCGAAGAGGCCCCCGGTCAGATCGTCTACCAGTCGCGACATTCATTGACGGATCAAACGGGTAAACGCTGGCAAGCGATCGCCTTTAAGCGCATTCGTGCCGATGGTCGTCTTCACATCTATCTACGACTGGTGGGCTTTCCGGGAGCAGGGGCAATCGATCGCGCCCAACCCCTTACCTTCCGCAGTTCCATGGGCGAAACCCTGACCTCAGCCGATGCGTCCGCCCAAATCTTTAGCGATGCCAGCGCTCCCGAGCCGAACGTGGGGCAGTATGATTTGCAGCCTTTGTTATCCCAACTCCAGGCAGAACTTCCCTGGTACTTGAGTTTACCGATGACTGAGGGTTCGCCCCTGACGTTACCCCTTCCTCCAACGTTGATACAAGAGTGGCAAACCTTGGCGAATGATTCATGATGCGATCGCAACTTTGTAATGCATACAGGAGCAAAAACAATGACAGTTAAGTTTGTAACACATACGCTCAATACCGGTGATATTACGGTGATGGGACAGGTCAGTAATGTTGCCACGGTTCAAGGCAGCAAAATTTCTCGAATTGGTGCCGTAGAAGGCCACGAGCAGGAAAATCCAGCTGCAATTCATGTCAATTTTCAGATATCAAATAACCCTGAAGACCTGTTGGTGTGGATGCTGGGCCTTGCCGATGCCATTGAAATTGGCCTGCATCTGGTGGCCATGGGCATTGAAGACCAACCCTCTCCTCACATTGAAGAGGTGCGCGATCGCCTCTCTCAATTGGTGTCTGAGCTTGACCGCAGCTTACAAGTTTTTCACTAAATCATGTGTGCAATTTAGGAGTGATTCCTGTGTGGAAGCTATTAGAAATTATTCAGAAAAACCTCGTTTGGGCGATTCCATCTTCAATAGTCGTTGGCATCATTGTGGGGTATGTAACCAACCCGGCTCCGTTAAAAGCCTGGATTATACCGCTCACGTTTCTCATGGTGTATCCCATGATGATCAACTTGCAGATTCAAAAAGTACTGTCTGGTAGAGACTACAAGCTACAGTTGATGACCCAGTTCATTAATTTTGCCATTGTTCCCTTTTTTGCCTATGGGATGGGGCGCATTTTCTTTGCCGATCGCCCTCTGGTGGCGCTGGGGTTGCTGCTAGCCTCGTTACTACCGACAAGCGGCATGACGATTTCTTGGACTGGATTTGCCAAAGGAAACCTGAGTGCAGCAGTGAAGATGACCGTGATTGGGCTGATTCTGGGATCGATCGCCACTCCCTTTTATGCCAAGTGGTTGATGGGAACCGTGATTGAAATTCCGCTGGCTGACACATTCCGCCAAATTGCCATTATCGTATTCCTGCCCATGCTACTGGGAATTGCCACCCGCCTGATTTTGATTCAAATGATAGGGGCTGACAAGTACAACAAAAACCTTAAGCAAAAGTTCCCAGCCTTTTCTACATTGGGAGTTCTAGGGGTTGTCTTTGTGGCCATGGCATTGAAAGCAAAAGATATTGTGGCAAATCCTCTGGAATTACTGTCGTTTTTGATTCCGTTAGCAATTCTCTATTTCGGGAACTTTCTGTTGAGTACGCTCTTGGGTAAGGCAATCTTTAATCGGGGAGATGCGATCGCTCTTGTCTACGGTACTGTGATGCGGAATTTGTCGATTGCTTTGGCGATCGCAGTCACTGTGTTTGGCGGCGAACAGGGTTCCGAAATTGCGCTAATTATTGCGATGGCATACATCATTCAGGTACAGGCAGCCGCTTGGTACGTAAAGTTAACCGATAAGATTTTTGGCCCTACTGAAGAAACGATTCAACTCAAGAGCAGCTAGGAATCATCTCGCCATGCCGATTCTGGTCAAAACTGTATGTCCTCTACCACCTCGACTCAAACTTCTCCCCTGCTAACCGCGACCGATCACCCATTGCCCTTGAGTGCAGATGTTGCTAATGCAGATCCGCCCAATGACAAGACGGTTGAAGATTGTCGAAGTTGGTTCATGTTGCATCGGGTTTGGGGCCAATTATCCGCAGAGGCATTGCAAGCGATCGCCCAATCTCTTTACTGTTTTCGCGTAGAGCCACAAACGCTCATATATCAAGAAGGGCATCCCTCTACCGGACTCTACTTGCTGAAGTGGGGCACGGTTGAAATTTCCCGCCGTTCTGCCATTGGCAAATCCCTAATTCGCTATCGCCATGCAGGCGAACTGTTTGGATATGTGTCGCTGATGGCAAACCCCGAAAATAGCAGACATCAGACGCAGGCGATCGCCCTTACGGCTAGCGAAATCTGGTTTTTGCCCCAAGCTCAGTTTCGCCAGTTAATGCAGCAATATGCCGAAATTGAACACTTATTTAATGCCCTGCTCGCGCAAGACTTAAATGCGTTCAGTGCCCGAATTGCCCAAGAGCAGCGACGGATTCAAGGTTTACAGTCCTACATTCAAGCGGTTCCCATCGGGAAAACCATTCTGGGGAACAGCAAAGCCAGTCAAAAGTTGGCAGAACAAATTGATCGAGCCGCCGCCACCCTCAAACCTGTGGTATTTCAAGCCCAAGCTGGAACTGGAAAAACCTTTCTAGCAGGGCTAATCCATGCCCGATCTGCCCTAGCAGACCAACCATTTGCAGAACTAGATTGCGCCAAGTTGCCGCGTTTGCAGGATGGCAGACTCAATACTGACATTGTGTTTGGCAGAATCGGTGGGCAGCCGGGTATTCTCGAACTGTTGGAGCGGGGAACCCTTCTGCTAAGTAATGTCCAGGTGCTGAGTGAGGGCGTTGGCGAAGCCTCTGCTTGGGAGAATCGCACGTGCCTAATTCACTATTGCAAAACAGGAACCCTGCTTCCGAACCATGGAGTGGGTGAAGCCAATGGCCTGACAACCGAGCCGCCCAAACCTGTCCAATCCTGGGTGCGCCTGATCCTGTCTGCCCCAAACAAACTAGAGTGGCCAGAGGTAGATACTATTTCTATCAAGCTGTTTAGCCTATCTCAGCGTAAGGCAGATATTCCAGCGTTTGCCCGTTACTTTTTAGCCGAGTTGTGTCGAGACCAAAATCGGCCGCTGCTGAGCCTGGATCAGTCAGATCTGCGTCGCTTGATTAGCTATGACTATCCGGGCAATCTCACCGAATTGGCAGAGATCTTGCATCGGGCGGTGATCATGACTCCACCTGGACAAACGGTGATTCCCGAACAAGCGCTCTGGTCAGTACAGTCCGCCAAAAACGCCTTTCGAGTGGATCTGCTCACCCATGTGCCCTGGCTGCGGCGCGTGTTGCTGAGCCGCTGGTATCCAGAGGCGATCTGGATGGGGATGATGGCGTTTTTTGTGCCCGTTACGATCGCAGGCTTCCTTGGCCCCCAAACCCGAGATAGCAGCGTGACGCTGAATCTCTTTTGGGCTTGGTGGTGGCCGGGTTATTTATTTTTGTTTGTTTTTGTTGGGCGACTGTGGTGCGCTATCTGCCCGTTTATGATTACGGCCGAATGGTTGCGGCGGCTGTCACTGTGGCTGCTTCCACGCCAGCAGCTTCCCTGGAATACCCCATGGTTGAACCGTTGGGGAGCCTGGATTTTGTTTGGTGGGTTTGTTGCGATTTACCTGTGGGAGCAGCTTTGGGATTTGCCACACCATGCCTATCTCTCGGCATGGTTGCTGTTGGCGATAACCGCCGGAGCCGTCATTTTTAGCCTGATGTATGAGCGGCGGCTGTGGTGTCGGTATCTTTGTCCGATTGGCGGCATGAATGGGATGTTTGCCAAGTTAGCCATGGTGGAGGTGCGATCGAGCCAGCAGGTGTGCGGCAGCCAGTGCAACACGTTTGGCTGCTATAAAGGCAGTGATGTTACTCCTGTCCGATTTGCCGATGCGTTACCTAACGAAGGACAATCGACAGGCGGCTGTCCCCTTTACTCCCATCCGGCTCAGTTGCAAGATAATCGAGACTGTATGCTCTGTATGACTTGTCTCAAAGCCTGCCCCAACCGATCCGTGCAATTCAACTTGCGGTTTCCCACAGCAGACTTATTAGACCATCATCAGGGGTTTGGAGCGGAAGTTGCCCTGTTGCTGCTGCTGCTGGGTGGCGTGTTCATGCATCATGCCCCGCGAATTTTAGGAGGGTTGGGCTTCTACGATATTGCCATTGACGCGGATCATTTACTGACCAGTACGCCGATCGTTCTTGCCCTCCTCAGCATTCCTGCTGTGTTGACGTATTTGACTCATGCGATCGCCCGCTTCCTTGATCCCCAACAACCCACCTACCTTACGGTTATCTACGCCTATTTACCTTTTACCCTGGCAACAAACCTGGCGCACTATGTCCCAGCGGCGGTCACGGAAGCGGGGAAGATTCTACCTGTCTTGGCGCGAACTTTGGGCTTTAGCGGTGTTGGTTTACCCACCCTCACCTGGAGTGCAGATGTTGCAGCATTTCTGCAAGGGGTCACCCTGCTCTCGGCTTTCGTGTTCAGTATCTATCCCTTACTCCGAATTACTCAACGTCCCTTTCTCAGTAACCTTCCCCATTTGCTGCTCATGGGTGGGCTGACTGTAACAAGTTTTTGGCTCATCATTTGAACGCTTCACAATCTGCCGGTGTACGCCGTATGAACATTTATGCCAGCATTACCGAAATCATTGGTCACACCCCTCTGATCAAGCTGCAACGCTTACCCAAACAGTTTGGCTGTGTGGCAGAAATTGTCCTGAAGCTAGAGGGACTGAATCCCGCAAAATCGGTGAAAGATCGTATTGCCATCAGCATGATGCTTGAAGCAGAACGGATCGGCCTCATTCAACCTGGGATGTCTACGATTGTGGAAGCCACCTCTGGCAATACCGGAATCGGGCTAGCCATGGTGTGTGCAGCCAAGGGATATCGTTTGATTTTGACGATGCCAGAAAACATGAGCCAGGAACGCCAACAAATTGTGCAGGCGTATGGAGCAGAGGTAGTTTTAACCCCGGCTGAAGCCGATATGCCAGGCGCGATCGCCCATGCAAATCAACTCCTAACAACCATTCCTAACGCGTTCTCGCCGCATCAGTTCAGCAATCCTGCGAATCCCAAAATTCACTATGCCACAACCGGACCTGAAATCTGGCAGGATACCGATGGACAACTGGCAGCCCTGGTTGTGGGGGTGGGGACAGGTGGCACGCTCACGGGGGCTGGACATTACCTGAAACAGCAAAAGCCTGATCTACACATCGTGGCTGTTGAACCTGCCAGGAGTGCCGTACTGAGCGGTAGACCTGCGGGACAGCATAATTTGCAGGGTATTGGCGCGGGCTTTATTCCTGAGGTTCTGCGGGTAGATTTGATTGATGAAATTGTTACCGTTACTGAAGAACAGGCTTACAAAACTGGGCGACAATTAGCGCAAGTTGAAGGCATCATGAGTGGAATTTCAACTGGTGCAGCCGTCTATGCAGGGTTACAAATTGGAGGGCGATCGCAATACCAAAATCAACGAATTGTGATCATCCAACCTAGTGCGGGAGAACGTTATCTCAGCACCGAAATGTGGGATGAGTGGAGCATAGAAACAACTTTACAAGCATCATCCGCCACAGTGAATCAAGACTAGAATCTTTTTTAGCGATACGGTTGTATGTTGCAATGGTTGCACCCTGGATCTGATAAATTGCCTCTGTCGAAACTGGAGGCACAAACGATTGGAAGTCGCTCGTATATCTCCTTCATGCAAAGTCAGTTGATTTCAAAGATTGCAAAAGTTTTAGCCAACGCGATCAACTTTTTGAAGGCTTGGCATCGCCATTGCCTCAAATATTTTGTTCTGTTACCATTTCGCTGATCGGAAGCAACGTTTTAACGTCAGAAGTAGCCGTTTCATCTGTACCTTAAGAAGGAGATTAGGCTTTGGCAACCTCGCCGACAGATTCGCAGATCTAATCCTTTTCAGCGCCTCGACACTATTAAAACCCAGACCCTAAACCTTTGTGTTGCCCGCTGTGTGGACGACAAAGGTTTAGAGTTTTATGTTGAATGATGGCGGCTTGCTTAATACTTCACCAGATTGGCGATGGCTAGCATTTGTAGAAAATAAGCCAAACTGGTCATGACTTTCCAAAATCAAAAGTGATACTGTGTACATTTCTGGTTAGATTCCAGCTAATAAAAATGCGGGAATTCTCCTCAGATCAATTGCAGCATCGGATTGGGTAAGTGACCCATCCATTTTCATGGTTCATTTGAATTAATCAAGTTTACTCTGAAAGCGAATATTCAACTCATCACTCCCTTTATTTACAAGACATCAATCGTTATTGCAAAGGTTCTTATCAACGTAGCCTCTATGAAAAATATTAAGCTGGCCAAACTATGGGATTCGCTCCGTTCTAGCTACTGGTTTTTACCCAGCTTAATGGCATTAGGGGGAATGCTTCTCGCGTTTGGCGCGCTGACGCTTGACCACACTGATCAGCTGAAAGCTGAAGATATGAACTGGATTTATCGAGGTGGAGCAGAAGGTGCACGAGGATTGCTTTCTGCTATTGCGGGTTCAATGGTAACGGTAGCAGCAACCGCTTTTTCGATCACGATCGTTGCGCTCCAACTTGCTGCTTCGAACTTTGGACCGCGATTACTGCGGAATTTTATGCAAGATACAGGCAATCAGGTTGTATTAGGTACGTTTATTGCGACCTTTCTTTATTGCTTGCTGGTGCTACCAACAGTTCGTGGAGAGGATTACGGCCAATTTATCCCGAAGTTTTCAGTAACGATTGCGATTGGGCTGGCGATCGCTAGTACTGGGGTATTAATCTACTTTATTCACCACGCATCAACCATTATTCAAGCTTCCCACGTGATTGCGGATGTCGCTGATGACCTGGAGCGTGCGATTGAACGGTTGTTTCCTGAGGAAATCGGACGAGGTAAGCCACAGCATCAATGGCAAGCGGAAGAAATTCCTCAAGATTTTGATGCTAGTGCTTACTCAGTTCAATCCCAAGAAACCGGCTATCTACAAGTCGTTGACGATCATGCACTGTTGAAAGCGGCTTGTAAGCATGACCTGTTGCTGCGTCTCCAAGTCAAACCAGGCAAGTTTGTGAGTAAAGGCAACACGTTGATGCAGCTCTATCCAGAAACGCGAGTAAACCAGAAACTGATTGATAAGATTCACCGCACCTTTCTAATCGGAAAAGAGCGAACTGAGCAACAAGATATCTCATTCCCAATTGAACAATTGGTTGAGATCGCTGTACGAGCCCTCTCTCCAGGAATTAATGATCCATCTACAGCTATCCGATGTATTGATCGTCTTGGTACTGCACTGTCTTCTTTGGCAAAGCGAGAATTTCCCTCCCCTTATCGTTTTGACAATGAGAACAATTTACGCGTTATTGCTGAACCTGTCGCTTTTGAGCAATTAGTTGATATCGCATTTACTCAAATTCAGCATTATGGACAATCTGATGTGAGAATCATAATTGGTTTACTCAATGCGATTGAGCAAATTGCTTCGTGCACTCATCGTCCACATGACCGTTTTGTGTTGCAACAGCAAGCTGAAACAGTTATGCAGCTTAGCTATGAAAGGCTGTCTCTAGAGAAAGATAGAGAGAAGGTAGCTGGGCATTATCATCAGGTGATGTTGGCGTTCAAACAATAGGCAATGCGAGGTTGAATGAAGGACTAGGCCCTTTTGTTGAATGTTCCAATCACCAACTAACGCTACCGAATTTGATTGCTTATTCTGCTTAGCGTGCTTTATAAACCTGAGTTTTGGATAAGCTGAATCGCCCAATTTTGCGTGCGCGTCGCGCACGCAAAATTGGGCGATTCTGAGGGTTGCGCGTCGCGCAACCCTCAGAAAAGCTCTTAACCAAAACTGACGGTTTATAAAAGTTGCTGGACAATGAATCCGGCAATGCCTCCTATTAATACAATCCAGGCTGAGTTGATTTTGAGTCGAAAGACTGCGATCGCAGCCAGCACCGCCAGTACTATCGTCACCCAGTCTACCAGGGCAGATTTTCCCAGGGTAAACACAACTCCCGCCATTAGCCCTAGTGAAGCAGCATTAACGCCGTCTAAAAATGCGCTGAACCAGCGAGATTGACGCAAGATCGGCACCCAAGGATTCACGATGCCCACCAGTAAAAATGCAGGTAGAAAAATACCAACAGTACCTGCGATCGCACCAGCGTTGCCTGCTAGCAGGTAGCCCACAAACGTTGCGGTGGTGAAGATAGGACCGGGAGTGAATTGGCCGATTGCGATCGCATCCAGCAGTTCCTGAGAGGTGAGCCACCCCAGATGCTCTACCAAGTCTCGCTGCAAAAAGGCTAGCAGCACATAGCCGCTGCCGTAGAGTACTGAGCCAATCTTGAGAAAGAACAGAAACACCTGAATCCAGTTTGCTCCGACTCCTGTTGTCGCTGCTGCCATACCGCCGGTTTGGGCCAAGGTTCCAGAAAACGGGAGCACTAGAGCAGCGGTGCCACTGAACCTAAGGTTCTTGCTCAACATCACCGCCAGACCCGCTACCAGCAGCAGCGCGATCTCATTCACATTGAGAAAATACGCCACAATTACCCCAACAGCCGCCAAGAGTGTCAGTTTGTCCTTAATCGCCTTTTTGCCCAGCTTGAACAGCGCCTGCAAGATAATAGCAATGATGACAGGCTTGATGCCATACAGCAGCCACTCCACCTGGGGAACTGTTTGATAGCGAACATAGAGCGCGGCAAGAATCCAGACAATCGTCATTGCAGGCAGAATGAAACAGCTTCCTGCCACAAATAGCCCTTTCCAACCTGCCCGCTCGTAGCCAATGTGAATCGCCAGTTCCGTCGAGTTGGGGCCAGGAATCAGGTTGGTCACCCCAATCAGATCCAGCAGCTGCTCCCGGCTCATCCACTGCCGCCGCTTTACCACCTCATCATCCATCATGGCGATGTGGGCTGCCGGTCCGCCAAAGGCAATGCACCCCAACCGAAAGAACACTGCCGCCAGCTCTTTCAACCGCTGTTGTTGCTGCTGCGGACTGAGTGTTGACGGAGATGTGTGCTCATGGACAGGCTGACTGACAGGTTGCTTTGACTCCGGGGTATCCATGCTTTAATGACTGTTTGAGGGATCAATCAGAAGGTGCCATACTTTGGTATCGGATCGCGATAGCCCAGAGCACATTCAAACCTACAGTCTCGCGTACAAGCAGGTACTTTGCTCACCTTTCTTGACGTGCGATCGCCACTACAGTCAACCTCTTTCGGTTCAATTGTGATAATAAGCGCTAGATAACCAAATTCAGACGCCTAGCAGATGTGGTTTTCTTCTAATCCCTGCTCAAAGGTTTGCCTGCAGTATGAGGCTGATTCTACCCAAATATCATACGCTTCTTTAAGAAATAAGTGATAACTGAAACGAAAAGAGCAGATAGAGCAAAAGCAAACATCTTTGAGATCTCGAGGGGCATCCATGCATCCAGAAATATCTCGCGTAGCTTGATTGAGCAGACCAGCGTGATAGCCATTCCAATGATATGTATAAATATAAACTTAAAAACTTGAGTGACTGATAGCTCACCCTTTACTCGAAACGTAATAGACTTATGAGCCACAAAACTCAAATAGATGCCAACAATATAGGTCAAAACAATAGACGAAAGATATTTAGAAGTTGAGTCATCTTCAATGATCAAACCAATTATGCTTCTAATTAAAATCGTAGATAGAGTGACTCCTCCTCCTACAATTAGATAAGTCGGATACCTTGAAAAGTTATTCAACAGTCTGGCTAACATTGCTTTCTCCCAATTAAAAGAACTGACTTTCCTAACCTGTATTGAAGGAGCCTATCTAGCTTTTTAGAAACGGGAATCATCAATTTATCCCATGTTTTTATTTGCCAGTAGGTTGGTTGTTTTTGCTGAAGAATTAGCTTGTTAGCTAGGCTTGCCAATAAGCCCGCACAATCTACATACAACAACCTAACAACCTTCATGTCCCTTGGTAGAAGAACCTTTAAACCCAACTTACTGTAGCGACGATAATGACCAATCGCGGCATCAAATTGAGTAAATAAGCATTGATGCGCCGGAGCTAGGACAATTAAATAGCCTTCAGGTTTAAGATGTTGATAGGCTTGTAATACCTCTTCACTGTCTTCAAGAATGTGTTCTAAAACGTCCAAATACAAAATCGAATCAAATAACTGTTCTTTCGCCAATCCAGTGATTGTTCCATTTTGAAGATGAGGCTCATTAGCCTCATAGGAGCTAAACAGACTTTCTAGCTCTCGATAAAGTTTGATGTCAGGCTCTAAGCATATCCATTTGTGATACTCAGGGTGGTAAAGCAAGCGGGTGTTTTGTCCTATGCCTGCCCCAACCTCCAAAACATCATTCTTGATGTATTCCTTAATTAGATCACAAATGTAGCTCTTCCAATTTTGTGCTGTAGAGAATAACTTCAGTTCTGTACCACTATATTCAAATGCACTCATAACTGCTGTAAATGTTCTACTATAATTCAAACGAATTATAGTAGAACACGTCATGAATGTATGGCTACAGGGGTGGATTTCAAGCTGAAGAAGCGGTCTACATAATATTTGTATTCTCTTGTGGGAATAAAATTAGAATTGTTCCGTGCAGACAAAATAATCATGCTGAATACAGTTCCTAAGAGGACAAGTTGAAAAAGGGCTAAAATTAGCAACCCGGATACATACGTCGCCCAACCAGGAACTCCCCAATCTGTAAACAGTCTAATTAGTATCACGACTCCCAAAACCATCAGGAGAAAAGCTAGCAAGGCTGCTGTACTCATCAAGATTCTAGTTCCGACAATGTCCCCGTATACTGCAATGGAGCTCAAACCGTGCGTAACCAAGGACACCATATTCATTTTCGGTTTCCCAGCTAATCGCCGTGCGCGAGGCACATTGATTTCCATATAGGGAATGCGAGAACGATGTAATCCGCAAGAGTAGTGATTCCAGATCTCGGAAACGACGACGACATGCCTTAACAAGGAAAATGGCAATAAGCTGAAATTTCCAACACTGATCTCTCGTCCCACAAGCAATCTGTAAAGTCTTTTGTAAATGAAGTAAGAAACCCTAAATCCTCTGCTCTCAGAACGCTTACTGCGTTTTGCAAAAACGATTTGACTATTTCCTTTTGTCTCAGCGGCCTCTAATAATCGCTCTATTTCAAAAGGGTTATCTTCTCCATCCCCATCCATGACGACAACCCATTTACAGTCTAAGTTGTGATAAACATACGACAGCCCAATCACGATCGCTCTTTGGTGGCCGAGATTGCGTCGGAGCCGAAGAATGTTAACTTTCTGAATCTGGAAGTAGTTTTGCTCAATCAGCGATTCAGGGATAGGTTTTGAAGAAAAGTCATCAACGATTAAAACTTCCAGATGTCTCACTTGAGGCATGGCCGCCTCATCAATTAAAGTTAACAGCTTTTCAAGGGCTTCCCAATCATTAAATGAAGGGATGACAATAACTAATTTGTTTTCATCAATTGAGTTGCTTTCCAAACCTTTTATTCTTAAATCATGGCTTTGCATCTCTTAGCTTCTCCAAGGGCTTCAATTTTTGTCTGATGCGGCTAAAAATCTAGCAACGTTTTTTTTTCAGTTAACTTATACCCTAACCTCAATTTTTTTGGCAGAAGATCCAGCAACAATAGAGTAGGGATCTAAACTTTGAGTAACAACTGATCCTGCAGCAATAACGCACCCCTTGCCAACTGTACATCCGTCTAAAATTGTTACTCCTGCCCCAATCCAAACATCATCCTCAATTATGATGCCTTGCCGAGTTGGAGTTTGAGACTTTATTAGAGTATGCCGATCTCTAAACCCATTATTAGCAGGAACCATCGTGACTTGAGGCCCGATTAAACAGTTATTCCCAATTGTTAAATTGCCATGACCATGTAACACAGTGAATGAGTTAATGAAGCAAGAATTGCCAATTCTAATAGTTCCTCCATGAGTTCGAAGAATCACAAAGGAGCTAATTAGCGTGTGATCCCCAATAATAATTTGAGAGTCCTTCCCATTTGCTAGGTCGACCTCTAGAGAAGCATGTTTGCAGATTGTGCTTTCGCTACCAATAAAAATATTTTTTGTCTGACCTCGTACATCAGCTAAAAGGTTTATGTTTGAGTCTTTCCCTAATGCACCAAATCTTGTCCTTTGGTAATGCCAAACCAGATGCTTGTATACTGCTTGAGGTTTCATGAATGCTAGGGCTCCGAAGTAATAAGAAGTACAATTTCGATATGTCGTTTAAGAGTTTGAATGCACCAAACTGCCTGTATAAACTGTTATAGTTTTACCTTCAAGATTCAACGTGATGCTCATTGAATCTGGCTCTATCTCATAGCAGAAATTAATTCCCTTCGCGATGTAACGCCCCTCGTGAGATCGCTTCAGCAAAACATTAGGAGTTTGGCCATCTTCACCTTTGAGCAAAACCTTAATTCCCAGCAGGATTGCAAAATATAAGCTTGGATTTGAATCTAAAATACCGATAGAGCGCTCTTCTGATGTAAAAATGGTTTGATAGAAGTGACTATGATGAATTTGAGAGATGGGGGGCAGACTCAGAAGGGTTGAAGGAACTTCCGATTTGGACTCTGCTTCGGTCGCTCCTAGTAGCCTTTTGTGGCTCTCAACGTTCAGTTCGCTAGCTTCAATCTCTTCAATCATGATCTTGAAGATTTCGGCAGATGTTGGGTGGATTGAAGACGTAAGCCAACGCGTATCAGTTACAGGTAGATCAATCAGCATTGATGCCAAGGAAATTAATTCGGAGGCATCTCGATGACAAATATGAATTGACTCAATCTTCCTTTCCTGGGAGTTATAGAGATACCATAGCTTCCCTGTTTCGCAATGCACGGCAGACCAACCAAGGGCTTTGAAATCAACCGATCGCCAATTAGGATAAAGGAGGGTCCAGAGCTCTCCAACCATAGCAAAGGATTTTTTTGCATGAATACGGACAGGCAATTGGGCAAAGTTTCGAACTTGAATGTCGACTCCACTCGACCAAACGTTTGCTAACTGCTTAGCTTGTAACTCTGCTTCGGCTGCTGTGAAGAATCCAGATGCATCTCCTAATACGTGAATATCAGAACGTCCAAGAATGCTAGCTCTTTTTAGATCGATATCTAGAATTGTTTTGGATGTTCCATCAATTAAGGGCAAATTTAGCTCTGGAACTCCTTCATACATAATGTGATCACAGTCAACAAACTGTGATTTGCCTTGAACTTTGATCTTTAAACGGTTGCCCTCACGCTCCTGAATCGCAACTTTTGTAAGGATTTGGATACCCTGCTTTTCGAGTTCTCGCTTGAAATATTGAAATGATGGGAGAAGATTCAGTAAGGGCGGAGATGTAAAGATAACCGTTACGTCTAACCCACGATCGCGCGCAATACTGGCATATGTTAGAGAAGCAACGTTTCCATCCGAAACAATGGCCATCTTGCCAGAAGTAATGTCCCAGAATTGCTGGGGCGAACAGGTTGGTTCTAGTAAGGCCCAGGATACTTGTCGGCTACCAGTTGCTAATACCAAGCGATCGAACTTTACTGTTTTGCCGGTACTCAGTACCACTTCCCGCCCTTTAACTGCTGTTACCTCAGCCTGGAGTAGCGGGTAGCCCAATTCTTTAAAGCTTTGCTCGGTTGCTTTGCGTAGCGATGCAATAAACTCTTTCCCTTTTTCGATTGTAACGGCTGCTTCCTCGTCTCGATGAGCCGTATAATACTCCGAAGGCATACACCCATAGTTTACACACTTGCCGCCAAAGTCTTTATCTCGCGCAATCAGTGTTACATTGGTGTAGCCCAATCGATGCAGCGATCGCACGAATGTAAAGGCAGCGATTCCAATTCCAACGACAACAATCGCTTCATCTTTACGGACCAATGGATCTTGGCGTTTAGGAAACGTTAGCCATTTGGTGGGATTGATGGACTTGAACTTTCCCATACCAAATCGCACTTTATAAAACAATCCCTGGTCGACTGCCCAGTCAAACGAATGGAACAGGCGTTTAACAAGGTTGACACTATTCAGCGATCGCGAGCACATTTGCAACAGCATAGCAACTAGAGTGACTGATACTAACCTGGAACGTGAATCTTGAATTGATAGAGTCGTGAACAGTTGTGATGGAGGGTCGCCCCTGGCGGTGATGAACCTGAATCTCATCCATCCGCAACTCAATCAATTCAACTGCCGACTTCTTTAAAGCTTCTTTTGCGCAAAAAATGCCGCACAGGTGTATGCGAGGTTCCGGTTTCAGGAGCGCATAAGAAATTTCTGAATCATGGAACACACTGCGGTAAAAGTCATGATCTCGATAATTGGAAGTCTCAGGCAGGTGTTCGATTTCTTCAATATCAACCCCAATAAAAATGCTGCCTACATTCGCACCCGCAGTTGCCTTTGCAGGGCGGGGCTCTACAGTGGGTTTGGTTAATGTTGCAGTACTGACGCTACCAGTTTGCGACCCTCCTACCTGTGCCGCGATCTTATCGATCGTCCAAGTATCACCTAGCGGGGGCAACTTCTGGCTGAACTTTCGTTCCAGAGCACTTTGAATCTTGAGAATTTCAATAGAAGACGTGATGCCCAGAGCCCGTAAGCTAACATCAGGTGCAAGTTTGCCGCGATCTTTGCCCGATATCACCGAAATGATTTCAACAACGCTCTCCACTTAAAACCCTCCTAAACAGACATGACAAATGTGAGCAGTCTGTCCCTTTTCATCAATATGAACGTGCATCAACGCATCTCTACCAAACTTCTGATAAAGCGACTCCAAATCAATCAAACATCGGTTGCACGTGACCTGTTCTGCCCGCACACGACTTTCAGTCAAAGGCAGATTGCTCAGTTCGTAACTAAGCAATCGATCCTTGAGCTGATTGAGGAATATTGCAACTTCGCGACCAGCAAGAATGCGGTGATCGAAGACTAGGTTTAGGGTCATCGGATGGCCTGGAAGGTTGCGATCGCCCCCAATGCCCAGAATTACCGATTGGTTCTGATTGACCAACGGTTGAAAATGGAGAATGTTTTCGCTAGATAGATCGCTAATAGTGATAGTCCCACCCGTGAGATCTTCTACCGAGAGCTGATTTTCTAAATAACGGGTAGCAAAGCCTGTAATCGTTTCCAGAATTTCAGAAGGGGAGAGTTGGTTGGCGTTGCGGATGATTGGGACTTTCAACCCTTTACCCAAGTCGATTGCTAAGCCCAAATCCACGCGATCGTAATAGTAGATGTGACCCGCCTCGTAATATGCTGTAAGCGCTGGATGTTCCTCCAAAAGCCGGGTCAATTCAAACAATATTAACGGCAAAATTTGCCCATTTAGAGACCCCAATTCCTCCAACGTTTGCCGGATTCCTGCCGAGTTGAACTGGACCGTCAAGGAACTGTTGATTCCGCCTGATTGACCGGCCGTAAGCAGGCTAATTTCCAATTGCTTAGATTTACTGACCTTCTCGGACCTCAACTGAGGATTGGTAACAGTTAAGGGGTCTATTCTGCTGTTTTGGGATGAATCGGTTGGGCTGCTGGTTGCGGGCTTACGAATTCCCAGCACTGTTTCAATCACCTCGACAGACACAAGCCCCATGCCCTCAAACAAGGCTGAACTAATCTGGTTTTCTGCCAGATAGGCTTGGGCGGCCTTAGAAAAGCGTGTAAACCCAAAAGTTGGTAGATGTTGCTTGCTGGATTCCAACTGTTGTGCGGGTTGCGGCATAGAAGGGGCGATCGCCAGAACGGGTTGCTGCGACAACAACGCTTCGGAATTTTCGTTCCCTGTGGACTGAGTTGTCTCGTTGGGCGTTAACGTGGGCGTATCACTACCCTGCAAGGCAGCTTCCAACTCTGCCACATCGGAATAGAATGTCGCCAGCTGAGCCCCAACCGTTACGGTGTCGCCTGTTTGGGCGTGACACAGCACATACCCCGACGCTTCACTTTCGATACTGACAACCGCTTTCGACGACTCCAGGTCAACGATCTCTTTTCCCTTTTCTACATAGTCTCGATCTTTGACATACCAATGCACGACATCTACTTCATCATCATTTGTGTTCAACCGAGGAACAAATAATTCACTTTTCATTGGATGAACTCCAAAATTGATGCAATCGTGTTTTCTGCATTCGGCAGCATACTTTTTTCTGCCACTCCTGAAGCTGGAATCGGAATTGGTAAGGGAACAACACGCCTAACTTTCTTTAGTAAAGCTGCATTTTGTTCTGCGATCTGAGCCACAATTTCAGCGCCAAACCCGGCAAATCCCTGCCCCTCCTCCACAAGAACCAGGAACTGACTGCTCGCAACAATGTCCAAGAATGGAGTAATGCTGAAGGGATAGATTTGAGTTGGACAGAGAATTTGGGCAATAACATCATGTTCCTCAAATAGCCTTTCTGTAACCGTGACTAGCATATCGCTCAGGCCACCATAGCCAATCAAGGTAAGATCTACTGTGGCTGCCTCCGGTTTCACCCAAATGCTTGGAAACTTCTCGTTTGACATGAATGTCTTAAACCCTTGAGGCAACTTTTCTCGCAAATTGAGCGAGTACAGCAGTTTGTTCTCAATCACAACCGTTGGTTCTGTGGCTTGTTCCAGCAACGGTTGGTAAACCTGGCTCGGCTCGATAAGATTGTTAATTGCTACCATCTTCAACCCAGGAATCCCCATAAAATGGCGATCTAGGGTTTGGCTGTGGGTCGGTCCATAACCACGGCCACCTCCCATAGGAGTGCGAACGACCAAGTTAGTCGTCACTTGGTCGTTGTACATGTACTTGAATTTACTGGCATGGTTCAAAACTTGATCGAGGGTGAGGGCCATGAAATCTCCAAACATGATTTCTACGAAGGGGAAATAGCCCTCCATCGCCAAACCACATCCAAGCCCAACGATCGCTTGCTCCGAAATGGGAGTATTGAATACGCGATCGGGAAATAGATCTGACAGTTCCCGAGAAACTTTGAATGCGCCACCGTAAGGAGACTTTACATCTTCGCCCACAAACAGCATTTTGGACTGCTGGCCCATCAATCCCTTGAACATCTCATTGAGGGCCTGAACGACTCGCCGTTTTGTGACCTTAAACTCAGTCCACTCAACCTGCTGGAGGTTTGGAACTAAAGGCTCAATGGTGCTGTGGGGAGATGCTTCTGCCTCTGCCACTGCTGCGTCCACAATTTGATTGATCTCATCCAGCAAAGCGGAAAATGCTGGCGTGGGCGCTTCCAACATTTGATTGAGCGGGTCGCATTGCTCAAAGGGCTCAACCTCAGAGCGGGGACGATTATCATCTCCTTTGGAGTGAGCCTTTAGTCTAAAGGTATCAATGCGCAAAAAGGCGGGCTTGGACTGACTCCTGACGTAGTCCACCACTTCTGCTGCTGTGCTGTATAAACCCTCCCAATTCCAGGTGTCCGCTGTGGCAGTGCGGATACCGAAGGCGGCAGCTCGAGCGCAAATGTCTCCTGCTAGGGTTTCCTGTTGGTTGGTGGATTGCGCATATCCGTTATTTTCAAGGATCACCAAAAGCGGCAGTTCCCACTTGGAGGCGATATTAAATGCTTCATAAATAGCTCCTTCTCCTAAGGTGCCATCCCCAATAAATGCAACCGAAATCTTGCCGTCCTGATTGAGCTTTCTCGCTAATGCTAAGCCAGCTGAAACAGGAACTATTCCGCCTTGAATGCCGTTGGAGTAGAAGCCGTCTTTACATAAATGTTGACTACCACCTCGTCCACCACAAACTCCACTTTGGTTCCCCATGATTTCTGCAATTAAACCTTGCACATCGTAGGTAAACGAGAGGAAATGCCCATGGCAGCGATGATTCGAAAAGATAGAGTCTCCAGGTTGAAAAAATTCGGTTAATACGGCACCAGAAAATTCTTCGCCAATACAAGTATGAACGGTGCCGAACAACTTGCCCTGGCTAAATAATTCTAAAAGCCTTTCTTCTACTTTGCGTGACAGCAAAGCCTTGCGGATGATCCGCTGCCTAACCTCAGTAGGAAGTATGGCGTCTTCGTTCAGCTTTAAGGATTCGGGACTATTCACTGTTGCCATTTCGTAGACCATACTCAAAGATTTCAGTTAGGGAAGGGGGAATGGACTGCTATCCGCAACTTGAATGATTGATGCTTGTAAAAATCGCCAAGTTGGTTTTTATTGGATGAATTTAGAGCTTGATGACAGATGCGATCGCCGAAATACCGCTGAGCATTAGCCCGATGCCAACCCATTGTGTTGTTGCCACTTTTTCACCTAGGAACGATGCTCCGACTAAAGTTGTTGACAAGATGGTTAACCCAATGATGATGGGATAAGCAACAGAAAGGTTGAACTTACCCAACACAGCGATGTAGAACAACGTGCTTAAGCCATACATACAAACTCCACCAAATAAATACAAATTCAGTGGACTTTGTCCAGAGCCAAGCTTGAGGAGAGCTTGAGCCAAGGTGTTCAACCCGACCGTGCTAAGGATGAGCAGAGCTGAGAGCAGATAAGACGGCATAGCATTAAGGATTTCGATAGTGGGCCGACGGTTGAAAGTTCCAGAGCGAGCGTTCCATCGGATAAGGAGTTTGAACATATTTGCCGAGCAGTGTTTCCCACCAACGGGGAGGATGGGGCAAAGAGGCCACTTGAATACAAGGGCATCCCACGATCCACGCACCCAGCACATCGGTATGACGGCTATCCCCAATCACCACAACCTGCTCAGGCTGAAGCTCCATATGCTGCAAGGCTTTGCGAAATGCAGTTGGGAAAGGCTTCTTAGCCGGATTGATCGCTGGTACTTCCAGATAGTTAGACCAATATTCAACCCGGTAGCGACGTTTTCCATTCGATAGAATAAACAGCTTGAGTCCCAAACTTTTGGCTCGTTTGATCCAATCCACAGCCTCCGGAGAAATATAGCGATCGTCTTCAGACACGATGGTGTTATCTAGGTCTAGAATGATGCCCCCAATGCGAGTTGTCATCAAATGATTCAGGTCTATTTCAGCAAGCGTATCAGCTTGATTTGCAAATGGCTGAGTGTTGGCTTTTTTGAGCGATCGCTCAACCAGATGAACTAGCCCAGAGAGCAAAGGGATTTTGCGGAAAATAGGAGTAATCTGATTTAGCATCGCTACGTAGAAAATAAACGAAGTTACCGGGTATATACGTAATTTGCTCGACAATTCAGCCAAGCTTCATACTCAAATCTTTGGACTTGAAAGTCTTGTAAAATTTTTGACCCTGATGAATTTACCTTCTCCCCGGTGTCATGCATATACGGTTTGGTAGTAAGCCTGGTATTCTTCGGATAGCAAAGGTTGCCACCAGTCTGGATTGGTGAGATACCACCGAACTGTGTGTCGTAGGCCTTCGGCTACGGTAACTGATGGTTTCCACCCAAGTTTCATTTGTAGTTTGGTCGAGTCAATTGCATAGCGGCGATCGTGGCCAGGGCGGTCTTTGACAAAGGTAATCAACTGTTTAGATGGGCGAACAGGTAGGTTTGGAGCCAGTTCATCCATCAGGCCACAAAGCATATGAACCAAATCGATGTTTTTCACTTCATTGTTGCCGCCGATATTGTAGGTCTCACCAGGAGCGCTATAGCGCAAAACGCAATCCAATGCGCTGCAATGATCTTCTACATACAGCCAATCGCGAATATTTTGACCATCGCCGTAAACGGGCAACGGTTTTCCCATCAAAATGTTGATGCACATCAAAGGAATTAACTTTTCAGGGAAATGGTAGGGGCCGTAATTGTTAGAACAGTTGGTCATGAGCGTTGGCATTCCATAGGTGTGAAAGTAGGCACGGACCAGGTGGTCGCTGCCTGCCTTGGATGCTGAGTAAGGGCTGTTGGGCGTGTAGGGAGTCGTTTCAGTGAAGGATGGATCGTTTGCCCCCAGGCTGCCGTAGACCTCGTCGGTTGATACATGGAGAAAGCGATCGCCTGTTGGCTTTCCTCGCTCCATCCAGTGATACCGGAAGCTTTCCAATAGGGTAAATGTGCCCACCACGTTGGTTAACACAAATGCATCTGGCCCCAGAATTGAGCGATCCACATGAGATTCGGCTGCAAAATGAGCTACCGTATCGATCGCCTCTTCAGCCAAGAGCTGGCTCACCAACATGCGATCGCAGATGTCACCTTGAACAAATCTAAAATTGGGATGGCTGTCTAGATCGGCCAAGCTCTTGAGGTTTCCAGCATAGGTGAGCGCATCTAACACCACAACGCGATCGCTCGGATAATGCTTGCACCAATGATGGACAAAATTAGAGCCAATAAATCCGGCTCCTCCTGTAATCAAAATATTGCGAGATCGCTCAGTCGAGGTCATCGTCCTTAATCCTTGTAAAACTTGAGCACTTAAGTCTTTCGTGGGAGTTCAACCCCAAAAAATAGTCGGAAAACTTTAGACGCTCCGCGACGGGCCAGTCTTGCTCAATTGGCTTTAAGTGAGTTCAATCTGGCTATCATCCCCAATCATGAATCGCAGGGCCTTGGGCCGCCTTGGTGCAGCTTTAATATGTGCTCGCTGCCCAATTAGGCTATCTACAATTCGTTGATGAACCCCCGTCACCGTTGCACCTTGCAGTAAAACACTGTGTTCCAAATCAGCGTTGATCAACGTTGCCCCATCAGCAATGCTGCTATAAGGCCCAATAAAGCAATTTTCGATGTGGCAGTTTTCACCAATCACCACAGGGCCACGAATGGTGGAGTTTATCACTCGCGTGTTCTGGCCAATTTGTACCCGACCAATGACTTGGCTTTGATTGTCGACATCGCCGTAGGTAGATGCTGTCAAGCAGGTATCTAGAATCACTCGGTTTGCTTCTAGTAAGTCGTCTTTCTTGCCAGTATCAAGCCACCAGCCCTGAATCTGTCGGGCTTCTACTTTTCGCTGCTGGTCGATTAAATATTGAATTGCATCGGTAATTTCCAATTCGCCCCGCGCAGAAGGCTGAATATTGGCGATCGCCTCATGCACAGTGCGATTGAACAGATAAACTCCAACCAATGCCAGATTTGACGGAGGCTTCTTGGGTTTTTCAACTAATTGCAACACTCGCCCCTTCTCATCGACTTTGGCAACTCCAAAAGCGGTAGGATTTGGCACGGAACACAATAGGGTCAAGGCATCAAGTTGCTGAGACTTAAACTCATTCAAAAAAATGCTCAGATCGCTCTGCACCAGGTTATCGCCCAAGTACATAATGAACGGTGAATCTTTGAGAAAGGGTTGAGCCACCTTCACCGCATGCGCCAAGCCTGCGGGTTCCTCCTGCAAAATATAGGAAATGTTTGCTCCAAATTGTTCGCCGTTGCCTGTTTTTGCCTGTACTTCTGGCCCTGTTTCGGGACTAATGATAATTCCAATATCGATGATGCCTGCCGCAACCAAATCTTCAATGCCATACCAGAGAATCGGTTTATTTGCGACTGGAACTAGCTGTTTCGCACCTGTGTAAGTTAGAGGACGCAGACGAGTTCCTTTTCCACCAGACAGAATAATTGCTTTCATAATGGTGTCAGAGATATTCCAATGGGAACATCGGCGCAATTGGATAGCAGCGAAGTCAATCTCAATTCAAATGTGACTCAATTCAGTTTTTAGCGATATGGATAAAATCCATATCGCTAAAAACGTCCGTTGATTAAATCACGCCCTGCTGATTTACTAGCAAAATCGTAAATGTGACAACTAGCCAGGTAAGGACATTCAGCAATAGCGGCTTATCTCCTAGGAGAATTTCCTCAGGCCGCTCAGTCTTACCACCCTGCTCAGCTCCCAAATTCCGTCGGGCAATTTCCTCAGGATCACTCAACAACTGGTAGCGAAACACGCCGTAAAGCACAAAGGGAAGGGTCAGCAGCATCCATGAGGTAGACGCTCCATCTACCAAAGGCCCAGAACTCCAGAGCGCATAGGTAAGTAGAGTGCCATTGGTAACAATGCTCTCCATGCGGTTCAACAAGGGTAAGGAGTATCGTTCTAATACTCGTCGCGATTTGCTGCCTTTAATTTCCGACAGGCGCAACTCTGCCTTTCTCTTTTCTACCCCCAAAAATAGGGCCAACATTGCGGTACACAGCAAGAACCAAGGCGATAACATGATGCCGGTTGCTGCTGCACCACCACAAGCTCGCAGAATGAACCCCGTGGCGATCGCAACAATATCCACGATAACCTTGTGCTTTAGAACCAGGTTGTAGGCAATTTGCAGCAAGGCATACGCCAGAATCGTCATCCCTAACAAGGGGGTATGGGACCAACCGATAAACAGTGAGCCGAACAGCAATAAAAACGCCATCGCGATCGCAACAGGGATACTGATCAAGCCTGCTGCGATCGGCCGCTTACACTTAACGGGGTGTCGGCGATCTGACTCAACATCAATAATGTCATTGATGAGATAGAAACTACTGGAAGTAAAGCAAAACAAAATAAACGCCAACAGGCTGCCAACCAAAGTTTCAGGTGCAAACTTGAAGGCAAATAGTGGTGCAGCAAACACAATTAAGTTCTTGGTCCACTGCCGAACCCGGACTGCGCGTAGAAACACCTTCAGTGTTTGCTTCTCGTTCCGTGGCAGCAGAGCCACAGAATGCAATCTTTTATTTTGTGATTTCAATGGATTCATGGCTTTATCCAGCTGTTTTACCGAAGCAATTCACTGAGTTGCGTTTGCAAATAATCATTCAACAGACTCTTCACCGTTTGTATTTCACCGTTTGTATTTCACCTATTTCCCGCATGGAACAGAGGTGATTGAATCAATTGCCAGTATGGTGAGACACAAGATGCCCGCTAGTGTGAGCATTCGGGTTCTGGTGGT
This sequence comes from Leptolyngbya sp. AN02str, assembly GCF_050565595.1. Classification (NCBI taxonomy): domain Bacteria; kingdom Bacillati; phylum Cyanobacteriota; class Cyanophyceae; order Leptolyngbyales; family Leptolyngbyaceae; genus Leptolyngbya; species Leptolyngbya sp. AN02str. Next base: position 224,780 of record NZ_JBNXVR010000004.1, on the reverse strand, counting down.
GAACAATCCCTCTGTAAGCTCTAATAACTACGGATTCGGAACTTGACTAGATGACCTAAGCTTGGCTAGCAAAAACACCAATTTGGCCTAGAAAAATTACTCTGATACACACAAAATACAAGGTGGTTTAGGTAATAGCCTATTTTTATTTCTCGACTTTATTTTCTTAACATATATGCTTTATAGAGGCTTAACATGCTCAGCTTTGCTGGCTAAACGACAGTCCTCAATCCATGAATTCAGGAGGTATAGGGCTATTCCTTCGCTCAGTAAATCTAGTTCTCTTGGAGCGGAAACTGATTAGAGTATGTATTTCAATTTTCGTAGGGATGGATGGTGTAGAAGATTTGGTGAAAGGTTATGTGTTGTCATGCAGGATGAACTGACAAATTCATGTAGTTTATGTAGAACTACGGGTTTGTTTGTGTAGTTTATGTGTAGTTTATGCAGACTCACAAACTTAGCTAACACTCTGACAACGGACCTATGTTATATATCCCTTGACGGATAATAATCATGTGTCGGTTTAGGTATCGCTCAATTGCCCAATGGGCTAGTTCATCAGGTTTGCATCGTGCCGTGCGCTCAAAACAAAGGGTTGCTTGTACTGTCTGCCGTATTTTATGTGGCAAGCGACGAAACGCGACCCCTGACGCAATCAGGACTGCTTAGTCAATATTCGGGAACATCGGTTTTTGATGGCTCTCGATATTTAGTCTTCCAAAATTTGAATACGTTAAAGGAACCAAAATGGCAGAGAACAAGCGTGCGTTGATTACAGGCATTACAGGACAAGACGGGTCATATTTGAGCGAACTTTTATTGGAAAAGGGATACGAAGTACACGGAATTATTCGTCGAACTTCTACGTTCAATACAGATCGCATTGATCATATTTATGAAGATCCCCACAACGAGCAGGCATCACTGTTTCTGCACTATGGAGATCTGACAGATGGCACAACCTTGCGGCGCATTCTCGAAGAAGTTGAACCGCATGAAATCTATAACCTGGGTGCTCAATCTCATGTGCGCGTTAGCTTTGATGCACCAGAATACACTGTTGATACGGTCGGTACTGGCACACTGCGGCTGCTAGAGGCCATTCGCGACTATCGCCACCGGACTGAAATTGATGTTCGCTTTTACCAGGCGGGATCATCCGAAATGTATGGAAAGGTGCAAGAAGTTCCTCAGCGTGAGACGACTCCTTTTTATCCGCGCAGTCCTTATGCATGTGCCAAGGTATATGCTCATTGGCAAACTGTTAACTACCGCGAATCCTATGGTCTGTTTGCTTGCAATGGCATTTTGTTTAACCACGAGTCGCCACGGCGGGGTGAAACGTTTGTAACGCGAAAGATTACGCGGGCGATCGCGCGTATTGTTGCAGGGCAGCAGAAAAAGCTCTACATGGGCAACCTCGATGCCAAACGCGACTGGGGGTATGCTAAAGACTATGTCAAGGCAATGTGGCTGATGCTACAACAAGAAGAACCCGATGACTATGTCATTGCTACGGGTGAAACGCACTCAGTCGAAGAGTTTTTGGAACTTGCCTTTGGTCATGTAAACCTGCGGTGGCAAGATTATGTGGCGTTCGACGAGCGGTATTTGCGCCCTGCCGAAGTTGATTTGTTAATTGGAGATCCCTCCAAATCGAAAGAAAAGTTGGGTTGGGAACCTAGTGTATCTTTTGAGGAACTCGTAAAACTCATGGTTGAAGCCGATCTAAAAGCGCTGGGGTTAGTTCCGTTGAGAGGGCATGCTCAGCAGCCCGTGTTAGACCACGCGACGATTCGTAGCGTGATCGGTACGGTGGTTTCCTAAGGACAAAAATCATGAGCAAATCCTCCCTTTCTCTCACCAATCAGCGAATTTTGGTTACCGGCGGAGCTGGATTTTTAGGTAAGCAGGTTGTGCATCAGCTTGTTCAGGCGGGGGCGAACCCCGACAAGATTACCGTCGTACGATCGCACGACTGCGATCTGCGTCGGCTTGAACACTGCCAACGAGCAGTCGATCAACAAGATATTGTCATTCACTTAGCTGCTCATGTTGGTGGCATTGGTTTGAACCGCGAAAAGCCTGCCGAGTTGTTCTACGACAACTTGATGATGGGCACGCAGCTCATTCATAGTGCTTACGAAGCTGGTGTGCAAAAATTTGTTTGTGTTGGCACTATTTGCGCCTACCCTAAATTCACCCCAGTTCCCTTTAAAGAGGATGACATTTGGGATGGCTACCCCGAAGAAACAAACGCTCCCTATGGAATCGCCAAGAAAGCACTGCTGGTGCAACTGCAAGCGTATCGACAACAGTACGGGTTCAACGGTATTTACCTGCTGCCGGTGAACCTGTATGGTCCTGAGGATAACTTTGACCCGCGCAGTTCTCATGTGATTCCCGCATTGATTCGTAAGGTCCATGAGGCTCAACAACGGGGCGATCGCACAATTTCAGTCTGGGGAGATGGCTCACCCACCCGAGAATTTCTCTATTCTACCGATGCCGCTCGAGGCATTGTCATGGGAACCCAGTTCTACAGCGAACCCGATCCGGTGAACTTAGGAACCGGCTATGAAATTTCTATCAAAGATTTGATTGAGTCAATCTGCGAGTTGATGGAGTACGACGGTGAACTTGTATGGGAAACGGACAAACCGAACGGACAACCCCGTCGCTGCCTCGATACCCAGCGGGCCAAAGAAAAATTTGGCTTTGTTGCCGAAGTTAGCTTTCGTCAAGGACTCATGAATACCATCAACTGGTACCGCCAGCACAGCGCTGAGAACGAGCCCTGACACAACGCGCTTTTTGATGAGTAGGGGATCAAATTGAAACTCTAAGGAATCACCCTGCGGAGTAACATCAACTTTATAACTGGGCCTTCTGTGGTTCTTGGGAACAAGAACCACAGAAGGCCCAGTTTTGTGTATACATTTTTCGATCCCGCCTCTAAAGGACGTTTGCCATCCGCGGGTAATATAAGCTAAGTTAGAACCACTTTTTTTGCTTCATAAATGCCAGGAAGCAACCCCTACTCCTGGATTAGCTTTAGATTGAAGCGTATGGCAGGATAAGCTTGGTCGTCTGCGTCGGTCTTTACACACTATAGAGGTATCACATGATGCTGGGACAACACAAAATCACGCTGCGCCAAAACATTGTGACGTGGGTCGGTAGCCTGGGCCGTTCCTCCAGAACGGCTGCCAAGACGCATGATTACACCCACCATCAACCAGATCTTGACTATGTGATCGAGCCTATAGAGCATCCCAACCAATACCATATGACCGGACAGGGAAAAGGGGTAAAACTTGGCGATCGCATCATGCTGCAGCACCAAGGACAGACCCAAACTTACACCGTCAAAAAAATTGATTATTATACCGATCCATCCGGTATGTGGATTGCCTTATTGGAGGAAAACTACAGTTAATGAAAGCGTTTCTGAACTGTATTCCATAGCTCTTTCATCCGCTTTGGAGCGGTAAATATCGGCGCAGTCAACGGTGCCATGGCTGCTTCAATCCCATCCTGTTCGCCGTAGGACTGGTAATACGCATAGGAGGGGAATGAGGTCTGCTCCGATGCATTCACGAGTGAGCCTAGCATTGGAACCCTTGCCAAACGCAGTTCTTCCATTGTTTGTTCCAGCAGCGACTGCTTTAAGTGATTCAGGCGCACAACCAGCAGCAATCCATCCGTTTCAGCTGCAAACAAATACACATCTGCAAAGCCTAACAATGGTGGTGTATCGTAAATCACCAAATCAAACTCATCTTTCAGCGCTTGCATGAGCTCACGCATCGCGCGCGAGGCCAAAATCCGAGTTGGATCAGGCGGAGTCATTCCACTCGACAGTACAAATGCGTTCGGCTCCCATGGAAGTGGTTGAATTGCATCGCGCCAGTCTACGCTACCGGAAACGACATCTGTCAAGCCAACCTCATTCTTTAAACCCAATTGATGATGCAAACGGGAGCGCCGTAAATCCGTATCAACAACAAGTACCCGTTGCCCCATTGCCGCAGCCGTCAATGCCAAATGAGCAGAAACCGTAGTTTTGCCATTGCCAGGGGTCGCAGAGCAAATCGTCATCGAGCGCACTGGTTCATCAGGATTCAGCAACCGAATGTTTGCGTTGAGCGATCGAAACGCTTCTTGAAACGGGGTGTTGTGCCTTAATTGAGGGGATTCTCGTAAAAAGCTTAATTCCCCCTGTGCCGACTGGAATAACTGCACAGCGACATGCATGGAGTCAAAGTTATCCAGATCTCGGCTGACTGGAATCGCACCAAGCATTGGCAGTCTGGTGATACTTCTAACTTGTTTTGTCGTGGCAATTATGTTACTGATCCGGTCCAGAAGTAGAGCAGCCCCGACTCCAAGTAAGCTACCCAACACAACCCCTAGGATCAAACTCCGCTTCAAACTGGCTGCACTTGGAACGGGATCCCCTGGAGGAGTCAGCAGCTGCCACGGTACCTGCCGCTGTGCTGCATCAATTCGCAACCCCTCTCGTTTCGCCAAAAATTGATTGAGATTATTTGTTGCAATTTCTACTCCTCTTTGAAGGTCGTTATATCGACGGGTAATCGTGGATAGATTCTTGATTTGCTGGTTAACATCGGCGATCGCCTGAGCCAAAGCTTGACTTTTGCTCTCCAATTCACGGATGCCGCTAGCGACGGATCGTTCGACACGCAGCCCCTCCCGACGCAGTAGCGGTTCTAAATTTTGGCGCTGCTCTTGCAGCACTTGAATTTCAGGGCTGGAATCTAAGTACAGAGCTGACTCCTGCGCTAGCTGGCTATCAATAGCCAGCAGCTGATCCAATAATTTCTGGTAGCGTGGACTTTGGATCAAAGCAGACGAAGCCGCAAATTCTGCAGACTGACCCGTCAATTCTGCTTGAATTTGGCTGTATAGTGAGCGGGCTTGTTCAAGCTGCGCTTGTGTATCAAGCTGTTGCTGGGCTAGAGTGCCCGATTGCCCTGCCAAGATTTGGGCTGCAGACTGGGGATCAATTAAATTAAACTGCTGTCGAAACCGTTCTAGCTGCTCTTGCTCTCTAGCAACCCTTGCTTCTAGATCTGGAAGCTGCTCCTCAACAAACTTGATTCCCTGCCGAATATCCTTCTGCCGTTCCTCCAAGCTGTACTCCAAATATCTCGCTGACACAGATGCCAAAACATCTTCTACCAGTTGAGCATCTTCACTCGTAAATGAAACAGTCAGAATCGTCTCGCCATTCGGGGCAATCTTCAAATTCGCAACAATTGCTTCGTAGCTGATGTCTGGATGGCGCGCCTTCAACTCCTCCACAACGGGGTAGAGTAAATTTGGACTTTGCAAAACTCGAATTTTAGTTGCGTCTAGGGTTTCAGCCGGTGCTGCGCCTTGCTGTCGATTGCTAAGCGTTTGAGGTAGAGAAGAAAGCAACTCCGATTCGGCCGTTACAGATTTAGTTAGAATTTCAAATCCAGATGTATAAACAGGTTTATCGGTCAAGGCTCGTAGCTGGGCTAGGGAAGCAACCACGATCGTTACCCCTGCTACCAAAAAAGCCTTACGGCGGACAGCAGCGACTAGCTGCCCAAGTGCCAATCCACCCTCTTCATCAGATGTTGAAGGCAAAGCAGCTTGAGGACCTACGATAGAGGATTGATGTGCCTTCATAATGGCTTTTCTTCAATCGAGTTGCTGCTATTCTATCTAAGGGAATAGAAATAAAGGGTAAATGTCCGATAAAGAATTTAATAGCAATACCGCAATTTGATGAATTCAATTGCGATTTATTGGATGACAGGGTGTTTCATTGAACTCCCTATACCGATCATAGGAGTTCAATGAAGCCTGGTTTAGAGCAAGAATGATTGTGAAAATTACCAGCAGCGACTCACCCAAGACATTTGATAACGCTTAAAAAAGACGGAAGAGATTTAACGGTAATGAGAACAGCGTAAAGAATCGAGCAATCGGATTTGTGACTGCTTCGAGAGCATCTGTTGTACTCGCAAACCCAGATCGCCGCACAATAATCACATCATTGTTGCGCAAAGCGGGATTACTGCCTTCATTGATGCCCTGAGCAAAGTCAATCGGCAATTCTTGTCGAGCAACGCTTCCGTTGCCATTTAAGCGAATCAATTCAACCTCGCGACGGGCTGCGCGATTGGTAAACCCACCTGCAGATAGCAGGGCCTGGTTCAAAGGCGTATTTGGAGGAACTTCAACCACGCCGGGACGAACTACCTCTCCAACCACATTCACCCGAATCGTATTCGGGGAGAAACTGGCTGAGGCGATTTGGTTTGCCTCGGTTGGATCTAGTGCAGTTGCCAGTGGAACAACTACCGTGTCCCCCTCCTGCAAAATGACATCCTGGTTCAAGTCTCCTGCCTTCAACAATTCCCACAGGCTAACTGTAAGGACTTGCTCCGTTCCAGCGCGAGTGGTTCGACGAATCTGGACCTGGCGGATATCGGCATCTGGCATGATTCCTCCAGCAACTTGAATCGCACGAGTCACCGTAGGAGCGAGCCCTCCTCCCTGATCTAACCCACCAGGTACTCCAGCTTGCGCTGTGCGTGCATTGCCTGAAACCGTATATGTGCCAGGTCGAAAGACTTGTCCGACGATCGCAATATTAATTGGGGCACCTGCAGGGGCAAAGCTGGTGGATGCGATTTGTGCTGCTTCTGCTAGGTTGATTGTTTCGGCAGGTGGAACAACCACCGTATCTCCATCGCGTAAACTAAAGTTGTGTTGCAGGTCTCCTGTGCGTAAAAACTGCCACAGATCGACAGCAATGATAGTTTCTACACCAGGGCGTTGCGGTCGCCTGACTTGAATACGGCGCAGATCGGCAGATTGCCTTACCCCTCCTGCCGTTTCCAGCAGCTGGGTAATACTGGGAAACTGAGCCCCATCTCGATTTACGGTGTAAGCACCAGGACGATTTACCTCGCCGACTACTCCAATTTCGATGGGTCTCGGTGTGATTAAGCTTACAGTCACAAGCGGACGACGGAGGATTTGCGCATAACGCCCTGAGATCGCATCTGCAGCTTGGGCTAATGTCATACCCTCAACATCTACACTGCCAACAACCGGTAGGTTGAGGCTACCATCCACCATCACTGAGTTTTCGCCACTGTACTGAGGCATGCGAAACACCTCAATTCGAACGCGATCGCCCGCGCCTAGGGTGTAAGCAGCATCCACAGGTGTTGACGAGTCACGCTGCTGAAGCTGAGTCCCTCCCTCAGCAGCGCCAACTCGTTCTGCCCCTACTGACAGATCCGCCAGCAATCCAACAAAGATTGCTAGCAATACCATTCGTTTCATAATTGCATCAGTACCTGACAAGTGCCAACCAACCTTAACTCCTGTGATCAAGCATTGCTGCGCAGAGAATAATTTTTATCCAACAGCGTGGTACTTTTCGCGCTGAGGAGTTGCTTTAGCGCCAGCCAGATGAATACAGGAATTGTAGTGCCATACCGACCTGCTAAACGCTTGGGTTCCTGTAGCAATCGATATAACCATTCGAACCCAGATAGCCGAACAAATCGAGGAGCCCGCCGATGAATGCCAGCATAGAGCGGAAAAACAGCACCCAGTCCCAACATCACCATGTGTACCTTGTCTTTATGTTCCGCCATCCACTTTTCTTGCTTTGGACATCCCAAGGAAAGAAACAAAAGACCAGCACCACTCTGATTCAATTTTTCAATGATTGCTGCATCTTCTTCTGGGGTCAACGGACGAAATGGGAGAGGTTCCATCCCAGCGACCTTGAGATCTGGAAATTCTCGCTTGAGTCGTGCTTGCATCTTCTCTAAAATTGAAGCCTGGGACCCTAGGAAAAACACACTTTCCCCAGCAGCCGAAGCTTGCTTACACAAAGACAGCATGACATCCAAGCCTGCAACTCGATCTTGATTATGCACTCCTTGCAATTTCAACATCCAAACTAGAGGCATCCCATCTGGCGTTAACAAATCGGCCTGCAATAAAATATCCGAGAACTGCTTATTTTGATAAGCTTCAACCAACATGTGAACATTGGCGATGCACACCACTTTACTGACCTTTTCCTTTGCCCACTGCATCATTAGTGAGATTTGCTCCTGAAATGTCAATGCAGCAACAGGATAGCCAATCACACTCTGAACAGGAAGATTCTCCTCCAACACAAGCATTTCACAATCCTCAATTTCTTTCACTTAGCAGTTTTTAAGACCGTTCAAATCGCGCACATCAACTAGCAGCCCTTCTCCAGCTCGCGAAGAGCAATCTGGCTCAACATATGCAGTTCACAGAAGCAAGGAGCAAGAACTCAAACGAATAAACCTAAAACGTACCGCCGATAACTTTTATCGTTTGTAGTACCAATTAGCCCAAACAGAGAACCTGAGCTGTCACTGTTCTATGTAGCAGGTGAACCGCATCATGGTCAGTTCAGCCGGATCGCTGTAGTTTTTCTCCAATTGGCACAATAAACCCAAAATATAGAGAAATCACCAGAAAAGGCTATATTCTCCTCCCAAAATTCACAGTGCTGTCATATGCGCTTCATACGGGATTAACACATGATACGGGATCACTGAGATAAGTATCGCTATCGGACTTCAATACATACGGTATGAATAATTACTAGGCTGATATTTCTAATTGAGTGTGCCAGTTATAGCTATTTGGCCCTCCAGCCGATGAAAGAGAAGGAATGTAGGCTAGGAATCTCCCTTACGCTTAAGGGACACGGAAACATGAAAACTTTATACTATGTGCTATTTATTGCAATATGGGTTGAGATACGTACGCAGCAGGTGACTGCTGTCCCCTTGTAGTATTTGCGACACTGTCATGGTCGGAGCGATCGCCATTTCTCGTAGATGGAATCACGCCTGCCTGAGCAAAGAGAAGTATGAAAACTAGGTTTATCCTTTTGTAAAAGTTTTCTATAGCAAGGACTCAATTTGTTGTGTTTCTCCCTTATCCGTCTTAATAATTAGCGTTAATTACTCAATTTTGGATGAGGCTTGTATGAACTTCCTCATTGGGCTCGCTGCCCTCTGGGTATTTTGGCTCTTACTGCCAAAGCGATCGCAAAACCGCTTACGCTTGTTGTTCCTTGCCATCATCATTACAGTTATTTGGTTTTCTCCTTTAGGGCTCTCGTTCATCACGTGGGGGCTCACAACTTGGCTACCTCCAGATTCTGGCGAACCCGTAGATGCGATCGTCATTCTTGGACGTGGTGCCCACTTGCGCGACCTGCGCGTTGCTGAGACTCGCCAGCTCTGGGATGCCAACCGAGCCCCTACCATTTTTATCAGCGGCATGCTAGATGCCCGGTTTATGGTCAAAATGTTAGAAGAAACTGGAGTGCCATCTCAGTCTCTCAGCGGCGAAGAATGTTCCCAATCAACAGCGGAAAATGCCCTCTTTTCTGCCACGATCCTCTACCCTAAGGGTGTCCGTAAGCTCCTCTTAGTAACAGATACTCCCCACATGCTGCGCGCACTCCTCTCGTTTCGCCGCTTTGGGTTTCAAGCAATTCCTTATCCAATACCACTTTCCAGTTCTAAATCTTCCATCGAACGCACTCTTATCTTGCTACGAGAATATGCTGGACTCATAATGTATGCGATTTCCGGCCAGTTTGCTCCAGTTTCAACTCAAGCCTCACAGTTCCCCCCGCAGCCAGTCACCACCAAAATTGACGACTGGAATTGCTACGTCAGCCGTTCCTAGTTGCTACTTCTAAGCCTGTTTTCCGTCTTCCGCTCGTCCTTTTTTACTAACGGTTTCATGCTTATGATGAGTCGTTACCGCATTAACAAAGAGCTGGGGCATAACCATTCTGGCGGGCGTGTCACGTTTCTCGCTACCGATACCGTCACGGATCAACCTGTGGTGATTAAGCAATTCCAGTTTGCTCGCTCTGCGAACTCCTGGGTTGATTTTGATGCTCATCAGCGTGAACTTCAGCTTCTGCAAACCCTTGAACATTCCGGCATTCCTCGTTATTTGACCTCCTTTGAAACCGAAGATGGGTTTTGCTTAGTTCAAGAGTATAAAGATGCCCTCCCGCTTTCATCCTCTCGGACATTCAGTGCAGAGGAGATACGCAATGTTGCCGTATCAGCTCTGCATATTCTCAATTACCTTCAAAATCGCATTCCTCCAGTCATTCACCGGGATGTCAAACCCGATAATATTTTGCTTGACGCAAATGGCAACGTCTTTCTTGTTGACTTTGGCTTTGCTCATGTTGGAGAAGGCTCGGTTGGCGTCAGCAGTGTAGTAAAAGGTACGCTCGGCTTTATGCCGCCAGAGCAACTTTTCCATCGTCAGTTGACTGAAGCGTCTGATTTATACGGCCTGGGGATGACTCTTATCTGTCTCCTCACAGGTACTCCGGCTGACCAAATTGGAGACTTGGTCGATATCAGCTACCGCGTTAGCTTCAAACACTTGGTTCCTAAGCTAAGCATACACTGGGTTCGCTGGCTTGAGAAAATGGTCGAACCCAGGCTTTCGGAACGCTTTCCTAATGCGGCGTCGGCTCTAACGGCTATGCCATCTGCGCCGCTATGCCCGCCTCAAGCGACCCTATCTCAATCTAAGCTCTCATTTCAGGCTACGCTTCCGGCACAATCTCTTTCGAAGGCTATTACCATTTCCAATTCGATCCCCAATACAAACCTCCAGGGACGTTGGGAACTGCTTCCCCATCCCCACGATCCCAGTCCCGATGTCTACCAATGGATTTCTGTTTTCCCTGCCACGTTTGAATCCAATCTGATTTCTTGCCAAATTGCTGTGAATACTCACTACTTAATTCCAGGCAAGACTTATTTTCGGACTCTTAAACTCCATACCAATTCACTTTCACCTTCTCTCTCGCTTGAGGTTTCGGTTGAAACGGCTCCCCAAAAGCATGGTTCTATCCCTGTCCCCAACCTTGCACTCTCGCTTCTGTGGGGGTTTTTAGTCTGTCTTGCCTGGTTTGTTGCCGCAATAACCATCATGCTAAATCAGTTGGCTGGCGCTGTTGGCTCTGCCACACTCGGCATCTCAATTGGCTGTGCGGTTGGGCTAGAAGTAACGTCTTGGGTGTTGCGCAGTGCTGGTTGGCGCCTTGGTGCGATCGCGAGTACTCTGCTTGCAGCTATATTTGCGCTCTCAATTGTGATTCTTTCTCTAACCGGCTTCATTCATGGAGGACCTCTTGTTCCGCTTGCTGCCGCTATTGGTGTGATTTTTGGTGCGATCGCAGCTGCTGCAATTGGCCTAGCGCTCCAACTGCTTCCTCTCTCTCCTTCCAAACTTCCAGCGATTCCCTTAACACTCTTTACTGTCGTTTTTGCTGCTTCCTTCGGCCTGTCTCTTGCAACTCAGTTTCAATTCCATCTCATCTCTGGCATCTTGTCTCTGTCTGTGCTCCCATTAATTGGAATTTCTGTTCGCTCAATATTGCTCTCTGCAAACTCTTACATCTCATTCCAGAAACAGCACAGGCACCTAATTCAGCCTTAAATTGATTGCAACGTAATCAATGCTCTGTTTCGTTTGAACCGAAGTAGCTTTGCACTGAGGTCTTTCCCACAGATTCAAGTGCAGAATATTAACGCCGCTAGCTCTGAATATAATCCTGCGATTGCTTTTCCCTAAGCGTTTGCTGTAACTCGTAAAAGCTTATACAGCCTGCCTGATAATTAGTTCACAGTATACAAAACTGCATTGTTTTATCGTATCCACACGTTGGCATCAGATTTTGTTGATCGAATCTCTGTAATAGATAGCTACTAAAAAGCTTGCGTTACATTCGCATAAACAAAAGACGCAATACAAAATGAATATCCGAGCTTAACCACCTATTGATAGTTAATTTAGAACTAGACGAATTGATAAAGATATTTCCTAAAAATTATCCCATGTATTAATCGCGACATTTATCGCTTTGGCCAGCGAAACTTATTAATGCTAAGGTTCTCGTCTCTTCTTGTGTATGAAATAGCTTCACGGCAATTTCATTGAATAAAGAAAATTACGTGAATATGCGTAAGTATCTGTGTAAATTAAATTGCCTCTCCTTGTATTCTATTTCTTAAGCACTTTTACGTTGCTATGTTATCTGCACGCTGGTTTAGCTCCGAGTGTCTGGAAGTGCAAATCTTTGGACTTTGTGATTTATGGTTGACATCAATGCCGCCCTACGTAACAGCCCCACCGATTTAGGCTTTGTTTCATCAAGTTCGGTTAGCACTCACACAATTCATCGTTCCGCCACCAGTAAAACAAAACGATTCATTGATTTAATTGGGGCCTTAATTGGACTCATGATCGTTTTGGTGTTATGGATTCCGATTGCGATCGCCATTTCATTAGATGACGCAGGTCCCATTTTGTACAAACAATTAAGATGTGGGCTCAACGGCAAAACTTTTTACATTTGGAAGTTTCGCTCCATGGTTGTTGAAGCTGAGCAACTTAAGAACTTAGTCAAAAATGAAGCACAGGGGTTTATTTTTAAAAATCGAAACGATCCGCGAGTAACTCGCGTTGGTCGCTTCTTGAGACAAACCAGTCTGGATGAATTGCCTCAATTTTGGAATGTATTACGAGGTGAGATGAGTTTGGTTGGTACTCGGCCTCCCACCCCTGAAGAGGTCAGCAATTACGAACCTCATCACTTCCAAAGGCTGTATGTTATTCCCGGCATGACTGGAGAATGGCAAGTCAACGGCAGATCCCATATCAGCAGTTTTGAAGACATTGTAAAGATGGATCTGGCGTATCAGGAAAAGTGGTCGATACGATACGACATCAAGCTCATTCTTCAAACTCTAATAACTGTCTTTAAAAGAAAAGGAGCCTATTAAGAGCGATTCATATAAGTGAAGGAGCATGGTGAAGATCACCGCTGAAGAGATAAGCCATCGGTTTTGCCTCAAGTGCTGACTTATCTGGAGCTGAATAAATTGACTTTACTTTCACAAATTAGTCGCAAGGTGTAATGTCGGCAATCCTATTTTTTTGCTGATGTTGCCGATAACAGCTGTCTATCAGAACCCCACTGTTTCCTGTTTGTGATTGTCGGTCTCATCGATTTTGAATCCCTCTCACTCAATCGACTCAAGAGGGATAAATACGGCAAGACTTACCTGATCTTGAGCTTTTAATTCTTTCATTAAAGGTTTGCTAAAGCTTTTAGTCTCAGCGGTCATATTTCGCTTGAAGACGTGCATGATAATTGAACAGAAGCGAATGCAATCAAAATGAGCTTAAGTATTTACAACTTATCAGGTTTGATCATCCTCACTGTGTTCAGTATCTGGATATTTAGGAAACTGTCTACGTGGACTTTTCTAGATAGGTGTTTAGCCTCTACATTGCCGCTGTTATTTTTAGTTTCAGTCAACGTAGTTCTCATAAACATTCTGCAATGTCCTTTTGATGAATGGTGCCACAATCGTCTTGCGCCAACGTTCGCACTTGCTCATGGATATCGCTTCTTTAATGACCTAAACAGTGGGCCTGTCCTCACCTGGATGTATGGGCCAATGACTGCGATCGCTTATCTTCCTGCGACCCTTTTGCATTCTCCAACTAGTGCGATCGCATTATCTATTTTTCTCAGTGCTCTTTTCTTTTTTGTCCCAGTTCTGCTGCTTTCTAGAGTTTGTTCCAGTGGCAACAACCCCATGGGCTCTAAAGAAATCGTCTACTCCCTGCTTATCTTTTTTGGTTCTATTTTTCTGATAGCAACCCAGTTTGACAATTTAGCTGCCGCGGCTTTCATGATTCATGCAGATGCCCCTTCTCTGGGTCTTGCAGGTGGGGCTTGTACAATTCTTTATTTCAGAAGAACGAGTAGTAATTGGGGGTGGTTACTTCTATCAGCGAGTTTAGCAATTTTATCAATTTGGACTAAACAAAACTTGCTCCCCCTGCCTTTTGCTCTGTTGACTTATGTTCTTATCGCAGATGGGTACAAGGCATTCAAACGCTACCTAGTTTGCTACTTCCTGGTGACAGTTATCATATCCATCGGGTTTATTCTTGCTTTTGATTCTCAGTATCTTTACTTCACGATGTTGAAATGGCCTGCCAGTTGGCCCTGGTCCTTAGACTCATATGGTCGCATACCTGGAAAATATGAGAGTTGGCCTGAAAGAACTGCTGTCCTTGGTTCTGCTGCTTATGAACTCCTGAAGTATTCACTGCCCTTATTGATAGTGATTTTGTATCAATTTGGCTGCCAGTTCAAGCAAATCAAGTTTGTTGGATTAAGCAAATATTTGCATGATAATCGGTGGTTTATCTTCGTAATCGCTAGCGTTTATATGTTTCCGATTGCCATTTTGAGTCGAGTCAAACTGGGTGGTGGAACGTACTCGTTAGCTGTATCGCTATATTTTCTCCTATGTGCTGTTGTTGCGATCGCTTCCTCTGTTGCAACATCAACAGCAAACATGCGACCTCAACCGAAAAAAACGAAAGCAATCAAGCTGTTGGTCTTGCTAGCAATTGCCGTATTGACGCTCAAGAACTTAAGGACAGAAGATAGCCTAACAGGTGTCCCAAATTTAACAGAGTTTTTTGTCAACCCTGTTGAGCAAGCGTATCAATATAACAAAGAACATCCTGGCAAAGTTTATTTTCCCGATTTCCCTTTAGTAGCAATCATGGCAGAAGGAAAACTTTACCATTCTGCTTTAGGTTTATTTGATAGAAGGTTTTATGAGTCTGTTAATTACAATTTGCCCTCAGATGTAATAAAGATAGGTTTATTGGAAAGATTTGAAGTTGAAAACCAGCGCTTTAGACAACATATCCCATCTGAACTCGAATTTATTGCTTTTCCAAATGAGCGAAAAATGAATAGATTAACGATGAATTATCTGCCCGAGTTTTCTAAGAAAGTAGAACTTGATAGTTTATCTGGATGGGTTGTTTATGCAAAATGATATCTACTTCCTATAAATATTGTTTCTGCGATATGAGCTTCAACTATCCCATAGTAGGAAGATAAAGTATGACCACTCTGCAAAATAGTTTTATCAAAACTAGTAAGAAACAGCAAAGACTTCTTGTAGGTATTCTATGCTTATTTTTTGTCATGCTCAGTTTAGCCAGCTTGCTTCTTCCACTTAAAGAATCTCTAACCTACGACGAAGATTATTATTATGCTAGCGGCGAAGCTATCCTTTCTGGGCAACCCTCTAAACGAGGAGAGACGGACATTGGGGAGCGTAACATTATGCCATCTAATGCCTTGAATCCTCTCATCAGTAGATCTATTACAGCTTTTAAGCCTGGACCGATGAAAAGATCAAGAGCGATCTTTATAGGGAAACTAGCAACTATATTGATATCTGTACTTTTAGCAATTTATGTATTTATTTGGTCTCGCCAACTCTATGGAGTCGGTTCTGGCTTCTTAGCCTTAGCTTTATACATACTTGATCCCAATATCATAGCCCACTCTCGAATAGTTCACCAAGATATCTATGGAGCTTTTGGGATATTTGTTGCAACTTACTATTTCTGGCAACTCCTAAAGTTTGGGGGATATAAAAATACGGTATTAAGCATAGTTTCGTTTGGAATTGCTCAAATTTCGCGTTTTACATCAATCTACTTAATACCGATTTATCTGATTTTAGCAATTGGGTTCTATCACTCAGCAATTCTAAAAGCACTTAAGCTCGGAAATTTTAAGGTCGTCTGGCTGGGAATTAAGCGAGCTTGTATCTACATATGCCTACTTGTATTGACAACTGTCTTAATTATCAATTTAGGCTTCTCTTTTGACAAAACTTTTACAAAATTTGGAGATTACAAGTTTGAAAGCCAATCTCTGAGTTCACTGCAGGCCAAGTCAGCTGTCTTGAGAGCGATGCCTGTTCCAGTCCCTTATGCTTATCTTCGTGGGTTGGACATGGGTAAACAGAAGCAAGAACAAGCTTTTGGAAATACTCCTGCATACCTTATGGGAAAACTGGGCTTAGAGGATGGAAAAAAAAGAGGATTTAAAGAGTATTTTATTGTTGCTTTTCTGTACAAAGTGCCCATTGCAACGCAAATTATTCTACTTATGGCGGTTGTTAGTTTGTTTCGGTTCAGAAGGCAAATTTGCTTCTGGCAGAATGAAGCTTTTCTAATAGTCCCTTCTCTATTCTGTGTGACCACTTTAAGTTTCAGCAATGCTCAGATTGGCATTCGATACATCCTCATGATTTTTCCGTTCCTCTTTGTTCTCTCGAGTCGAGCGGCATTATCTTGGGATATCTTGAAGGCTCGATACCGCCTTTTTGTAATTGGCCTTGTTGCTTACTTATTGGTTTCTAATTTGTCTTATTTTCCGCACTACTTATCGTATTTTAATGAATTATTAGTAGACCGGAGGATGGGTTACACCATCTTAGGCGACTCCAATATAGATTGGGGCCAAAACCAAGCCTATCTACAAAAGTATCTTGAAAAGAATACTAGTGCATTCTATTTGAGATATGAGTATGTAAATGGCGCAATAGTAAACGGGGTAATTCGAGGTGAAGAGAGACTAAAAATTACAAACGCTCAAGGCCAGGAAATTGCTGCGCAAGATCTTCAGTCAGGGTTGTTAATAGTGAGTGTGAATCAACTGCTGGGTATTACAATTAATCCTACTTATTTTGAATGGCTGCGGGAGCTTAAAAAACCAATAGACCACGTGGCTTACAGCTATTTAGTATTCGAAATGGAGCCTCAAGATATACATCACCTCTTGAAAACTAAGGATATCTAGAGTTTGGTGCACGAATGCAGATTGGTTTCCCTGCCTTAAGCAGATTTTTCTTTGACCTGTAAATGTTGATTGATTTGTTTCAATTTTTCGCCCCTAGTAGTTTTTCTGGGAGACAATCCGCAAATGAAAATTAGTAGATATTCGATATTCCCTTTTATTCAAGCAGAGATCTTTCCCAGAAGATGGTTTTTGTTTGTACTAGCTTTGGTGCTAGCACTAGGAGTTTTTTTCCGATTTGCAAATCTTGATGAAAAACCTGTTTGGGGAGATGAAGCTCATACCTTTTCTGTCGTTTCAGGCTATTCTTCGTTTTCGGTGAGTGAAGGTTACGCGATATCAGAGGTTCTGGATGAGCTCCCTACAAATAAAGTTGTTAGTGTAGGTGATTTTCTTAAATATCAGTATCCGAATTCCGAAAGGCATGTGGGTTATACGCTACAAAAACTCTACACGGATGTCCACCCACCGCTTTATTTTTTGACGGTTCGCTTTTGGGTTAAGACGTTTGGACATTCTGTCTCAGTACTCAGGAGTATTTCTGCCGTTTATAGCCTTCTTTCAGTGCTCTGTATTTACTGGCTCTGTTTGGAGTTATTCAAAAATCCGCTACCGGGTATTGTTGGATCAGTACTGCTTTTGACCTCTCCCATTCAAGTGATCTATGCCCAAGAGGCGAGGCCTTATAGCTTACTCACCCTGACTATATTATTCTCTGGAGCATCTTTACTGTGGGCGCTACGAACTCAACACAAGGCTGCGTGGTTTACCTATGCGTGCTCCGCAGTTTTAGGAATATATTCTCAGTATTTTTTTGTGCTTGTTTTGCTTGGTTATGCAGTTTATGTAGTTTTGATCGAAGGGTTGAAACTGACTGCTCGATCGCGCTCTTTTCTACTAGCTACGTTTGCAAGCTTGCTCACTTTTCTGCCGTGGGCAATCCTAGTTCTTCAGCATTTGTCCGATTTCAAAGGTTCATCCGCCTGGATGAACCAGCATACGCTGTCCCTGCTGGGGGCTGTGAGGCTATGGTCTGAAAACATTAGCTTTTCTTTTGTTGATCCGAGAACGAGCGAGTATTTAGGGCTTGGAAAGTATAGTTTCTATTTCTTGATTCCGCTGATTCTTGCTTTAGTTGCTTACTCTATCTATTGTTTGGTTATTAAGACACCTAAACAGGTGTATTTGTTTGTGTTTACTTTAATTGGATCAACGGCACTACCGTTGATCGCAATCGACGTCTTGGTCGGCGGAAATCGTCAGATTTGGCCTCGGTATATTATCCCTTGTCTGCTGGGGCTACAAATTTCTGTAGCTTACTTGCTTACTTCTAAGTCTCTATCTTCGTTTACATTAAAAGGTTGGCAGAGAAAAGTCTGGCCAGCTATAACAACGACGTTAATCACGTTAGGAATCATTTTCTGTTCGATCATGACGAGTGCAGACACGTGGTGGAATAAATACGCTGGCGAGCAGACAAATCTAGTTTCCGGTATTGTCCATCAAGCTCAGAACCCTCTGATTGTCATCAATCGACAACGCCCAGGGACTGTTTTTTTCTATAACCTGGATCCCACTGTGAAGCTGCTTTTTATCAAGGATGAGAGGCTGATAGCTTCTAACTTTGATACAGGTAGTGGAGATATTTTTTTGCTAAATCCGACTCAAAAGATGAAAGCAGAGTTAGAACAGCAGGAATATCGTCTGAGTATGCTAGCCGAATTTCCAGATCCGAGTCCGGTCCCAGCGGAGCCAACAGAATTCTGGCGGATTACTAGACCTCAGTAATTTGATGCTACGGAGACATAACGAGTTGAAAGACGCCTTAAGGAGCTAATCAGTATGAGAGAACACAAGCGACTGGGTGGTGTTGATTTGTTTCGAGGCTTAGCAATTTATGGTGTCATTGTGGTTCATGTTGATGAGGCGGTAAATGTTTTACCGCTGGCTTGGTCACGAATCCATACGTTTGCTCTGTTTGCAGTTCCATTTTTCCTGGCTACTGCGTTCTATCTAGCGATTAGCAAACTTTATACTTCCCCAAAAAACTACTCTTTGAGTGTGAGGTTTTTTCGTCTCTTAATTCCCTATACAGTCTGGTCTGTTTTTTATTTAGCCTTTAAAGCCGCTAAATCTCTTGCAGCGGGTGAGCCTAGCCAGGTGTTGTCCTTACTGAAGGATCCGCTTTCGTTAATTTTCTTGGGTGGGGCAGCTTACCATTTGTATTTTCTGCCGTTGCTCGCAGCAGGAACATTGCTGGTTAAACTGGCTGAAGTCTTAATTGCTAAAAAAACCTCTTTACGAGGTTTACTTTTGATTACGCTTACTAGCATTTTGCTTTATCAGATTGTCTTAGTAACTGGCAATGGCCTAGATTCCTCCAATCATACTGCCTTTAATTCGCTCTGGTCTGCCCTGTCTCTAGAAGGTAATTCTAATCCTCTCTTACGATGTATTTCAGTTATTTTTGTATGGATTGTGCAGTGCTTTCCTTATGTGATGATTGCGATGCTTCTATCCTACCCACCAATCCACCAACGTGGATTAAAGATGTTTAACAGGTCTCCCTTGTTGTGGGTAAGTGTCTTTATCATCGTCAATGCCTATGGCTCTCTTGTATTGCCAGTAGCGCTTTATGAGCTTGCTCGTGGCTATACTGCTTTAATCGCAGCGATCGCCACTTCAAACTGGATCAAGGAAGATACTTTCCTGCGAAAGATAGGGTATTACTCCTTTGGAATTTATCTAATCCATTTATGTTTAATTAAAATCTTTCAATCAGTTGCCGTTCGTCTAACTCCAAATTATGTGAACGACGTTAGTTCGATTACTCTCCTGCTGGTATCGGTCCTCGTTCTTCTGATGAGCTGGGGAATTACGGCATTACTGATGAAACAAAAAACGCTGTCTAAGATCTTATTTGGTTTTTGATTCAAGGTTTCTCAATTTCAACGGTTTCACTTTACATCGCAACAAGAATTTAGAAAGCAAAATGAACAGCTTACACTCTCTGCGGAAACAGATTCATCAACATCGCATAGATCTTTTGATGATTCTGATTCTCGCTACTGCGATCGCGCTCTCCACTTATTTAGAAACCTATCAAATCCCAGATCCGATCTTCACAGATTTCTATGCTCAAGATGTTTGGTTTGGTAGCGATATCCCAACGGTGTTTGGCAATGTCACGAGCTTTAAGAGTGATTTCGGCCGGAATAACAAGCATCCGTTGTTCCCGCTCTTTGTGTTTCCCCTTGTTTATATTCCTAGCCAGCTGCTGAATCTTGAACCGATCACCGCAGTTCGACTCCTAATTGTCGTTACCTCCATGGTTTGGATTGGCCTCCTCTATCTTCTGTTCCGACTCATGGGTTGTCGTCGTTTGGATGCTGCGTTATTGAGCGTTCTAGGTGCAGCCAGCGCTGCTTCCATGTTCTGGCTTACCGTCTTTGAATCATTTCCCCTAGGTTCCGTCACCATCATCCTTGGCCTGATTTTTGCCGTTCTTGCGCAGTACCGTAAATTCCCTTTCATTTGGTATGTTGCACTTAATGTAGTAACTGTCAGCATTACGATTACCAATGCCATGGTGGGAATCTTTACCACCATGGTTAACCAAAGCTGGAAGCGAATTATTCAAATTGGTATTGTATCGTTGCTTGTCTCTACGGGCTTGTGGATGGCACAGCGCATTGTCTTTACCAATTCGGGATTTCCATTTCAGCCTGGTACGTTCATTGGCGAAAAGAAGTTCATGTCTGCACCAGAGCATAGCAGCGTTCTGGCATCCATGAGTTCCTTTTTCTATCAGACCATGATTATGCCAGCCGTTGAGTTTGCCAGCTCTTCACCTCGACCGGATTGGATTAAGCTGGATGTCGATACCTTGGCTCTAGCTTCGGGGAGTCGGCTCGGAGCGATCGCCGCTCTGGCATGGACAGGATTGCTTCTGCTAGGACTTTGGGGGTTCTTTTCTACTAAAAAGCATCCCAAATTGCGCATTGTGCTGGGTTTAACCTTGGCCGCCCAAATGGCAATGCACAGCATTTATGGGGCGGAAGAAACATTTATCTACTCGCTACACTTTGCTCCCCTACTCCTAACTTTGGCCTCGTTCAGCTTATTCACCCGCTGTCGCCTAGTCAGTCTTGGCTTAATCGTAATACTCATTGTGAGTGCAGGAGTGACGAATCGGGCTCAATTTAACCATGTGACAGCAATGCTGCTGAATTACGGAACCTCACGTCAGCAGGTTGAGGCTCAAATGAAACTTCGCCCCTCTGATCCCTGGATGCGAAATGAGGGGCATGTTGTCCTAGCCGCAACAGGAAGCCTTGAAGAGAACAAAGCCTTTCATGAACCAGGCGGAAGTTTTAGTCCTCAACCAGGAAGCTTTGGGATATCGATTTGGGTGGTTAACTCGCAGGGAAATTTACAAGCGACTAGTGACAATATTCCATTGAGTGAGATTCAGCAGCAGTTCATTGACAATGTCGAGGTTCAAATTCCTGGCATTGATACAAAAACTCCTTACTATCATTCATCTTGGCTTGCAACCCAGTCAGGTGGATGGCAATTAAACCTAGAACAAACCTCGACGGCTGATACAAAACTGGCAGTTGTCATCCGAAGTGTGGGGCCTGCGGGTGGAGCGATTAGTGCATTGCAGTGGAATGGTCAACAACTGTTGATCAACAATCGCTGGGTTGTCAAAAACATACCAGCCCAAACGACGGTTTACTTGGGCAGTGAGCGATCGCCGAACTGGACTCGCTCAACATCAACCGCAACAGAATGGCAGGATGAATATGGATGGGGCTTTGCCCGTTTAGAGGTGAATGGTACTGGGCCTTGGCAATTAGACATTGAAGACTTGAACCCAGAACCAGGAATAGAGTTAGCGATCGCCAACTCTGGAACAGAGCCCGTGCTTCAGTTGCCTGATTCTAAGTTTGTCAATAGCTTCAAAGCTCAATTGGCCCACCTTAAAATGGGCATAGTCGGCAGTCAAACCCGTCCTGGCGATCCACTTGACTATCCCTTACCTCGCTTCCGCGATGGAGCTTATCAGCTTGTTGCATTGGCTCGCGCAGGGCAGCTTGAGCTCGCCAAGCAACTGTTACCTTACTTTGCCACAACCGATTTTCTGAACGGAATACAGCCTGCGGTAGACATTCCTGCCTATGGAATTTGGGCGTTGACCACGGTCGCCGAGGCGGTCAATCAGGCGGAGTACGACCAAACCTTATGGCCGGACATTCGTCGCAAAGCAGAATTGATTGTTGAACTGATAACGAGCAACCGTCCTGGTTATCCTATGGTTAGCTCATCTCAAATGCCCTTCTCAGAGCATCCCGATTTTGCCAGAGTCGAGCTGACGGCAGGTAGAATGAATGCCACGCCTGGATTAATTGCCCTCGATCCAGCCGCGAACTTTATGAGTTACCGTGCATTGATGGATGCGGCCAAAGTTGCTGAGCGAATGCAGCAATCCCAACTTACAACACGGTGGCGATCGCAAGCCAGTCAACTTCAAACAGCATGGCAAGAAAACTTTGATCTGCAGTTTGCAGAAATAGATGCAACCTATGCCACAGGTTTATGGCCCAGCGGCTTAGCCTTCTCTCAGCAACAGCTCTTCAAGCAAGGTCTAGAAGATCGTTGGCAGGCTAAATATCAGGGTACGGATGTGCCAAGCGTTGTACCAGACAATCCCCTCTTAACCCTGGCTGAAGCTCATCAATGGCTATACTTGGGCGACTTAAGCCGCGTTTGGGCAACAATGCAGCAATTTTGGAATCACCAAACATCTCCAGGTTTATACACCTGGTGGAATCCCCAAGAAGCCAATATTCCTAGCAGTCTCTCTCGATGGCAGCGAATTCGGGGTTGGGTAAATACGTCTCAGTTGACTCCACACCATTGGACTACGGCAGAAATGCTGCTGTTACAGCTAGACATGTTAGCTTACTTGAATCCAAGCGTCAGCACTCCAACGGTTGTGATCGGAGCGGGAATTCCGCAGGACTGGACTCAACAACCCCTCAGCGCAAAAGGTTTACGTGTTGGAGGTAACGTGGTGGATTGGGAATGGGATGGTCAACAGATGAATGTTCAACTTCAGGGGCAGCCGATGAATGTTCAATTAGGAGACTCATTCCCATCCAATACTGCGGTAAATGTAGCGTTGGCTAGCCCGAGCTAGGGCCAGTTGAGCCCTTGTGTTGTTTCAAAATGATTCGGTGCCAATCGTCTAAAGCGTTGCTCACGTCGTTGGTTTTTGTCGTTAGATGAGCTTTGGAATTCATGTAACTGAAGAAAAGCTGGAATACGAAGCCTTGAATAACATCTGAACAACATCAACAAAGCATTTGGTGCTCTCCTATGAAAGACAATTCAACTGAAAATGGGCTTTGCTCCGTTTTACAACACCATGATCTACAACTTAGCGATCGCCCCCCAGTTACAAAGTTGCCGATCAATGAAATTGAAGGCTTTCACTTTTTGCGCAGCATTTTTTCAATTCTCATTGTGGCGATTAAAACAAACTTAATGTTAATCGCAGAAATACTTGTTTCTAGTTCTTTTGCCCTCATTTTGACAGCTAATGTTGCTTATCTTGCAGTTCCGGTCTTTTTCCAAATATCCTTGTTTCTGTTTTATCTCAAGAGTGAAAGTAAAGGACTTTTATACTTTGTTCAAAAACGACTGCCAAAACTCACGTTACTCTATCTTTTTTGGGTAGGGCTAAAAGTTCTATTCGATATCTTGATCAAAGGAGAGTTTGAAACGTTGAGAGAGGCTGCACTATCAGCCAGAACATTAATAGAATTTATTGTGAGTGGTGGGCAATCAATCTTTTTCTTTCTCTTTTCGCTGCTCATACTGAACCTTATGGCGGCCTTCCTAATGACCCACTTCAAGAAGGTGAAGCAACCGCAAGGCAAAACCTTGATTGCCTATGGGTTCCTGTTTGCTTCTTGCAGTTTTGTTTTCTTATGCAAAATTGCTGAGACAATAGCAACCCATGTTACCGATGATCCGATGAAAACACCCACAGTTCTTGCCAACGTTGCATTTTGGGACTTTAACCCACTGAATTTTTTGCCCTACCTGTTCACAGCTTTGATTACATTTCAAGAACTTAAACAGGGAACGATGCGGGTTTGGTCAACAAGACTTAAACTGAAATCCTGTATCTTGTTTACTTTATTTTTAGGGTTTACCCTGATAGAGTGGCAGCTGTTTGACAAACAGCTCCATTATGCTCGATTATCCCTAATCTTTGGTTCTTGGTTGCTGCTTGATCTTGCCATCATGTCACGTCTTAAAGTACCCGCAGTTATCAAATTTTTCTCAGCGTTTTCTCTAGGAATTTACGGATATCATATTTTTGTCGCAGAATCTTTGACGTTGAGCAGTTCGAATATTTTGGCAGGTGTCTTGAACACCTATCCAGGCTTAGAAGTTCTATTTGTGTTTCTAGCATCTTTGCTAGGGGCAATAGCGCTCACCATAGTTTCTAAAAGAGTGAAGTATTTGAAGAATTTTGTTTGAAGAAGATGATGAAAAGGAGGCATTGGAATGCGTGTTCGGTTTTTTAGAGTCACAGTCTGTACATTCTTCTTGCTTGGAACAACGTTTGCAACAGTAGCTCAAGCTAGTGGAAGCGAAGGAGGAGGAAATGCTCAATCTCCTGTACAGGTACTTGTACAGATTTTTGCGGCTGGAGTCATCTTGAGGCTCCTTCAATACTTTGACCTACCTTAAAGCATTCCAAATCTATGGCTTGCCATCCTAAACGTTGCTGAACTGATTCTGCTGCCCTTTGCGTAGCGCACCGTTCGGTAACGATCAGCTATCTACTTGTTGCACTGACTAAGCTGGTTTCCTCGGCCAAACTATGCAAATAGCTAAAGCTATGCTTATCCGGCTGACTCTTCTATCTAGTCTTCTCCTTGATTTTTTGGTCTTGCCATCCTAGCCCAATCATACTCGCAACAAAGAGGGTGTAGCCAGGTTCTTCGAGCTGGGAAAAGACGAGCCCAAATGAAAACACAGTCAACATCAAGTATTTAGACAAATCACTGATACAAACATAGCGCCACACTAAAAAGGCCATGTAGAAATACGCCCCCAACCCTAAAAACCCTAAATCGCCCCAAATACCCGCCCAGCCAAAGAGAGGGGAAAAAAGGCTAGATTGATCCCCCAACCAACTGCTTGCAACAGCCATCCACACTTCGCCGCTGACAGGATGCATGGTTGCCCCTAAAGGCCCTAATAAGTTCCAGTAAGACGCTAACATCCAACCGCCGAGTCGTCCGACCGTGTGGCCGGGGCCAAGCCCCAAAAGCCAATTTAGCGATGAGGTGTAGTGTTGAGGCACAAGCCGGAATGCTGCAAACTTGAGCCGTGTTGCTTCACCATCTGGTCCGTAAATTTCTGGTCGAATCCAAGTTGTAAAAGGCCGAAGAGCTGGAATATTATAAATAGCCCAATAGAAAATGATGAGAAATATTGCTCCTAGCATCAAGTAGAGAATTGTTTTCTTGATGTCTTTGATATTGATCAAATACAGTAAAACATACCCCAGAATGAACGAAAGCAGAACTTGCTTGGTATCCGATATGACGATGTGGTTAAAACAGGCAAACAGGATTAAAAGACGAAACCAGAGGGGTTTGTTTTTGGCGGTTATCAAATAATAAACTGCAAATGTAGTTGAAACTGAACCTCCTAGAACATGTCCAGCTCCTTGCCCAATAAAAATACCTTTAACGTTATCTTCCAAGCCAAACAGCTTATCCATATTGAAAACATATTTCTGCACATAGGCAAAAATAAGGTTGATCAAAGCTGCTCGCAAAATCCAACTTCGAAAGGTTTGGTAGGTGTCTGTTGATAAGGGAAGAGCAACAATTGTCAAAATTAGAATAAAAGGTTCTGCCAACAGCAAGTAATCCAAAATAGCATTGGGAACCCCTGCATTATTGAGAAAAGCACTAGCAAAGACGACAACTAGGAAAAGATATAAACCCGTCAAGAGGCTTTTGGAGATCGCAATTTGCTGTGGATCTTTGCTGCGTGCATTCCAGAGTACGGAGCCACAGGCGAATGGAACGACAACAAAGTGAAGGAAGTTGATGGGAGAGGGTATTTTAAGAGCTGTGAGAATTCTGGGAAACAGGGCAGTACCAAGCCCTATTAAAGTTAGGGTGGAGTTGGAGATATATCCTTCTTTCTTTGATTTGGGTTCTAATACGGTACTCATGCAAAACGCTACGCTGAATTAAGGAGATTATGGCTTTGTTTAATTTGTTCTAATGGCTGACATATAGTGAGATGCTTCTTCCTCTTCCTGAATAGTTGAGTTGGGCACTATTTGTCTGCTCGCGTGTCACACGTTCATAAATTCTCGCATAAAGGGGGTGTAGAGCGGGGTGCCGTAATTAACCTCTACAATCCGAATGGACACGAACGAGCCATTGTTGACGCACGCAGGCTCGTTCTGCCTCCCGCTGGTGGTTTTCATGGTTGGGGAAGCAATCTCCCTAACATCCTTGTCTTTCTGCTACTGCGTGTATCAATCAGCGTAGTGCTTCGCTCGTTTGACCATGCTTGTATTTGAGTAGCCACAGCAAAAAATAGAAGCAAAGGCTCATTTATATCATTGTTTTTTCTTCCTTAATAGGTTGCCAACTCTACAGACTAATCTTTACTATTTCTTGATGAAATGGAGAGCGATCGCTGTTTGTGCAATAGAGTAAATTGGCTTTACCAAAACTATGAAAGTAAATCGGGTTGGTGTGTGGTTCCGCCGTTATGCAGCGAAGTTGTTGAGGCTGGTTTGGCCGTATCGTCGTTTGAATCAAGAGTTAAATCAACTTCAGCTTATCCTCAGCGATTGGGCCCAACTCAGGGTCTATCAGGCGTGCAACGCAGTATTACCCCCACCTGCTGTGCATGAAGACCGAGTTGTTTTCTTTGGAGATTCGATTACTCAATTTTGGCCGCTTGGTGGTAGCTTTCCCGGAAAGCCTTATCTCAATCGGGGGATCTCTGGACAGACGACAGGCCAAATGTTGATCCGATTTTGGCCTGATGTGGTTGCGCTTCGCCCCAAAGTGGTGCTGCTATTGGCTGGAACAAATGATATTGCGGGTAATACTGGCCCGATGACGCTAGACATGATTAAACACAATCTGACAGCGATCGCCCAACTGGCCCAAGTCAACCGCATTCAAGTGATTATGGCTTCTGTTTTGCCGATCCACGATTATGGGTCGGTGCCGCAATCACAGCAACGTCCACCTATCCAGATCGAAGCATTGAATGACTGGTTGAAACAATACTGTGATCAGCAGGGACATGTTTATGTTGATTATTACAGTCATATGGTTGATCATTACAGGATGCTTCGGGCAGATCTGGCGGATGATGGCATTCATCCGAATGGAAAAGGTTATAGCGTGATGGCTCCCTTAGCAGAGATAGCCATTCAACAATCGCTTCAGAACCTCACTCAGATCTGGCCCGAAGACGAGTACGAGCGGTGACTTGGCTTCTATCCGCCCACTGCTCTATTCATCTCATACTGCTAGACGGATGGCTTGCTGTATTGACTTTATCAGCTTGGCGATCGCTACACCTATGGACTACTGTATAGCGATTATGCATGCCGACTGCTGCCAGGGTTATTGGCTACGGGCTAAGTCATAGATCTCGATTAACTTGTGATAGTTTGCCTGAGCTGTATATTTCGCTTCGAACTCTGCGCGGGCTTCGTGTCCCATAGCCGTTAGCTGCTCAGGATGATTCAATGCCCAATCAACTTGGCGTGCTAGGTCTGCTGAGTCACCGGGGTGAAAGTGGAATCCTGTACGCCCATGATCAACAATTTCTGCGATCGCCCCCAATTTAGAGGCAATGACTGGCGTTCCCTTCGCAAATGCCTCTACCGCAACTCGGCCAAACGTTTCGTACCATTTAGAAGGGAAGATCAGAACTTTTGCTTTACCGATCAGGTCATACACTTCATTCAACGGTTTACGGCCTAACCACTCAATTGAAGAGGATGAGTGTTGAGAGGCTTGAATCACCTGATCTTCCAAGGGGCCTTCACCAACAATCTTGAGGGAAATTCGTTTACCCAACTGTTGCCAAGCTTGGATTAAAGTATCAATTCCCTTCTCTACCGATAATCGACCCACAAATATCGCAAAATCCTCTTTCTCTACTTCCTGACCAGGATCGGGATCAACGAAGTTAGGTTTTACAACAATCTTATCTTGAGGAATTCCACCTTCAATGAACTTTTTGCAAGCAAAATGAGTTAACGCAACATAAACATCGACCATTTCGGTCCATGTGCGCATTGCCCGATGTACCGTTAGCATCGTGGCAACGACTCCACTGGCTGAAAAGCTCTCTTTGTAGCAGGAATTGATCACTCCAGGCCAAGGGATGGATTTCCCCATGCAGTCCTCACAAACTTGCCCATCTCTAAAAAATAATGCGTTGGGACATAGCAGACGGTAATTTCGTAGCGTTTGAACGACCGGAACTTTCTTTTTCTGGGCGGCGTAGTAAATCGATGGAGAAATGAGCGGGAAAAAGTTTTGTACATGAACAATATCATGAGCCTGCTCCGTTAGCTGATGCATCAAGACTTGATAAGCCTTAGTTGACCAAACTGTTCGAGCCGCCACATCTAGAGGATTCAGTTTGTCGATTTGATGGTTGCTTTCCTCGTATCGACTGACTTGATGCCCCATCTTTTTCAAAAGACGTACTTCCGCCTCGCAAGATGCATCCTCACCGCCACGAATTTTATAGCTGTTGTGGACACTTAAAATCTGCATTCTAGTCGCTCCCAGTTGCACTAAATATTCAACGGTGTACTTAAAACGCTTTGATAAAGTCCTTCCAAAATTCGCGTTTGCCTAAATAAATCAAAATGGGTTCGCATCCGCTCTTGGCCGTTTTGGCTAAAGCGTTGCCAAAGGTCTTCATTTTCTAATATGTGCAAAATATACGTTGCCAGATTTTGCCAATCTCTCTCAGCAGCCAAAAATCCCGTTTCGCCATGGATTACGGCTTCTGGAATGCCAGCATGGAGGGTGGCAATCACTGGGAGTCCCATGGACTGTGCTTCAACAATAACGGTGGGTAATCCTTCAGTGTCTCCATTGGAGGCGGTGATGCTTGGGGCTGCAAACAAGCACGCCCGATTCATCCATTCTTTAACAATTTCTGGCGGTTGCAACCCTAGAAACTTGTAGCGGTAGAGCTGCTTGGCTGCTAATTCTTCCAGCTCAGATCTTAAGACCCCATCACCAATGATAACCAATTCAACATCAGGATGGATTTTTTGAATATCGGCCATTGCACGAATTAAATATTCACATCCCTTCTTTTCGGTTAGACGGCCTACAAATAGGACAACTGGCTCACGTGAGATTGCGGGATCAGGCTGAAATAGCTGAGTGTTGACGCCGTAGTAATGGGCAATGACGCGGTCAGCAGGAAATCCTTGGCTTAACAGCTTTTGCTTAATAAACTCAGAAACTCCAATGAACAGATTGGCTTCTTGCTTCAAGCGGGCTCGGCGGCGAAAATAAACCCGATTGGTCAAGGATCTTTGATTTGAAGCCTCCTCTGTTAAGACAGCGTCTAAGCCATAGAAGGTGACAACCATCGGTAACTTGAGTCGTTTTACAACGGGCAGAGCCAGGGTTCCGCAAACCCCAAAGTGAGCATGAACCAGTGAGGGCTTTAGCTGCTCGATTTTACGGTATAGGGTTGGGGCAAACCCAGTGAGCTTAAAGGTCGCTTCTTGAGCTGCTCCGAGTTTTCCGCCATGGTTGAGCACAAAGCTGCGATCGCTCGGAAGGGATAGGCCCGGCACAAAGCGAGAACCCACATAGTAAGGTCGAAACTGCTGCAGGGATTCCCCTTGAGCACGAATGAATGTTTCTGAGGGAGGTAAGAGTAACCCACTAAAAAAGATGACGGAGGGGAGCATGTTAGTCGCAGGGCATGGTGAAGATACTGCTGTTCAGATCGTTGATGAAAACGGGTTGTTTAGTTGAATTCACAAATCTAACCAAGCACTTGTGTGGATTGAACTAAGTGATGAAATATTTTCTGTTTTGATTGACAGGAAAGTTGCTCAAAACGATAGTGCTAACTTGCTGATTAAATTTCCTAATGTTAATAAGACAAAAGTAGAGCACATGTACTTGATGCGTATACAAGGTGAATACCACAGAATATGTAGCCCTTGCAACCAGTCAAACGATTTGCTGATTGAGAAGTCCCTGACGTATTTGGCCTTTGGTAATGGCAGCTTGATATATCTCTGTAAGACGTTGGTAGTTGTCATCTGCGGTGTACTTTGCTTCAAATTCGGTTCTGGCGTTATGCCGCATTTGTGTGAGCTCCTGGGGATGGGCGATCGCCCACTCAACTTTTGCGGCCAAATCTTGAGCGTCGCTTGCCTTAAAGTGAAGCCCGGTTTTGTACGGGGTTACAAGTTCTGTGATGGCTCCAATGTCGGCTGCAATGACTGGTGTTCCACAGGCAAAGGCTTCAATTGCAACTCGGCCAAAGGTTTCATACCACTCTGAGGGAAATACCAAAAAGGAAGCATTGCCCATCAGTTCGTAGACTTCTAGCAAAGACTTACGCCCGAGCCATTCAATGTCGGGCACGCGCTCGGCGACATCACGAACGAGGTGGGCCATAGGGCCATCTCCTACAACTTTGAGCGGAATTGGGTGATTTAGGCGCTCCCACGCGTTTAGCAGGACCCCCAGCCCTTTTTCGACAGATAGCCGTCCAACAAAGAGGGCATATCCTCCTTTCCCTGCTCCAATGCCGGGATCAGGATGTAAAAAGTTGGTTTTAAACATGAACTTATTAGCAGGCAACCCCCCTTCAACAAATTTATCAAGAGCAAATTGGCTATAGGCAATAAATACCTCAATATTGTCCAGCCAGGTTCTTAAAAATGAGTGTAACGTTAGCATTGTGGCAACGCCGAGCGTTTCGGTGCGGCTGTTGCGATAGCAGTTGTGAATAATGCTAGATAGCGGGATCAGTTGTTGTACGCAGTCTTCGCAAACTTTCCCATCTCGGAAAAATAGGCCGTTCGGGCATAAAAGGCGGTAGTTATGCAGGGTTTGCACGACTGGAACACCCTCTGCTTTGGCTGCGTAGTAAGCTGATGGAGAGATAATCGGGAATGTGTTGTGAAAATGCGCAACGTCAGGCTTGAATTCTCGCATGACTTGCTTCAATTCCTGATAAATTTTGGAGTTCCAAAGTGTGTTACTGGCAAGGGTGAGCGGGTGGGTATCTCTGATTTGGTCGTTATGGATTGTATACCGATAGACGGTATGTCCACGGGACTCTAGCAGGTGATTTTCTGTTTGAAAGATCTGGTCTTCACCACCAAACTGTTGGTAGTAGTTGTGGATAGTTAACACTTTCATAAGCAGGTATGCTCCCTACATGAGTGCTGATGGATTAGCGTTTCATACAGGTGACTGATCTGTTTACCTTTGCTTTCCCAGTTGTACTGCTCCTGAACCCGTTGCCGACCAGCACGACCCATGTGCGATCGCAATTCTGGCTCTTGAGCGAGCTTCACCATGGCCTGGGCGATGCCTTGTATCGCTTGATTGGGAGTATCGGCAGCGACTTTAAAGCCTGTTTCGGGCGTAACTTGTACAGCAGGGCCTCCTAAATCTAAGCAAATCACGGGCCGCCCCAGTGCCATCGCCTCCAAACAAACAAAGCCTCCTGATTCGTGCAAACTGGGATGAACCAATGCAAGGCATGTGCCTAGTTTTTGGAGTAACTCCTTGCGAGGCATTTCTGGTAGAAACTTGACTTGAAGCGCAATTCCCAATTCTTCTGCAAGCCTTTGTAGCCTAGGTTGCTCTGGACCTTTTCCAATGATCCAGTATTCTGCATCTTGGGGTAAGCTTGCTTGAGCAAAGGCTTGCAATCCCAAATGATAGCCTTTCCAATGGAGCAGCCGACCAACGCTGATAAATCGAATGGGCGATCGCTCTGGTATCGGGAACGTTGCTAAATAGGCGACCTCTTCTGCTAAAAGGCCAACCTGAGAGAGCACCTCTACCCGCTGAGCACCCATGCTTCTCAGACGCTTAGCTGTATCTTCAGTCGTTGCCCAAGAGAGGATGCTGCGTCGAACTGTCATGCGGCTAAATGGATCGCGTTCTCCGATCTGCCGAGCCAGATTGCGCAGCAGCTCGTAAACTTTGCCTCTCAGGCTAAAGTCTTGCCAAAAGGCTTTTGGGGAAGACTCTCCGCCACCCACGGGCCCAAAGATGAATGGAATCGGTAAGAGCGAAAGAAAGCTAGGCGTCGAATATTTGACAAACGTGATGTGGTGAGCCAAGTCAAACTTTAAAGTGCGGTGTAGCTTTCGTGCCACAAAATAAGCCTGGATTTGCCACAGATAGTAATGGATTTGGAATGCACCTTGTCCCCATTTCCAGCCCCCTCCCCAAATGGGGAGTGTAAAGTAGACAAAGTGCAAATTGGGAGAAGGATTGCAGGCTAACTCTGCTTCGATCGCTTCTCGACCATCATCGGGACGCGTGAGTACCCAAACTTCGTGATACTTGGCCAATGCCCAAGCCGTGTTCCAACCTACCGCGAGTTCAGTTCCCCGTCCTGGCTCACACGCATAAGCTGACAGCAATACCTTCATAAATTATCAAAGTTGCTTTAAAAATGAGAGCCACTGTTGAGCGATGTTCTCGGAACTAAAGGCCTGACACCGTTGCTTTCCTGCTGCAATCAGGCGATCGCGTAGTTCAGAAGACCATAGAACTTTATCGATGGCATCAACTAGAGCACCAAAATCGTGATTTGGGACTAAAAGCCCATATTCACTGTTACCCAAAATTGTTTTTGGCCCACCTGCAATGGCATCAGTTGCAACAACTGGTAAACCACAGATCATGGCCTCAACCAGAACTAAACCAAACGCCTCTTCTTCAGAAGGTAGAACAAACACATCGGCCCGTGCCATACTGCTCCAAGGATTCTCTGAGGCACCCGGAAGGCTAACCTCTTCGTCTAATCCAAGGATATGAACTAGGCGCTCCAAGGTTTCTCGTTCTTGCCCCTCGCCGATAATAACCAATCGAACGTCATGCCGCTTTCGAAGTTCAGCAAAAGCATGCAACAGCAAAGGAAAGTTTTTTTGTTTTGCCAATCTAGCAACACTAAGGATGACAGGTTTCTCCTTGTGCTGTAGCCACGGGTGCATTGATTCCGCTTTTGACTGCTGAGCAATGCGTTCGTGATCAACCAGGTTGGGAATAACAGCAGTACGCGCTGGAGGAATGGATACCCCAACATCTTGAGTCAGCTCTTTCAGTAAAGGTTGGGTCGTTGTCACTAAACCCGTTGCCTTGGAGTAAAGATGCCGAGCCATCCACAGCTGCATCTGCATGATCAGGTCCCCTTTGTGCTCAACTTGGGCTTTGTAAACCAGCGTATTCTGTTGGCTAATCACGAGCTTTGTCGAATTTTGAGCGCTGAGTATCCAACCCAGAATTGCTGGAATATTGAGAAACGCAAGGGAAATGAGAAAGGTCGGCTTGACTGTTTTCAAGAAATTGGCAATTGGCAAAGGAGCTTGCCTAGCACGATGAACGCCTAAATGGACAAACTCCACTCCCTTCGGAAAACTAATATTTTCTTCAGGCTCTCCATTGAGATAAAGGACATAAATTTTAGAAATTCTCGCTTTATAAAAACCTTGAGCTAAGGCAGAAGCGATATTCGTAATTGCATCACTAGACAAGCCCCAAACAAAGAGAGCGATCGAGACTTCTGTCATAGCTCAAGTCCCACATAGGGATTCCACAAGCTCAGCCAAACTATTGGACGCCGCTGCGGGCGTGTAGCAACTCATTGTCTGCTTTGCTTTTTCACTCATGGCTTTGATCTGATCAGGATGTTGAATCAACGAGCTCATGAGTTGAGCTAACTGCTCAGGGTCCCGTGGGTCAAACACATATCCATTTTCCCCATCAGTAATGAGTTCAGATGAACCAGCCCATTTAGAGCAAAGAATCGGCTTACCAAACAATAGAGCTTCTAACACAACCATGCCCCAAGTGTCTTCTAGGGTTGGCAAAATTAAAGCATCTACGGACTGAAAGTAATCTCCAAGGTGACTATAGTCTAGTTTTCCTAGAAGCTTCACCTGCTCTTCTAAACCCTGATCTTGAATAAATACTTCCGCTTCTTGCCGTTGTTCTCCATCGCCAACCACCAGTAGCGTAAAGTCATGAATGCCCTGGTCACGCACCTTGTGACAGGCTTGCAGCAGCAATAGTAAGCCTTTTCGTTCAACTAAATGCCCAACAAATAGAAAAGTAGGTCGCTGAAATTGGGGGATGTCCACTTGAGCGATCGCATTGCCCAGTAATGCTCGAGCATCAGGCACTTCATAGGGCCGTGCCAACACCAAATCTTCCTTTGCGCCTAATACATCCACCAAGTACGATTTCCCCGCTTGGCTATTGGTCATGTAGGCATCAGCCAGACGAACCATAAATCGGCGTAGAGATAAGCGAAAGGGAGAATTTCGGTAATCTACCGTTGGTGAACTTCCCTCATAGGAGAGAATGACTCGCCAGCGGCAGAACGGCTTAAGCAGCAAAGCAAACAAGCTCCAAATCCGAAATGAATCGGCAAAGATGACATCAGGTCTGTATTGTAATAGCCGAGGAATAATTTTCAGCGAGAGGACGGTGAAGCCTCGATTATAGTTTGCTGTTTCGTGGCTTCTAGAAAGAAACTTGCTCTTTCCAACAACTTCAACTTTGAAGGTGTCTTCATAGCCTTTCGCAAAACCAGGGTATAACCCAGTGAAAACGATCGCCTGAGGAAATCGTTTGGCAAAATGACTCAAAACCGGATGCCAATAAAACCATGCTGTTGGCAACAACCAGGCAACTCGAAGGTTATTCATAGAGATACTCAAAATAACGAATGAGTCATTTCCTAAAAAATGATGCGTTACGGTATAAACCACCAATTAGCCGAAGCTTTGACGATAAATCTCTGCGAAAATCATAAGGTTTTGCCCGAAGTAACTCAAGGTAATGACTGAATCTTCGTCAAAACTTACAAAAGAGATTGAAAAGGGAGTAGGCTTTGCCCACTCCTTGTTTGTTCGTTGCTTGTAAGCTGATCAACTAAGCCAAAATTTGACGAACGGCTGCAATCACATCGTGAACGTCTTCATCTGTCAAACGAGCAGACAGAGGCAGGCTCACTGTTTGGCGCCCAATGTTCATGGCGTGTGGGTAATCTTCAGGTTGCCAGCCAAACGTCTGTTGATAGTAAGGATGCTCTGGAACACTAAGATAATGAACGCCAACTCCAATATTATGAGCCGTCATCGCATCTAAAAATTGGTCTCGACTCATCCCGGTTTTTTCGGCATCGATTAAAATTGTATAAAGATGATAGCCGTGACGAGTATTGGGTTCGGGGTCTGCCGGTAGCGTGATGGGCAAATCGGCAAAAGCTTCATTGTAGACATTCCAGACTTCTTCCCGTTTTTTCCAGTAGGGCTCAATGCGTCTGAGTTGGTGGATTCCGATGGATGCTTGAATATCCATCATGTTGTATTTGAACCCACATTCAACCACTTGGTAATGTCGATACCCCTCATCACCGAAGCGTTTCCAGGCATCTTTACTCATACCGTGCAGTGCGAGGATCTTGAGCCGACTAACATCCTGTTGTGAACGAGCCAACACCATGCCGCCTTCACCAGTCACAATATTCTTGGTGACATAGAAGCTAAAGCAACCAAAGTCGCCAAGAGTGCCTGCTTTTTGTCCTTTGTATTCTGTTTCAATTGCGTGAGCACAGTCTTCAATAACTTTGAGCTGGTAATCTGCCGCAATTTGCATGATTGCATCCATATCACAGGGATGCCCAGCCATATGCATCGGTACGATCGCCCGGGTGCGTGGCGTAATGCGTTTTGCAATCTCGTTAGGATCGATATTTTTTGTAATTGGGTCAACATCAACCAAAACTGGGGTACCGCCAGCATGAATGATCGCGTTGACTGTGGCACAAAAGGTGAGAGGTGTGGTGATAACTTCATCACCCGGCTGAATACCGGCTGCCATCAGGCTCAGATGTAGTGCAGCTGTGCAAGAATTCACTGCGATCGCATTTTGAACATTCTTGTAAGTAGCGAAATCTTGCTCAAAGCGTGCCACTTTCGGCCCTGTTCCTAACCAACCGCTTCTCATGGTGGAAACGACTTCTAGGATCTCTGCTTCTTCAATTGCAGGAGCACCAAAAACCAAGAACCGATCTTTTGAGCGAACGGGTGATAACAGACGAGTAGAGTTAATTTGAGTTGCAGACGCAGAGGGAGTCATAGCTATGTAAACTTCCGTAAATGTCTAGAAAAATAGATTGATGTACAAAATTTGTAGATAGAAGAAACAAACTATCGGACCAATAGTTTCTTCAGTTTTGCTACAGCCTTTTGTTTGAATTGCGATCGCCAATAAAACCCTTGGAGTTTGTGTCTTAACGTTTCTAGCGCAGCCTTGGTTTCTGGCTCCAGAGGAGGCAAGTCTAAAGCTCGCAAAGCAGCTTGGTAGTCCTCTAGACTTTTCCCACCCAGAACAATCGTATGGGTGGTGTCAAAGTCGAGTAGATAGCGTAATGCCAAAGCAACCATCGATGAGCCCTCTGGGATATACTTCTCCAGCACGGAATATTTTTCCGTTCTTAAAGTACTCATCCAGGAGCGGCGAATGTCTTCCTGCGCTAGAGATGGCTTAGTATGAAAGTACTTACCAGATAGCAACCCTCCTTGAAGCGCGCCGCGAACCAATCCTCCCAGGTTGTACTGTTTAATAATATTTAGGACTTCGGGTAAATAAGTGACAAGCGACTGCGAGAACATCACCACATCGACTGAACTGCTTTCTGCCAACTGCCTTAGAATGTTCTCGTCGTTGGTTGAAATGCCGTAAAACCGCAGCTTGCCTTGTTGCTTCAAGTTGTCTAAAACGGCTTTGCTCTCATCTATCAGAAGTTGGTTTGGAGGAGCATGAAACAGATAGATGTCAACATAATCAGTTTGTAGTCGCTTTAGGCTACCCTCCAAGCTGGTTTGAATCGTGTGAGGGCTAACATCAACAATTCGCTCCCCACGAACTCCCTGCCTCAAGCCAAACTTAGAACTAATAATCCATTTCTCTCGTCGGCCCTGTAGCGCTTGACCAGCGCGCCGCTCCCCTTCTCCGGCCCCGTAGATTTCAGCAGCATCAATGAAGTTGATACCCAAATCTTCGCAACCATGAATGAGTCGAATTACCTCATCCTGCCCAACATCTGGAAACCCATCATCTTTGCCATCTAGGGTTAAAGGGCCACTCAGTTGCCAAGCCCCAATACCGATAGCAGAAACTTCAAGGGCTGTTCGCCCTAGCGTTCGATATTCCATGCGACAACGCCCATTGTTAAATAAATTACTGGCTGATGTATGTCTGCTTCTTGAGAACTCGACGGAGCCACCGTTTAATCACTCCATCCATTCTCAAGTTGTACTTCAAGCGGTTCGTGAGTTTTTTCGAGCCCCGATAGGATTCAACAAACTCTGGGCAGGACTTACCATCTTTTGCAATGATGAAGTAAGGAGGCTCTAGGAATGGATCAAAGTGATCCAACGACATATACTCAAGAACATATGCCCAGCGTTGCTTTTGAGTAATATTAGGAGTCGTGCTGTGTAAACAGAAGGACGAAAAGATGATGACATCACCAGGCTTTGCTTCAATCGCAACGGGATTTTCTGGGATACCATCGTAGACCTGTTCGTTGCCTACTTTCTTGTGAGGCAGAATCATTTTATGGCTGCCCGGCTGAAGCCATAGCCCACCATTATCCTGATTCATTTCAGTAAGCGCAATCCAGAATTGGTAATGCCCATCTTTTAGCTTGTTGTAACCGTTATCTTGATGCCATGGGAATGTATCTGCACCAGGTCCTTTCGCAACAGCCTGATCATGACGCATCCAGATATCGGGTCCCGATAGTTCTTTCAGGACATTAACGATTTTCTGTTGTGCTGCAAATGCTTGCATCTCTTTGCTATAGCGGTAAACGTTGCTATAGAAAGTCATGGCTCCTTTCGTCAGACGATCTTTATTTGTAGGATGTGGACAAGTTTGAATGATGTCTAGAAGAGTTTGGGCTTCTTGTTCAGAAAAGAAGCTTCGCAGAATCACAAAACCATCTTGATCAAATTGGTCTTTCAAATTTGGGATCGTCATAGTACTTCAAAGCATTCAATAGTGCGTATAAAACGTCGGTACATCTACGTATTAACCCTAGAATACGAGTGATGGAATTTCCACGGATACTACTTTCCCTTCGCAGAGTCTTCACATTATTCTGCTCGCAGATAAATAGTTCCTGTTCTTAACTTTGCCTACAAGACACGGTGAAACATCGGGTCTTGCACTATCAGGAAAACCTGCCAGAATCTGTGATTATCCGTTGATAAAGTTTCTCTAGGTTTCGTGTTTGATGGGATAAGTCAAACTGCTGCTTAGCTCGCTCTTGACCATTGATACTAAAACGCTGCCAAAGCTCAGAATTATTTAACAGAGTCGAGATTTGATAACCAAGCTTTTGCCAGTCTCGTTCAACCGCTAACAATCCAGTTTCACCGTCAACAATGGCTTCGGGAATGCCTGCATGAATTGATGCAACAACGGGTAGCCCCATGGCTTGAGATTCAATCAAAACAGTTGGTAAGCCTTCAGAGTCACCGTTTGATGCAGTTACGCTGGGAACCACTAATAGCTTGGCTCGATACATCCAGTCCTTACACACTTCTGGAGGCTGAGTTCCTAAAAACTGATAATTCCGAAGTAGGCCGGCTGCCAAACCTTCTAGCGATTCTCTCAACGGCCCATCTCCAATGATGATGAGCTTCACATCAGGACCAGCTTCCTGCACTTGAGCCATCGCTTGAATTAGATATGCGCACCCTTTTTTTTCGACTAGCCGACCGATGAACAGAACGAGAGGCTCTCGAGGAATTTGGGGTTTTGGTTGGAGAGATTGAAGGTCAACTCCGATGTAATTTGAAACAACTTTGTCTTCTGGAAAGCCTTGTTCTAATAGTTTCTTTTTAATGAAATCGGATACTGCAACAAACAGTTTGCATTCCTGCTTGAGGGCAGATTGGCGATGAAGATAAACCCGCTGAGTTAACGATGTTCGCTGAAAGGTTGATTTCTCTAGCGTTGAATCTAAACCGTAAAAGGTTGTGATGAATGGCAATCCCAAGCGTTTTGCAATCGGCATGGCTAAGGTTCCATTCACGCCAAAATGTGCATGAATGAGTGCAGGATTTAAGCGTTGAATCTTTTGTTCAAGCTCTGGAGCAAATCCAGTTAACTTAAAGACAGCTTCTTTAACCGATCCGATGGTTCCACTACTGTTCACCACGAAGGAGCGATCCTCGGGTAAGGACAACCCTTTGACAGCCCGGGAGCCTACGTAATACGGAGTAAACTGCTGAAGCGACGCGCCTTGAGTACGAATGAATGTTTCTGAAGGGGGTAATAAAAGACCAGTGAAAAAGATGACTGGAGAAGACATGAGTACCTCTGCTCAATTACAGTTTTTACTGTTGCATGGCAACGGTTTTTTGATACACCTGGCTCAGCAACAGTGCTTTAGCTTCCCAACGGTAGACATTGTGAACATGGCGTTGAGCGGATTGTCCCATTTGCATTCGAAGGGCTGGGTCGGCTGCCAGTCGAGTCATTGCTTCTGCCATGTCTGCGATTGCCTGCTTGGGGGTGTGGGCTGGAACCTTAAAGCCTGTTTCTGAAGTGACTTGCACAGCGGGTCCTCCCAACTCCAAGCAAATTACGGGTCGCCCTAATGCCATCGCCTCTAAACATACAAAGCCTCCTGATTCGTGTAGGCTAGGATGAACTAATGCGGAGCAGGTGCCTAATTTTTGCATGAGCTCTTCACGTGGCATTTCATCTAAAAAATTGACCTGGTGTGCAAGACCCAAGTCTCCAACAAGCGATCGCAACCGTTCTTGCTCAGGCCCTTTGCCAATGAGCCAATATTCTGCTTCCGGTGGTAGATTGGCTTGGGCAAACGCTTCTAGTCCTAAATGAAACCCTTTCCAATGCAGTAGCCTTCCCACACTGATGAAACGAATTAGGGTTGGATCTGGTTGCTGAACAGTGTCTGGAGCGGAAATCTCATCTGCGAAAAAGCCGACCTGAGATAGAACTTCCACATGATGTGCACCCATGTGTATGAGACGTTTAGCTGTGTCGTCAGTGGTTGCCCAAGACACCATACTGCGTCGGGCCGTCATGCGGGTAAATGGATCGCGTTCTCCAATGTGTCTGCTTAGGTCTCGTAGGAACTCGTAAACCTTGCCCCGCTGATCAAACGCTTGCCAAAAGGCTTTAGGAGCAGATTCCCCTCCGCCGACTGGCCCCCAAATGAATGGAATTGGCAAGAGAGAGAGAAAACTGGGAGATGAGTACCTGACATAGGTGACGTGATGGGCAATGTCAAAATGAATCTTTTGGTGAAGTTGACGGGCAACAAAGTAAGCCTTGATCTGCCA
Organism: Leptolyngbya sp. AN02str; assembly: GCF_050565595.1. Classification (NCBI taxonomy): domain Bacteria; kingdom Bacillati; phylum Cyanobacteriota; class Cyanophyceae; order Leptolyngbyales; family Leptolyngbyaceae; genus Leptolyngbya; species Leptolyngbya sp. AN02str. The sequence continues at coordinate 184,260 of NZ_JBNXVR010000004.1, read as the reverse complement.
AAGATAGTAGTGAAAATGTACCGCGTATAAGCCGCGTTTCCACCAGCGAACTCCAGGCAAATCGAAGTAAACAAAGCTGAGGCCAGGGATTGGACGTTCTGCTAGTTCTGCCTCAATGGTGGCGCGATTGTCATCTCGTGTCAGCACCCAGATATCGTGATGCTTGGCTAACTCTTTAACAATATTCCACCCAACTCCAGGTTCTGATCCCATTCCTGGTCGACAAGAGTAAGCTGAAATCAAAACCTTTAAGCGTGTCATGGTATCTGGCTCGTTGAATACTGACGGATGCCTGAATGTTGGAGTGCTAGAAGTAAGTAAACTTGCAGCGGTAAGGGTTTGGGGCCTGAGTTATGGTTGTGGATTCGTCTGATGTTTGGACAGCGCTTGCCGCGCTTTCAGGTTAAACCTAGGCTTTTTGGGCTTCTAGCACAATCTCTTGATAGCTACCACTGCGGATAATTCTGCCCTTCTCCATTTCGTAGATGCGATCGCAATGTTCGACTGTTGTTAGACGGTGAGCGATGATGATCATCGTTTTCCGACCACTCAGCTGTTGAATTGCCTGACTGATCAAGTTTTCAGTCTCGTTATCCAATGCGGAAGTCGCCTCATCTAAAACGAGAATTTCGCGTTCATGATACAAGGCTCGGGCAATGCCGATACGCTGCCTTTGGCCTCCTGAGAGGCGAACTCCATGCTCGCCAACGATGGTGTGGACGCCTTCTGGTAGTTGCCCAATCAGTTCAGAAAGTTGAGCAGACTCAATCGCTCGCTGAAGTCTCTGCTGATCGATGTGTTGATCTGGAACACCAAAGGCAATGTTGCGCTCGATTGTGTCGTCAATGAGAAAGATTGTTTGAGGGATATACCCCACTAAGTTTTGCCAAGAGCGTAAATCGCTATAAACGGACAACCCATCTACCTGAATGTCTCCAGATTCAGGAATTAACAACCCTAGCAAAACATCTACCAAAGTTGTTTTTCCCGCCCCTGATTTACCAATTAAGGCAATCGACTCGCCTTTGCGTAGGGTTAGCGAGATATTGCTGAGGGAAGGTGTGGACGAACTAGGGTAAGTATAGTTGATATGACTGAGAGCCAGCCGATTGTTGAACGGAAGTGTAATGTCGGTTATTCCTTCCTGGTAAATATTGGTTGCTTTTAAGGACTGTGGGCTGCGTTGGAATAGGCGGAGATAGCTGATTGCTTCAGGCGATTCAATTTCTTTCAAGTCATAATAGATTTTGTCTAGGGTTGACTTGAAATTTCTAAGTACGCCTAAATTCGACATAAATTGGCTGGCCGAGGGCAGCAGACGGATTGAGGCGATCGCAAAAATACCCAGTACGGAAATCAAATTCTGCGATCGCTGCTCGTAGAATAACGAGATTGAAACCAACCCAACCACGAACATAATGAGGAGCGATTCCAACACGATGCGGGGCAGGAGCTGAAAAACGTGGAAGTTGGTTGCCACTTTGGCAAAGTTGTTAACCTGGGTACTCAACTGTTTTTCGAAATAGCTTTCGCACCCAATGACTCGGGTTTCTTTCAATCCGCCAACGGCATGGTTGACGATACGCAGCATCTCCGTGTTGGCATCAACCCCGGCTTTACCCCAAGCAACAAGCTTGTGTCTAAAGTAGTGGAATGGAACGAAGGCAACCAAAAGTAGCCCAAGAATACTCACCGTTGTAAATAGATCTGTTCTCGCCAGAAGTAGGATGAGAACCAGTAGCACAAACATGTTTGCAACAGAATTTAAGAGCGGAATGGCAATTGAATAGGTAAACTGTTCGCTCTCCTTAATGATCGTTTGAATTAGATGGGCGGAGTTTGTTTTGAGATGAAACGTGTAAGGCAACGCTAAGTAGGTGCGCAGTAGTCTCAAGCGCAGTTTTACCTGCTGGGTAAAGCAGAACTTATAAACATAATTTTGAATTTGATAATAGAGGAATGACTTAAAGAAAAAAACAATAATAATAAAGAGACCCAATGCGGCAATGAATTGATTAGAGTTATCCAGGCCGCTATAGTCATACAGTCTGGACAGCAAAGCGTTTTTCTGAACCATGCCTGGATTGACGGCTAGTCCAATAAACGGGCCAACCAGGCCGATCCCCACCGCATCCAAAACAGAAATGACCAGAAACGAGATGAGCAGCAGAAAAAGCTCAATTTTTTTGGCGGAGATGACGTATAGAAATCGCGATACATAATTCATTTGTAAGGGTCGTTTGCGTCTCAGTTTCTTTAAAAACATATATTTCTGCTTCCATCACGGAGGTTGTATCAAATCAGCTGATGTCAGTTTAAGAGCTGCTGATATAACGACAAATATCGAGCTGCTTGAACGTTCAAAGCAAACTCTTGCAACGCTTTCTTTCTTGCTTGAGTCTGAAGCTTTTGGTACCGCTCTTGATCTTCTAGAACCCAAGCGATTCCCTTGGCCAAATCTTCTGTTTCAAATGGAGTGGCCAAGTAACCCGTTTGTTGGTGCTCCACGACATCTTTTAATCCAGTTGCATTGAACGCAACGACTGGGGTGCCGCATGAGATGGCTTCGGATGCCGTTTGGCCAAAAGCTTCCTGGACGGAAGGAACAATCATGACATCGGCTGCTGAATAGACTAGTGCAAGGGATAAATCATCATTCAACCGCCCCACGTAGTGAGTTTTGAACCCTAAATCAATTGGTTCTTCGGGCTGGGAAGCACCGAAAATGACAAGTTCAAGCTGATCTTGCCAACCTGATGTACTCAGTCTTTGCAAGGCGGGCTGTAAAAGATGAAATCCTTTGCGGCGATCGCTCGTTCCGTTCATCGCACCGAACAAGATTAGCGCCTTATCCTGGGGTAGGTTAAATGCTTCACGAGCGAAGTACCGATTATGGGGCCTATATTTTTCGGTATCTAACCCAAGCGGAATGACTTCAATCCGGCTACTTCGAAACAATGCGCTAGACCGGGCGCAGTCTGCAAGCCAGGACGTGGTTGCGACTAATGTTAGGTTCAAACCGTTCCACGCTTTGGCTTTACGCCGCCAAACCCAGCGAGACAAATCGGATGGGCGATCGCTCCCAAGCTGTGGGCAAGAACCGCATGATACCTTGTAGTTCTCACAGCATTCGTTGTAGTGGCACCCACCCGTAAATGGCCACATATCGTGTAGTGTCCATACCAATGGTTGGCAAAATCGTGTCAATGTCTCAATTTGCAGGTACCCGTTGCAGATCCAGTGCAAGTTGATGATATCAGCCGGGGATTGCTTGACCCGAGAAGCAAAACTATCTGGAAACCACTGGGGGGAAAACATGGCCCCTGAGCGCTTCGAATACAGTTTTAGGGGTAGACCCGATGCGGGGGGACCTAACCTAGTTCTTAATGACCGATCAGGAATGACCGTTTTATCGTTACTAAATTTTGCTCGAACCAGCATTTGGGAGTTGCAGTCGAGCGATCGCAATCCCTGATGCAAGCGATAAGCCGCTCGTGCTCCTCCATTGTCAATATCCGACTCGCACAGATGTAAAACATTCATGCCTGTCGCTTAGCCCCGTTTTGACAGTAATAAGCCCGTCCGCTCCATTTCCTTAAAGGAAGCCTGAAGGACTTCTGCACTCAGCGGTTTTTGCCTCAAGTACCAATCCAAATACTGTGCTAAGCCTGATTTCAAGGAAGTTGGAGACCACGTCCCCAACACACTTTCGTAGTGGCTCATATTGGCAATGGCATGGCGAACGTCGCCAACCCGAAAGCGACCAGAAACACGATAGTTTGCCGGTCTACCCACTAGTTCAGCGATCGTTTCAACGACCTCGATCAAGGTTGTTGCTCGTCCTGTACCAATGTTGATAGTGGATGATAGCAGAGAGTCATGCAGGGCACATTTCACGACTGCATCTGCAACATCGCCAACAAATACAAAGTCTCGGGTGACCAAACCATCTTCAAACAGTTCCAGTGGGTTACCCTGGGCGATCGCATTGGTGAAAATTCCGATAATACCGGTGTAAGGGTTGCCCAACTCTTGTTTGGGGCCATACACGTTTTGAAAGCGCAGAGTGACACAGTCAATGTTTTGGCTCTCGCAGTAGTTTTGCATCAACTGCTCTTGCCATAACTTGGTTAACCCATAAACCGATGTCGGTTTTGTCAAATGGCTTTCGTGCATTGGCAAAGACTTGAGCGGCTTACCCTCATCGCTGAGCACCTCCCAAATCCCCTGTTGCAAATCTTCAATACGACGCCCTCTGGAGTAGTAGATGTGTTGACCATCCGTATAGGCTCCATCACCATATACAGCGCGGCTGGACGATAGAATCACACGACGCGGCTTGTGCTCTAACCTTGAAATCAACTCCAGTAATGTTGCAGTACCATTGGCATTTTGCTGGACGTAGCGGCTGATCTCATACATCGATTGCCCGGTTCCAGTTTGGGATGCCAGGTGGATTACCACATCGGTTCCTTCGATTACCGCTTGGTACTCATCAATGGTTTGTACATCGGCCTTGATACATGTTGCGCGAGCTTTCAATTCGGGAGCGAAGTCGTCGGAGGTACGATGAACCTGCGCATCTAATGAATCAATTACAACAACATCCGCACCCATAGGAAGTTGTTGAACCAGCCATTTACCAATGAAACCAGCGCCACCTGTAATTAAAAACTTCATAGATGTGTCTTCCTAAGATACTTCCTGATTGGAATCAATAGTTTCTAACTGCAAAGCTGCTCATGCCCAACTCCGTGAGCTGGTTGTGTTTGATTCTAAGGAAAACTTTTCGTAGGAAATAGTAGGGAAAGAACATCGCAATTTTTGCTTGCTCAACCAAAAATGGAACGGCCTGTTCCTGATCTGCTGGATCTGCTGGTTGAATCGAAAAATTATCCAAAATTTTATCGTTTGGGACTCGAAAACCACGCCGATATACATTCATATAATTGGAGCCGTGGACAACCTCAATCCAGGCAGGCTTGCAGAAGATTTTTTTTGCTGACTTGCAAACTTCATATAGTTCTTTGTGAGGTCTACAAAGGCAGGTATTGAATGACTCTGGATTGTATTTCTCAACTAAGCTGATAAAGTGGTTGGCTAACTCAAAGTCAAAGTACAGCTTGCCGTTTGCAAGCTGATAACCAAAGAAAAAGTTAATCGTTTCGCTTTCCTGCTGGTTGAAGTTGTCCTGAATCATTTGGACATAATCTTTGTGAATCGCGTCGTCGTTGTCCAGCCAGGTTGTAATCAAGTATTGGCAACTTTCGGGAATGTGTTGTCGAACAACTTTTCGCACCTCATCTGGAAACTCCCCATAGGGCAAGGGACAATCCAGATAAACAGGAACAAAGTTGCTCCACTGCTGAGCGTAAACCGCAATCTTTTGCTTAAAAGCTTCAGGAGTATCAATATCAAAGAAAACCAACCACTTGAAGTTTTGATTTGACTGTTTGGAAACGGAGGGAAAACAGAATTGGTCAAATAAATCAAATCGCTTCTCTAACCAAGCTGGCTCACATCCAGGTTTCAGATCTGGAAAGCTTCTGACGTTGAACTTCGTTAAAAAAAAGTGTTGGAACTGCGTCACACTTCACCTCAATATTTATGCAGCTAGATTGATGCAGCTAAGGGCTCTATTCGAACAAACGCTTCTGTTTTGCAGAAGCTTTTAGCAAGTAACTAAGGCGAGTTGAGACACTCTAAATAATTGGATAAATTGAGCGTAAAATTCTCTACGAAACGAACTTATCATAGTTATCCTCTGCTTGTAGATTGAAGTCTCCGTACTTACCATAATCTTGATGTCCCCTTGATAATTGGTTTACAGAGCTTCAGGGTATTTCCTGATTTGCTCTATTCTCGGCTTGGGTGTTTTGCCTTACACTCGTTTGTGGCTGTCATTCAGCAAGAATGCAGCCGTTGCGTTACCCGCGTTTGCTCAATCGACATGCCAGAGCTGTCTGCGCTTGAGCGATCGCTCTTATCGATGAAATGGATGAGAATTTCTAAACCTTGGCGATCGCTCCTGTGGTCATTTTCTCCTGCATCATCCACTCAATAGAGCGGCGGCACCCTTGGTCAAATGAGACAATGGGTTGATAACCCAGGCGCTGTTCTGCCTTGGCAAGGGGCAGTTTGTATTGCGATTGCTGCAAGATGGCCATCATTTCAGTGACGATGGGTTCTGGATTTACGAGAGTGGTGGATAAAGTTGTGGATGAAGCATGACTCTGTTTTGGAATGAGGCGTTTCATGCTTTGCTTCAAATCGTTTGACAGGAAGGCTAACGATTTCTGCACAATTTCGGACTCTCGGATGGAACGGAGAAACTCTTGCTTTTTGCTGTGGGTAAATATCGGTGGAGGTACTTGAGGAATCGTGTGAGGGTCAACACCTAATGCACGGGCAAAAGGATGGTAAAAGTCAAACCAAGTGACCTGTTCGCGATCGCCAACGAAGAACGCTTCGCCATTTACCCCTTCGGCAAACATGGCCAACCGCATGGCGTGAATTAGGTTATCAACATAGACGGTATTGCAAATTCCGCGGCCATCATGGATGAAATAGGCTGTTCCCTGGAGGAATTGATCCGCCAATTCATTGATCCAGCGCGATCGCGGTCCAAACACAATTCCAGGTCTAAAGATCACAACTTCTACAGAACCTGCTTTTTGCAGCTTTAACAATTTGCGTTCGGCATCAATTTTGGCAATGTGGGTAGGAAACCCCGGCTGATGCTGAATTGGGGGTGTTGCTTCGGTTGTGCCTGGATCCGGAGCCGAGGTGTGAACGATCATTGAACTCAAATAGATAAGGCGACGAACACCTGCATTTTGAGCAGCTCGATAAGCCGGTTCAACACTGCCACGAATTAACCCGGCACTGCCAAGAATAGAGTGGATAACGACATCACAACCACTAAACGCCTGTTCTAATGCTGCCTGGTCAAATGCATTGGCAACATAACCCTGCAAACCCATCTGAGTAAAGTATGGAAGGCTGTCTGCCTGACGGACAATCGGGCAGACCGTCATACCGTCCTCGTGCAGCATCTCGACTGCTCGACGACCCACAAAACCACTGGCCCCTACCACTCCAACTTTGACCATTTTTGTGTTCGTTCCTCTATTTCAGGATGGTGAATGACATAGTCTTTTTCCATGCGGCGAACGCTGGGCGAGAGTCACGATTGGTCATGGGCTGACCTTGTCATGGCTTTATTGGATCAGCGTTTTGATATGGTCGGCTAGGCGAAGTGAGAGTGCAATGATAGTGAGCGTTGGGTTGGAATAACCTGATGTCGGAAAAACAGAGCTTCCAGCAATAAACAAGTTTGAGAGACCATGAACTTGGCAGTTAGCATCAACCACCCCTTGCTTTGGATCGTTGTGCATTCGGGTACTCCCTAAATGGTGGTGCATCGCAGGTTTCTCAAACTTTTGTTCTGCCCAAGTGCGGGCAAATTCCAGTTTGCCGATACCGGCTTTATCCAATTCTTCAGCCCAAATTTCCTGAATACGAATGGCATTGCGACTATCTATGTCGTTGATGCGCCAGTGAATTTCGGTTTTGGGCATGCCCATGCGATCGCGTTCAGCGCTCAATGTGATGCGATTGTTGGGGTCGGGTGCTTGTTCAATTTGGTAAAAGATCTCGAACAACGAGAATCTACGTTTTTCCAAAGGAAGATAAGACCAATCTCCTCGACGAAGGGAAGGAATACTGCGAATCGCTGACCAGAAACTTGCCGTGGCTACGTAGTCGGCACCCTGCAGCAGCATACTCAAACGCTTTGTCAGATCGGGTAGAGGTTTGCCGTTTCGCAGAGCCGTTAACAGATCCCGCAGAGCCAGTGTGGCTTCCCGTTGGTGAGGAAGTGGCCGAGGAAATAACTGTGCGCCGTTGTTCAACAAGCGCTCTTGCCGCATCACCGACTCCGACAATTTAAAGCGCGCCATGATGGGTACGCCTTTGCTGGAGTAGATATCGTATAAGTTGGTTTGCTCAAATATTTTGGGACTATAAGGAATCAAGCTACAGCTCAAGATGGGGCGATCCATGAAATATCGGCCCACAACGTCATGCTGATTGCCTAATCCCGCTGCCTGTTGCCGATTGGACGCTAGCAGGAGTCGAGCATTTTCTAGCCCGCCCGTTGCCAGGATAAAGATGTTTGCTTCTAGCCAAAACTGATTGCCCTGTAAGGTTGCAATGCGTACCCGAGTGACAGAGCAGCCGCTATCGTTCGTTTCAATTTCAACGACGTTGGCATACAGTAAGGTGGTGATGTTGGAAGTTTGCCGAATTGAAGCAGGATATTCGCTTGTAAATGGGTCTCGCAATCCATACTGGCTGATGCTGCTAGTGAGGCGATCGCTCTTAAATACGAGAGGCTGTGCCCGCTGATCCTGCCAGAAGTCAGTATCGTAAGCGTAGGGGCCAATCTGACAAACAGCTTGGGCGCGCTCATAGTAAGGGTCGAGATCGGAGCGGGTAAACGGCCAACCGCTGTACGGCAGCCAGTCGCGCTGCTCAAAGTCAATTGGCTCGAGTGGCAAACATCGCCAACCATACTGCCGATAACCGCTCTGCCCTTCCCAACAGTGAGCGGTTCCTCCCAATTGCCGTCGTCGCGTTTCTCGTACGGTGGGATAGGGATCACCAATTACATTAGCGTCAGTGAGAGATTGGGTATCCTCATCGTATTCAATACCGCCACTTTCAATGATGTGGACTTGAAAATTTTGCTCCGCAAATTCACGGGCGATTGTGAGCCCGGCTGGACCACCACCCACAATGCAAACTTGTGTCTTTAAAACCTGATCTGAAGGAAGCGATCGCGCGTCAAGCATCATGAGAATCTTGGCTACCAAACGACAACTCAAACCACAACTCAGAACCAGCTCACCAGGACGTTTCCTGACTGTGTTGCAAGTTCGTCATCAATACACGCTCTTTATCTAAAGCACCCAATTCAACCGATTAGCTTGATAGAAAATTGATGTTCATTGTTTTTACTAAGGCCAATCTTTGGACAGATGAAGTTGAATACTTTGCAACCCATCTGAAACAAAATAATCTTTGCCTATAGATATTTAGATGAACCGATATTAGTGAGTCTAACTAAACAAATTGGTACCACCGAATCAGCTTCATAATAAATTCACTGGCCAAATAATTTTGTGTAAATACTCGTGCCCATCGCGGCATGGTTCCTGCAGGCTTCAATGAAGCACCGTGAAGGTATATCCGCATGATTTTAAACAGTGGGGTGGGGCAGCAACACTAATTCCGGGTTCGGCAATATAGTCCCGTAACCCAAGTGTTTAGGTGCAATGTTCTGGTGGTGGTGTGTGGAGGGGGGGGGGAGGGCGATCGCCTCTGCCAGCTCTTTCTATCGAAGCGCCAACCTACAAACTCCACTATGATAAAACTCGGACTCGGTTGGCGGAGACGAACCCAATGAAGCTCTACAAATGGCAAGGCTACAATTGTGCATACGATTGCATCACACCTCCAACAGGTGAACCCAGTGGCCCCCCTTTGTTGCTCATTCATCCCATTGGCGTTGGCTTATCCCGTTGGTTTTGGGAGCGCTTTATTAAAGCTTGGTACGAATCGGGGCAGCGGAATGTGATTTATAACCCCGACCTCCTTGGATGTGGAGATAGTGATTTGCCGCGTATTGCGTACCAACCTGACGACTGGGGGCAGCAACTCCAAAAGCTGGTGACCGAAGTGATTCAAGAACCTGTGGTACTGGTGTCGCAGGGAGCGCTGTTTCCAGTGGCGCTATCCTGTGCGAGTTTATTTCCAGATCACGTAAAGGCGATCGCCCTTTCGGGGCCTCCCGCCTGGCGTTTGATGACCAACCCCACACAGCCGCCGCAGCAAAAAGTTGTGTGGAATTTGTTCGATACACCTCTGGGTTCGGCATTTTACCAATATGCTCGGCGACGCAAGTTTCTCGAATCCTTTTCGGAACGGCAGTTATTTGGCAATCCGGTACAAATTGATGAGAATTGGCTGGATCATCTTCAGAAAGATTCAGAAAAAGCGGCGACCCGACATGCGGTTTTTGCGTTTTTGGCCGGATTTTGGCGGCAGGATTATCAGCAAGCGATTGAGTCGCTGATGTGCCCTACGCTGACTGTATTTGGCGAAAAAGCGTCTAGCGTTACCAAAGGCTACAGCGAAAGTGCCGAACAACGCCTTGCCGAGTATCTGGAACACCTGCCTCACGGAGAAGGTTGCCTGATACCAGGGCGCAATGTACTGCCTTACGAATCGACTGAGGCGTTTGTCAATGCCACCCGTTCATTTGTGAATGCATTGTCGTGATAGGCAGCGAGCCCAGCGGTTTGGGCGATCGCCCAAACCGCAAAATCCTCCAATAACCAGGGTTTTTGTGGGCCTGTTCAGGTGCCGGGAAGATGAACGAGAACTTTTGAGAATAAGTCTGAGTATGGCAGACAATCAAGGGTTCTCAGAAGCTCAAATCGTGGCACTTACATAACTTCTCTACGGCATATCCAGAAATTTACTCGATAAATATCGGTCGTATTGCACCTTGCCATAATCTAGTTTGATAATCCGGTCGGCTTGATCAAAGTATTGGTCATCATGGCTAATAACAATGACAGCTTTACCTCGTCGCTTTAATTCCTGTAGGAGTTGTGTGTAAAAAACTTGCTTGAATGCCGGATCCTGATCGGAGGCCCATTCGTCAAATACGAAAATTGATCGGTCTTCTAGATAGGCTGTGAGAAGAGCTAACCGTTTCCGCTGCCCCTGAGAGAGCGCAATGGTAGAAAAGACCCCGTTCGTAATTTTGATCTTATGATCTAGATGAAGTTGTTCTAAATAGGTTTTTGCCTGCTGATCGAGATTCTCGAAGCCCAAAAGCCGATTGAATAGATAAAAGTCTGAAAACACAACAGAGAATTGCTGGCGGTACCAGTTTCGGTTGGCATCGGTAATGGGCTGCCCATCAAACTGAATGCTACCAGTTTCGGAAGTGTATAGTCCAGTTAACAGTTTCACGAGAGTCGATTTACCGCTGCCATTCCCCCCAATAATAAATACAATTTCTCCTGGATAAATTGTCAGATCAATCGGACCCAACATAAAGTGGCTGTCTTCTCTCTCTCCTCTATAAGCATGGGAGATTTGATGGAATTGAAGCGATCGCCAACTATACATTTCTCTCGCCTGGCCACTAGGCCCATTTGAAACTCGGGTGACCTGTTCTAGTTCGCTTGTTTGAGCGGCTAGGGATAACCCTAAAGACTCAATTTTCTCCAGCGCAATGTTCGCTCGCAACAGCTCAGGCAAAGTATTTAAGATGCCTCGAATTGGCGTGAGCATAAAAATTAGAGTAAGAACATATCCAGAGAGAGTGGAACTAGAGATAGTAAACAGACGAGGTGCAATAAATAAAAGTATCCCGATCAACAGAAAAAGGGCAACGAGCCCCCAACTTCCTCCAATGGCAAATAAATCTGTGGCTGCAATGCGATAACGGCGTGACTGGGTCACTGTAGTTTGCAACTCTTCGGTGAGGAACGCCTGTCTTCGCTGATGATGAAGCTTCAGTTCTTTAATCCCTTCGGTGGCTGTTCGAAAATGTTGGAATAGCTCATCTTGTTCATCGCGAGCCATCCTCAAAGAAAGTCTGCCCTGGTAAACCAAATATTGATTGCTAAAGATCCCAATGGGCAGCAGGATGATGGTTAAGCCAAATAACGGTAAAGATAACCAGCTCAAATACACCAAACATCCCAATAGCAAGGATGCAAAAACACAGATCATCGAAATTGGCAGAGAAGCATTCGCAATGACCTCAAGATCCTGGGTTAGGGCCGCAAGAAGTCGAGGAATGCCAATTTCTTCGATATGCCGGAGTGGACACGCCAGGATACGAGATGTTAAACGCAGCCTCAAATTAAAAATGATGGTTTCGGCAGCGCGACTGATACACATTTGGGATGCTGCCGTTGAAACAAGCATCAAGAGACAAAGTCCCAAAAAGCGAAAAACTAACTTTTCGGAAGATGGGCTTGTTTCCAGGAGAGCAACGTTAATAAGAGCAATGAGTCCGGCACTGCTGGCCCCACTGATTAATCCTGTGAACGTCGCAAAAAGAACGTTGACTCCAGCAGTACTCAGCAACAACCGAATAAGGTTCATGAGTGGATTTAGTTTGCACGGGGTTCTAATAGAGATTGAGTGATGTCATCTAAAATTTGATGAGCCGCCTGAATGCTGCGCCCAGCAACCCAGCTTTCGCCATTCACCTGATAGATCTGTCCCGTTTGAACCGCGCTCATCTGCGACAAAATCGGGTCACGGGTGAATTCCTCAATGGTCATACTTCTAGAAGCCTGAGCAGAATGAATGAGAAAGATAACATCTCCATCCAAACTATCCAGCTCTTCGCGGGATACCATTGCCGCCCATCGTTGAGGCCGTGTTTGAGCAGGCGGACGAGCAAATCCAATATCTTGTAAGACCGAGCCAGGAAAACTGTTTAGGGTGTAAAATCCGATCCGTCCCTGTCCAGTTGTGAGAACTGAGATTTGCATGTCGGTTACACTCATGTTTTTCGCCTGAGTGAACTGTGCTCTTAACTCAGAAACGCGCTGTTGATAGTCTTCAATTAACTGGTTTGCACGGTCTGTTTTATCGAGCGCGGCGGCGAATAAGAGGAAGTTTTCTTTCCAGTCGCCAGAACGTCCGCTGCCTTCGGTTAAAACAGTGGGAGCAATGCGAGACAGCGGACGGTACAGCCGTTCTGCAGAGACTTTGGTTCCCAAAATGAGATCAGGCTGCAGTTTCAGAATGCTCTCCAGGTTGGGTTGATTGACCTCTCCGACAATTTCAATATCCTGCGTTTGCTGCCCTAAGTAGGCGGGCCATGCTCCATCGATGGGATCTCCATAGATGGTGGAACCAATGGGCTTTACGCCCAACGCAAGAACTGCATCCAGAGCCGCCGAGTCAATGACGACAACTCGTTCAGGTATTTTAGGGACCTGGGTTGTGCCCATTGCATGGTCAATGGGGCGAACGGCACTGCTAGGAGACATGGTCGATGGGGGATTATTCCGGATGGATTGAGGAATCATCCCTGTACAGCTTGCAATGAGGACCATGGTAAAGCTAAGTGTGGCCAGGGTAGCCAGCGATCGCCACCATGAATGACGGCGACCTTGCAGAAGTTGCCGCAAATATCGAATGTGGATGATCATGACTACCCCTCCCAATGAACCCTAGAAATTCGTGGTATAACGCAGGCTGAGCGTTCGGCCTTGAGCTGCATAGCGTCGAACTTCCTGGATGCCAATTCGTTCTTGAGAATCGACTGGGAAGTACTGGTCGTTCAGCAGGTTTTGAACGCCCAATTCTAACCGTCCGGCTGACCCTAGGCTGAGGCTGCTGATTAAATCGACTGTGGTGTAACCGTCTACATCAAACCGATCAACTCCATCATCAAAGGCGCGATCGCGGCTTCCCACGATCAATGCTTGCAGTCGATTACGCCATCCGGGTAGCGTTTCATTCTCAACGTACAGGCTAAAGCTTAAGGGCTGTACTTCAATCGAGCTGAGCGCGAGATAACTACCACTCCCTTGAGCATCAAATTCTCCTTCGTTCCAGGTAAGAGCACCGCCAACTTGCCATTGTTCGGCAGGTGACCAATCCGCAGTGAGCTCCACACCATAATTGCGTTGGGGGGCTCGAACGACATTGGTAAAACCAGTCGGATCCACAATCAGAGCTGAACCTAATTCAGATTCATTGAAGAAACCAGCTAGGCTTAGCTGAAGATCATCCCAACTCCCACGTACGCCTATCTCATAGTTATCTACCTTTTGAGGTTCAAGACTAAAACTGTCTTCAATGTTCGTTCCAGCAGGCAGAAAGCCTAGAACTGTACTTAACCGGGGAATTGAAAATCCCTGAGCAAAGTTTGCAAACAGCCCCACATTAGGAGTGGCTGCATAAACGACCCCTAAATTGAATACAACATCATTGGCACTGACTTGTCCTCCTGCAATTTGAGGAGGAGGGCCAGCAATGTTTGAAAATGGGGAAGCCGTGTAGTCATCAATATCAGCCGTGATATTTTCGTAGCGCAAGCCGCCACTGACAATCCAGCGATCGCTCACATCCCAATTGAGTTGTGCAAACAGCCCCAAACTGTCCAGTGAGTAAAAGGGTGTTTGAGTCGGGTTGCCAATAATTCGAGCTTCTCGGCGTTGCTCAAAAGCATCGATATCAAGGGCGTTAAACGGCGCTTCATTTTCCTCGTAATTGTAGTCTACGCCCCACAGTAAACTTAACGATTCCGCAAACGGAGTATCTAGCTGCAAGCGAGTACCAAACGCACGGGAATCTAAATTCGTTTGAAATAGCCGGGGTGCATCGGGAAACGCCCCAGGAACAAACGTGTTGCGAATATCGGCAATGGTTTGGGTGAGCCCAGTGGTACGGTAGTAAGCCTGAGCATTGAACTGCGAACCAAAGACATCCTCATGACGATAGGCGAGATTCAGGTTTTGTACCGTCTGCTGGGGGCTTTCATCAAAAATGATATTGCCAACCTCTAAAGCACGGGCTTTTTGCAGACCGGGAATTTGCAAAATAGACCCATCGGAAATGAAGTCGCTGTCAAAGGCATTATTGAAGATGTTGTAAGACAGATCTAACCGCTGCTCATCGGTAATATCAACACCAACCCGCGCCAGAAAGTTCAGCAGCCGATTATCTGTCGATAAACCATTGGGAGGAATGCGATCGCCCTCAGCATCAAAAGAAGCTCGGTCCGAATCAAACGATGCACCTACCCGAAAATCGACGTTTCCTTCTCGCCCAGAAAATCCGTACTGCAACCCATAGCCAATCCCTTCTCCTTCCAAATTCACCAGGTCAGAGATGAGGGATAGGGAAGCTTCAGACGTAAATCCTGCTTCAGTGGGACGACGTGTAATGATATTGATAATGCCGCCCGTCGCACCATTGCCATAAATTGCACTCGGCCCTCGAACGACCTCAATTCGTTCAATTGCCGATGGGTCAATTGCAAACAGCTCTGTTGAAAAACTGGTGTTTGTATTTTGGGGGATTCCGTCAATTAGAATGAGAGCCGGACGCCCGCGCAAACTTTGTGCACGAGTGCTACCTGTTGCCGTCGGCGGCCCAAACCCTGGAACAAGCGTTCCTAAAATTGAGGATAAATTATTACTGAGCAATGAGGCGTCCTCAATTTCCTCTCGCTCAATTACCGTAACAGAACGGGGAACATCCAGAATATTCTCTTCGGTGCGGGTCGCTGTAACCACCACTTGAATGGCGTCACTTTCTGTTGTGCCCACTTCCGTGCCAGGAGCAACGCTGACGACTAATCCTTGTTCAACTGCTGTGATACTCGCCGTTGGTGGAGCATCTACCCCTGTAATGGCGATTCTGACTTGATTGTCCGGCAAATTGGTGACTGAGACGAAGGCAATTCCTTCGGCAGGGCTAACGGCCTGAAACTCGTTTCCTTCTGGTAGCACCAGTGATGCATTCGAAAGATCGGCAATCAAGGCATTTCCAACGGTTGAAGTTGTTGGAGACTGAAGTGGAGCCGATGTTTCCAAAGAAATTTCCACTCCACCTTCTGTTGGTGTGAGTTGTACTCCAGTAATTTGGACAGCGGCTTGAGAAATGAGTGGATTTACTTGGGCAGTTTCAGCCGAAATGTGAGAAATCCATTCCTCAACGGTAGTCGCTGCCGTTTCAGTATCTTGGATCCGAGGAAGGTCAACGTCGGATGTTGCAAGGGGAATTTCTTCAGCCAAGCCGGGCTGAGCCATGATTGTGGCGATCGCCCCTAACCCCAAAATTCCTTTAGAAAATAGATAGTTCACACAGCCTCCTTACAGCACACCACAAACACTTGCTGAACTTTTACAAGAACAGCAAAACAACAGATAGCGGTCGTCAAAGATTTCCTTATAAATGAGAATAGCTCTCAATAGCTAGCGCATCTGTATCTTTTATCAAAAGTAAAGCCTTGTCAAGCTCATTCTTTCTGTGGCTTGTTCCTGGAGCTTTTTGAAGGATGGGAATAAGCCGGATCGCAATCAGAAATAAAATTTTCTATCGGAATATGTATCAATAACAGCTTGCAAATTTTGCGAAAGAGTGTAGATAATAGCGTTGACTAAGACGTGCGCAATTGGATGATTTTTCGTGGGTTTCATCCACGAAAAATCATTAAGGAGCAATTTGGTTTATGGTCGCTGCCCATTCTGCGGTTCCCCCAGCTGTGCGGATGGGAGGGTGGATGTCTATGAATGTCTGCCTATGGACGTGAGTTCATTTTGGTGATGTTCTAGCCATGTGGATGTTGCTGATCGAAGGACAGTAGAGCCGCTTTTTTGCTTCAAACATCCACCCATGTGAACCACAACCTCCATTTCAGTGGGCTTTTTCAATGGTTCGCAGTTCATTGGCGAGGCTGGGTCTCGTTATATTCCAGCCTGTTTGTAAGATCGGTAGCCTCAATTTCAGGAGCTGAGACAAGGCTGCTAGGTTTAGGACGCAAGATATGGGTCGTGTCGGGTCTGTATCCTTGTGGTCACAGTGCTGTTGTCAATTGCTCGTGAACCACTTCCTCAGGAATTTAGAGAAGGTTTTGAGATAACTGCATTTTGCAATGCAGTTTCTAAATTGTGCTGAGTTTTGAACGTACCCGAGGCGATTGGTCTGGGTGGAAATTTGTTTGACCTGCTTAACTTTTTAACGGGGTACACCAGAGTGATGAGTTCCAACGATAAAAATTTGGGCAATCTGGACAGTATTTCTACGCTCGTAGAGTTATTGCAGTGGCGATCGCAACATCAGCCTGACCAGGAAATTTACACTTTCTTAGAAGACGGCGAAGCCGCCTCACTTTCTGTCTCGAACCAGGCTTTGGATCGGCAAGCGAGAGCAATTGCGGCAACCCTGCAAGGCTTAAACGCCAGCGGTGCTCGCGTCTTGTTACTGTTTCCACCAGGGTTAGATTATATTGCGGCGTTGTTTGGCTGCTTGTATGGCGGTGCGATCGCAGTTCCGGCTTACCCACCACGCCCAAACCGCTCCCTGGAAAGATTGCAGGCGATCGCCAAAGATGCTCAGCCGTTGGTTGTCCTCACCACAAGTGCGATTTTGCCTAGCTTAAAGCGTCAGGCCACTGCTCTGGCAGAGTTAAACCGTTTAATCTGGATTGCCACTGATGAAATTTGTCTCCAAACGGCTGAACAGTGGCAAACACCATTCCTTGCACCCAATACCCTAGCGATTTTACAGTACACCTCTGGCTCTACCGCTGCTCCCAAAGGAGTCATGATTACGCATGCTCATGCTTTGTGTAATCTAGCGCTGATGCGCGATCGGTTTGAAATGACCTCTACCAGTCGGGGTGTGATTTGGCTGCCACCTTACCATGACATGGGGCTCGTCGGAGGGTTGCTCCAACCGCTATACGTCGGTGCGCCCGTTTGCTTAATGGCCCCAGTGATGTTTTTGCAAAAGCCCCTGCGTTGGCTCCAGGCTATATCCCATTACCGCTCTGTTGTAAGCGGCGGACCCAATTTTGCTTATGACTTGTGTCTGCAACGCATTGCCCCAGAAGATTGCTCTAACCTTGACTTAAGCTGTTGGCAGGTCGCTTTTACAGGAGCAGAGCCCATTCGGGCAGAAACCCTAGAGCGATTTGCTGCTACGTTTGCGTCCTGTGGGTTCCGCCGCGAGGCTTTTTATCCCTGCTACGGGATGGCAGAAGCAACCCTCATGATTACCGGAGGTAACAGGCGATCGCTTCCGGTGTTAAAACCTGTGCAAAAAGCGGCACTCACAGAGCATCGGGTCATTCCTGCTGATGGGGATGACACCGAGAGTCACATTCTGGTGGGATGCGGTCAGGCTGTTGCTAACCACTCAGTGATGATTGTGCATCCAGACACGCAAGCGGCATGTGGAGCCGAGCAGATTGGAGAAATTTGGGTATCTGGAGCCAGTGTTGCTCAGGGGTACTGGAATCAGCCTGAGAAGACGCAGCAAATTTTTCAAGCCCGCCTTGCACAGTTTCCAGATCAGTCATTTTTGCGAACGGGGGATCTTGGATTTCTAAGTGAAGGTGAGCTTTTTGTCACTGGACGCTTAAAGGATTTGATCATTATTCGTGGTCGCAACTACTATCCGCAGGATCTTGAACTGACGGTTGAACATAGCCACCCCGCGCTGCGGTTGGGTAGTGGTGCGGCCTTTTCGATTGATGTTTTTGGGGAAGAGCGGTTGGTGGTTGCTCAAGAAGTGGAGCGCCACGCATTACGCAATTTGCCGATTCAAGACGTAACCACAGCCATTCGTCGGGCGATCGCGGAACGGGCTGATCTGCAAGTTCACGCGATCGCGTTATTAAAAACTGGAAGTATTCCCAAAACCTCTAGCGGAAAAATTCAGCGACAGGCGTGTAAACAGGCATTTCTCACGCATGCGCTCGATCAAGTTGGATCATGGGTTGAGGCGACGCATCCACTCAACCCCGATCTGACCCACCCTCCCCTCCCCTCCAGTGACCGTACGGCGAATGAAAATTCCCCAGTCCAATCTTCTCTTTCAACTCAGTTGCAAGATCCGCCGCAAGCAAGTAACCGTTCCACCTTCCAACACACTGCCCACCCCTTCACGGCGGAAAAGATTCAAACTTGGCTAGTTGCCCAGCTCGCTCAACGGCTGCACCTCAACCCAGAGTCCGTGGATCGGCAGGCTCCTTTTTCGAGCTATGGGTTGGATTCTGTAACGGCTGTTAGTCTTTCGGGTGAACTGGAGGAATGGCTAGGACGACGGATCTCTCCAACCCTGGTTTACAGTTACCCGACGATCGCGGCACTGGCTCAATACCTTGCCAATGAGTCGGTAGAGCAACATGAGAGGACAACTCCCTCTCAAGCAAGCGTCTCGGATCTGGGATCTGCGGCAGCAATATCCAAAGAGGCGATCGCCATTGTTGGGTTAGGCTGTCGATTTCCAGGGGCTGAAAACCCAGCCGCGTTTTGGCAGGTGCTGCACCAGGGAATTGACGCCATTACCGAAGTGCCAAGCGATCGCTGGGATGTCGATACTCTCGACAGTCCTGAAACCCCGGCAGGAAAAATGAATTCCCGTTGGGGCGGTTTTTTGACTGCGATCGATCAATTTGATGCTGAGTTCTTTAGCATTTTGCCGCGAGAAGCTGAGCAAATTGATCCCCAGCAACGGTTGCTACTAGAAGTTGCCTGGGAAGCACTAGAACAGGCCGGACTGGCGGCTGAACAAGTTGCCGAAAGCCAAACAGGAGTTTTTGTTGGCATTAGCAACAGTGATTATGCCCGCCTACTGGTTAGACATACGGCTCATCAACCTGCTGGTTCTATGGGTTTAGTCAATGCTTACAGCGGTACGGGTAACGCTTTGAGCATTGCGGCAAATCGATTGTCCTATGTATTGAACTTGAAGGGGCCGAGTCTTGCCATTGATACTGCTTGCTCCTCATCTCTGGTTGCAGTTCACCTGGCCTGCCAAAGCTTATTGAATCGCGAATGTGATCTTGCGCTTGCCGGTGGCGTGAATTTGCTGTTGTCTCCTGACCTGACGATGACCTTTGCCCAGGCGCAGATGATGGCTGCCGATGGCCGCTGTAAAACCTTTGATGCCGCCGCCGATGGATATGTCAGAAGTGAGGGCTGTGGCGTTGTGGTGCTGAAGCGGCTTTCTAACGCACTGCAAGATGGTGATTCGGTGCTGGCAATCATTCGAGGGTCAGCCGTGAATCAAGATGGACGCAGCAATGGACTCACGGCACCGCACGGCCTTGCTCAGCAAGCGGTGATTGCCCAAGCGTTAAAACATGCTGATGTCGATCCAGCGCACATTCAATATGTAGAAGCGCATGGTACGGGCACGCCATTAGGCGACCCCATTGAGGTGTCGGCTTTACAGGCGGCTTTGGGCAACCGTCGTGCCGATCAACCCTGCGTCATTGGCTCGGTTAAAACCAATATTGGCCATTTAGAATCCGCCGCCGGAATTGCTGGACTGATTAAGGTGGTGTTGGCCTTGCAGCATCAAGAAATTCCGCCTCAACTTCACTGCACTCAACTGAATCCTCATCTGGCTCTGGACGATACGCCCTTTTCCATTGCGACAGCGGCTCAGCCCTGGCCCAAAACTCATATGCCGCGTTTGGCAGGGGTGAGTTCGTTTGGGTTTGGTGGAACGAATGCCCATGTCATTGTTGAGGAAGCTCCAGAGGATATTGCAGAGGCGATCGCTCCTGCAATACCCGATCGCCCCTGGCATCTTCTGGCGCTATCTGCCAGAAATGGAGCTGCTTTACGGGTTTTGGTTCAGCGCTATCACAGGTTCCTGTCAGACAGGATCTTGGCTGACTCAGCAGAGTCTTCATCGGTCTCCCTTGCGGATCTATGTTTTACGGCTAATGTAGGGCGCACTCACTTTCGCAACCGGGTGGCGATCGCTACGTCTTCCTTTGATCAACTTCAAACTCAACTGGCAGAACTTCTCAACCAGCCGACTTTGGAACAGGTGAGTGATGCTTCCTCACGTCGCAACCGTCTCCCGATTGTGTTTCTCTTTACCGGGCAGGGCTCTCAATTTGTTGGCATGGGGCGGCAGTTATACGACACACAACCCACCTTTCGATACGCCCTAGATCGCTGTGCCGAGATCTTGCGTTCGGAGATGGAACACTCTTTGCTAGAAGTTCTGTATCCAGACAAGAGTGCAACGCTGGATAGTCCGTTCTGTCTCAACGAAACGGCCTATACCCAGCCTGCTCTGTTCGCGTTGGAGTATGCGCTTGCAGAACTGTGGCGCTCTTGGGGCATTGAGCCAGATGTGGTGATGGGGCATAGTGTTGGGGAATATGTAGCCGCTTGTGTTGCAGGAATTTTTAGCTTGGAGGAAGGACTAAAGCTGATTGCGGCTCGCGCCCGACTGATGCAAGCGCTGCCAACGGGAAAAATGCTAGCGGTTCTTGCCCCTGAAAGTTTGGTTGCTGAGCGGATTGCCCCTTATCACCAGGTCGCATCCATTGCGGCTATCAATGGTGCCAAGAATGTTGTGATTTCAGGAGAAGCTGAGGCCATTGAGGCGATCGCCACCCAATTCCAGGCTGACGGCATTCAGACAAAGTTTCTGAATGTGTCTCATGCGTTTCACTCTCCATTGATGGCTCCTATGCAAACGGAGTTTCGGGCGATCGCCTCCACAGTCACGTTTCATTCTCCGCGCATTCGTCTCATCAGCAATTTAACGGGGGAGTGGGCAACAGATGCGGTGACAACGCCCGACTATTGGGTAGACCATGTGCAACAGCCTGTCAGGTTTGCGGCTGCTATGGAAACGTTGCACCGTTTAGAACCGCTGCATCATCCCGAGGCTCTCGCGTTGATAGAAGTTGGCCCCAAGCCAACCCTGTTAAGCATGGGTCGCCAATGTGTCCAGGAACATCATCCACAAGAGCGCCATGACAACTGGTTATGGTTACCGAGTTTGCGGCCTGGGCAGGAAGATTGGCCCGTGTTGCTCAACAGTGTAGGAGCACTCTATCGCGCCGGATGTGAGATTGATTGGCAAGGGTTTGACCAGAACTATGCACGCCGTCGTGTGTCGTTGCCGACCTATCCGTTTCAGCGGCAGCGATATTGGCTTCAGGAACAAACGGCATCTCCTGCACCCATTCAGGGGATGCACAGTGTTCTGCCACACCATGCTCATCCACCTCATGCTCATCTGCCCCATGCTCATCCATTATTGGGGCAATGCAAGGAGCTAGCCCATCGACCGGGCGATCGCCTCTGGGAAGCAACGTTAGATCCGCAACACCTTCCCTATTTGAATGAACATCGAATTTTGGGGACTCCGGTTTTATTTTTGGGAGGCTATGTCGAAATGATTTTAGCCGCAGCAGCAGAGGCATTTGGCACACCCTATCAACTAGTGGATCTCCAACTTCATGCTCCGCTTTTTTTAGATCCAGGCGATCGCCCCAGAGAAGACGCTGCTTCCCATCGCACCTTACAAATTGTGCTTGCAGAACAGCCTGATGGCTCTGCCAAATTTTATGCCCACAGTCGCAACAAATCGTCCACGTCGGCACCGGCAGAAACCTGGACCCTCCATGCCACAGCAACGGTTCATGCTTCCTAATTCATGCCGGATGAGTCTTGAATATTTCTCCTGCAAATGTGGGTTGGGTTGAGGGCAGAATCCTGACCAATGCAAAGGTTCGGTTGAGTTTGTCTAGCATCATTCAACTGACCAATTTGATCGATTACGGCTTGCTTAAAGTGCTTTCTTGAGTTGATTCCACTATGTCACTACCATCGAGTGCATCTCCATCTGAGATCACGACTCCTTCCACCGCTCACCTGTCATCATCACCACCATCGCTGCAATTTGGGCTGATGTTTTTTGCCAGCGGCCAAGAAGTTTTAGAGCGAGATAAGTACAGGCTTGTGCTTGAAAGCGCAAAATTCGCTGATCAGCACGGATTCGCCAGTGTGTGGCTGCCAGAGCGCCACTTTACCCAGTTTGGCTGTTTGTATCCCAATCCGGCGGTGCTGCATGCGGCCCTAGCCCGTGAAACACAACGGGTTGGGCTGCGGGCGGGCAGTGTGGTTCTGCCTTTGCACCATCCCATTCGGGTAGCCGAAGAGTGGGCCATGGTAGACAACCTATCTGGGGGGCGGGTTGGTATCTCGTTTGCCTCCGGCTGGAACCCAAGTGATTTTGCCTTCTTTCCTGAAAAATATGCGAAGCGGCATCAGGAAATGTATGAAGGCATCCAAACGGTGCAGGCTCTGTGGCAAGGAGAATCGATTCAAGTTCAGGCCGGAGACCAGCAGAGGGTGGCGGTGCAGATTTACCCGACTCCAGTGCAGCCTAAGCTGCCAACTTGGATTACGGCGGCGGGCAATCCCAACACGTTTGTTAAAGCGGGAGAAATTGGCGCAAATTTATTAACTCATCTGTTTGATCAGGATGTGACAGCGCTAGCCGAAAAGATTGCGCTCTATCGTCAGGCGCGATCGCACCATGGTCATGATCCTGAAGCAGGACAGGTTACGGTCACGCTCCATACCTTTTTGGGAAAAGACCTGGAAACGGTGCGACAACAGGTGCGAGAGCCTTACTGCACCTTTCTCAAATCGAACCGACATCTTCTAAAAGGATTGGGCTTTAGCCGAGGGTTGCCTTTGAAGGTGGAAGGGTTATCTGCGGCTGATTTAGATGATGTGGCTGGAGTGGTATTTGAGAAGTTTTTTGGCGATCGCCGTGCGTTGTTGGGTACTCCTGAAAGCTGTCTGAATTTGGTGCAGCAGCTTCAGCAGATAGGGGTAAACGAGATAGCCTGTCTGCTTGACTTTGGCCTGGATACGGAGTTGATTTTGCAAAATCTGCCCTATCTCAATCAGTTACGCGAAGCGGCTGCAACCGTATCGACTGATCCTTCTTGCGCCAGTTCCCATCTTTCCCCAAACAGTCGGGATGGTATTCAACCGTCCTCCGACCCGACACTTCAAACTTCTTCCCAAATTTCCTCCCAAATTTCTTCCCAAACGTTTCTTCAAGACTCGTTTCAAACCGTGCAACAACGGTGTGATCAGGTGCTTGCGGGAGCAGAGTTCTATCAGTATTTGAGCGATCGCGGTGTTGACCTGGCCCAAAGTTTTCAGGGAATTGAGCAGCTGTGGCGACGAGATGGGGAAGCGCTGGGGTGCATTCGGCAGTTAGAAACGCTGGATACCAACGCAGCCTATATCGTCCATCCTGCATTTTTGGATGCTTGTTTCCAGGTGTTGTTTGCCACGCTCCCCTTCCAGGCTGAAATTAGCCAATCGAGAACTCACTATTTGCCCGTTGGCTTTGAGCAATTGCACGTTCATCAACCCTTTGGGACGCAGGTTTGGAGCCATGCTGTGTTGCGTCAGGCCCCGCGAGACGCGGCTCTCTATGAGGGAGATGTGCACATTCTTGACGCGAATGGCACGCTGCTAATGCAGGTCACTGGGCTACGGTTACAGCGGGTTGCTGGAACGTTAGCGAGCGATCGCCCCTCCGAGTCACGCCCGGCTGTTGCGCCTGATGCTACCCATCAATCTGCTATTCAAGATTGGTTCTACCACGTTGAATGGCAGCCTACGTCCTCCTCCGTTCTTCCCCTGCCCGCTCTTGCCTCTCCTCAAACGATTGCTGCCCAACTGCGCCAGCACGGTTTTGCTTCGGAGCAAGCCCTCGGAGACTATCGGCAACTGTTGCCCCAGCTTGAAGCGCTCAGTGTGGACTACATTGTGTCGGCATTCCACCAGATTGGTTGGCAGTTTCACCTTCAGCATTGTTTTTCTAGTGCCGAGTTTGTGCAGCAGTGCCACATTGTCAAACCGCATCAGCGGCTTGTGGAACGGTTGTTACAAATTTTGCAGGACGTTGGAATATTGGCTGAGGTGGGCGATCGCCAGTGGCAGGTTTGCCAGGTTCCAGCAGTGGGTCATCCGTTGGAGACGTGGCGATCGCTGCATGAGCAATACCCGACTCACGCGGCCGAACTCGATTTGTTGGGGCGGTGTGGGCAGGCATTGGCCGATGTGCTTTTGGGCCATTGCGATCCGCTGCATGTTTTGTTTCCCAATGGTTCGTTTGCCCTGGTTGAGCAGCTTTACCAGCATTCTCCTGCCGCAAAGGTGATGAATCAGATGGTGCAGCAGGCGATCGCCACGGCTCTTGCGTCACTGCCGAGCGATCGCCCCCTGCGCATTTTGGAACTGGGGGCCGGAACTGGAGGCACTACCGCCTCGGTATTGCCGCACTTGCCACCGCAAACCGACTACCGATTTACCGATGTTTCCCCTCTGTTTCTTGCCAAAGCGCAGCAGAAGTTTGGGGACTCTCCTGGGGTGCAATACCAAATTCTAGATATTGAGCAACCTCAAGCAGCGCTTGCCCAGCAGTTTGACCTAATTTTGGCCGCTAACGTTTTACACGCAACGGCTGATCTAAATCAGACCTTAAACCATGTACAGCAAATGCTGGCCCCTGGTGGCTTGATGGTGTTGCTGGAGGGAATGCAGCCTCAACGCTGGCTCGATCTCATTTTTGGCTTGACAGAGGGCTGGTGGAAGTTTCGCGACAGTGATTTGCGACCGCACCACGCGCTGCTGAGCCAAGGGCAATGGCGAGAGTTGTTGCAGGAGCGGTTTGCAGCCGTTGAAGTGGTGACCCCAACCGACGATGAGTCCTTGTCTCAGCAGGGGGTCATTCTGGCGATGCAGGCTTCCGCTGTTCAGGCCGATTTTCAGGGCGATGTTCAGGGCGATCAGTCGCCTGTGGTGGAACCTGGTGACTGGCTGGTGTTTGCCGATCGGCTGGGCGTGGGCCAACACTTGGCTTCGGCGCTGCGAACCCAGGGCGATCGCTGTACCCTCGTGTATGCGGTGGAGTCAGGTACCCGGTTTGATCATCTAGATGCCGGAACGGTATACATCCACCCCGATCAGCCAGATGACTTTCGGCGGTTGTTTCAAACCCTGGCAGCATCGGGAACTCAGCGCTATCGGGGGCTGATCTATCTGTGGGGGCTAGAAGCGGGGGCAACCGATAAAACGATGGAGTCCCTAGAGGCGGCTTCCATGCGAACGGTTGAAAATCCGCTGCACCTGCTGCAAGCTCTAGAAACCAGTGCGATCGCCCCCACAACTCCCCTCTGGCTGGTGACTCGTGGTGCCCAAGCGGTGATTTCTGGTGAGGCCGTGGCGATCGCCCAGTCGATGTTGTGGGGGCTAGGTCGGGTGCTTGCGGTCGAGCAGCCGCAGCGTTGGGGTGGGCTAATTGATCTCGATCCCGCGTCTTCGTTGGTTCAGGCCGCAACCGACCTGTGGCAGACGATTCAGGCAGGGTCAATGGCTGAACCAATTGCCCTGCGACGGGGACAATGCTATGCCGCTCGGTTGGTGCATCAGGCGATCGCGACACCAGCCTCTCCTCAAATCCGCTGGCGATCGCAGCATAGCTATCTGATTACTGGAGGATTGGGCGATTTGGGGCTGGCGATCGCTCATTGGATGGTTGAGCAAGGTGCCCGTCATGTTATTTTGCTGAGCCGCCGTCATTTGCCGCCCCGTGACCAATGGCCGGCGATCGCCGCCACTGCCGCCACTGATTCGATTGGCACTGATGCCATCGGGATTGATGCCATCGGGATTGATTCTATCGGGATTGATTCCATCCGCCGTGATGCCGATGCTACTGCCGCCACCATTGCCACCGAAATCGCCGCCATTCAAGCGCTAGAACGTCAGGGTGCAAAGGTTTATGTGGCAACGGCTGATGTGAGTTGCCTGGAGCAGGTGCAAGCGGCACTACAGGCAGTGCAGGCCCAAGGGTGCCCTGCGGTGCGGGGAGTGTTTCACCTGGCGGGAGTGCCACAGCCCTTACAGCCCTTGGCGCAAATCGATCGGTCAACGCTTACAGCGGTTCTAAAGCCGAAGGTGTTGGGCGGATGGGTGCTCCATCACCTGTTTGCCGAAACGCCATTGGATTACTTTGTGCTGTTTTCATCTTGGTCCAGCCTGTTGGGCACGGTGGGGCAACGCATTGGTGGTTACAGCATGGCCAATACCTTTTTGGATGCGCTAGCTCACCATCGGCAGTCACTCGGCCAACCTGCCCTCAGCATCAACTGGGGCGATTGGGCCGAGATTGGCATGCGGCATCGCTCGGTGCAAGCGGGATATCGGCTCCTGCCCGATGCCTGGACGCTGCGCCCGCAGCAGGGGTTGGATGCGTTGGCTCTCCTATTACCACAGCAGGGGCAAACGGCGGTGTTGCCAGTGGCCTGGTCGCAGTTTTTCCAGCTTTTTCCCCAGGCTTCGCAGTCCTTTTTGGCGGCGATCGCCCCTTCTGCCCCACCGTTGCCAACTAGCGGCGCTGACCCAAACCATGCAGCCTCTGTTGCCCATGCTCAGGCATTGCTCCAGGAATTAGAGACCCTGCCTCCCAAAGCAAAACGGCAGCGGTTGATGGCCCATGTGCAAACCCAGGCCGCCGCCGTCATGGGCATTCGCCCAGCAGATTCGCTCGACCCTCAGCGCGGATTGTTTGAAATGGGCATGGACTCGCTGATGGCCCTGGAGCTAAAAACCAGCTTAGAGTCTAGCCTGGGGCAGCCCATTCCGGCAGTGGCCGCGTTTGAGCATCCCACAGTGGCCGCGCTTGCAACCTACCTGGCCCAGGAAATATTGGGCTGGGATGCAGCAGTGCCAGACCTGCCTTCCCAAGCCGCCGAGTTTGCTGACCCAGAGTTTGCTGACCCACTGACCAGCATTGCTCAGCTTTCAGACGACGACGTTGACCGACTATTTGCCGAAAAGATTTCGAGGTAAGCAACCGTGAGCGATTTTCTTGAGCAGATTAAAGATCTGTCGCCCAAGCGATTGGCGCTGCTCGCCGATGAATTGCAGTCCAGGCTCAATGCCATTGAGCAGGCCAGTACCGAAGCGATCGCCGTGATTGGCATGGGCTGTCGCTTTCCGGGGGGTGTTACCGATCCGGAGTCCTACTGGCACTTGTTAAAAACAGGCACCTATCCCATTACCCTGGTGCCTCCAGAACGATGGGATGGGGATGAATTTTACGACCCAGACCCCAACGCTGCTGGCAAAACCTACACCCGCTGGGGCGGTTTCTTGGATGGGGTCGATCAGTTTGATCCAGATTTTTTTGGCATGAGTCCCAGAGAGGCGTTGAGTCTCGACCCTCAGCAGCGGTTGTTGCTGGAAGTAAGTTGGGAAGCGCTAGAGCGGGCAGGGCAGTCTCCGCAGCAGTGGGTAGGCAGTCGCACAGGGGTGTATGTGGCGATTGGCACCGCCGACTATGCCAATCTGCAAACCCGAGCTGCCGATCTCACCGACATTGATGCCTACACGGGCATGGGCAGCGGATTTTGCTTTGCGGCGGGGCGGCTATCCTATGTGCTGGGACTGCAAGGCCCCAACCTGGCACTAGATGCAGCCTGTGCTTCGTCGCTGATGGCCGTTCACTTGGCCTGTCAGAGCTTGCGCCAGCGGGAATGTGAGATGGCGCTGGCGGGTGGGGTCAATCTCATCTTGTCGCCAGAAACCAACATCGCTTTTTCTAAAACGCGCATGATGGCGGCAGATGGCCGTTGTAAAACGTTTGATGCGGCGGCAGATGGCTATGTTCGGTCTGAAGGCTGTGGCGTGGTGGTGCTCAAGCGGCTGAGTGATGCGATCGCCCATCGTGATCCCATCTTGGCTCTGATTCGCGGGTCGGCAATCAGCCACGGTGGAGCCAGCGGCGGGTTGACCATTCCCAACGGAGCGGCTCAGCAGAGTACGATTCGAGCGGCGCTGGCTCAGGCAAAAGTAGAGCCGGCCCAAATTCAGTATGTAGAAGCGCAGGGCACCGGAACCTCTCTGGGAGATACGATCGAGGTGCGGGCGCTGAGTGCGGTATTTCAACAGGGGCGATCGCACCATGAGCCGCTGTGGCTTGCCTCCGTCAAAACCAACATTGGCCACACAGAAACGGCCTCTGGCATGGCCAGCCTGATCAAGGTAATTTTGGCACTGCAACATCAAGCATTGCCGCCCCATTTACACCTACAGCAGTTGAATCCTGAAATTTCCCTAGAGGAAATTCCGGCCAAAATTCCAACCCGCTTAACCCCCTGGACCACAGATGCAGCAACTCGTTTGGCTGGGATCAATGCCTTTGGGATGAGCGGTACCAATGCCCATGCCGTGGTTGAGGCGGCTCCACACCGGCCTCTGCCTGCCAATACGCCAGAGCGTCCGCTACACATTCTCACCCTGTCGGCCAAAACGCCCAGAGCCTTGCGAGATCTGGTCGGTCGCGTTGAGTCAGCCTTAGAGCAAACGTCTGCCGATCGACTTGCCGATGTTTGTTTTACAGCGGGGGCGGGGCGATCGCACTTTGAGCATCGGTTGGCCGTGGTAGGAGCAACTCCTACGGAGATGCGGCAACAGCTCGCGGCTTGTCGGGCAACCCCATTGCCACCCGAACCCATTGGAACCGTTGGGCGCTCCCTCCATCCACCCAAAATTGTGTTTGTCTTCACCCCATCCCCGCGCACCAAGCACGCCGGGCGGCAGCTTTATGCCACGCAGCCAACCTTTCGACAGGCGATCGATCGCTGCGTAGCGCAACTTCAGCCTGAGGTGGCTCGGCGCGAGCCCCAACTGCGACAGAAAACCTATCTACCCAACCATTCATCGAGGAATTCGTTCGAGCATTTACGAGCTGATTCGTCAGACCATTCCTCCAGCAATTCGTTGAAGGATTCATCCGACTATCCACTCTCTTGTCTGCCTGAAAAAACGGCTGCGTTTGTGCTGAGCTATGCGCTGGCGACGCTTTGGCAATCGTGGGGAATCGTTCCGGATGGGGTGATGGGTGTGGGGGTTGGCGAAGGTGTGGCGGCCTGTGTGGCAGGCGTGATTAGCCTGGAGGCGGCGCTGCACTGGGTGGCTCAGAGCGATCGGGGGGATCAGGGGAACGGGCGATCGCCATCCCTGCGTTCCGTTCAACCATTGGAACCTGCGCCCATGGCAACCTGTACCGTTCTGTGTGCCCAAACCGGACAGGCCCTTAGCTCCAGCGAGGTTCTCAACCGCCTGCCCCATGCATGTGAAACGGTTGAACCTTTCGCGATAACTCGGCACGGTTTGCCAGCGTTGAGCACGCAGGGGTATACGCATTTTCTGAACCTTGCCAGCCAGCCGTTGGCAGATCCGCCCGAAATCGGAGTGTGGCTATCGTCACTCGATCCTCACCGATCGGATTGGGAGGTGCTGTTGATGAGCCTTGGCCAGCTTTATCAGCAGGGAGCGATGGTTGATTGGGATGGCTTTGATCACGATTATGTCCGTCATCGGATGCCACTGCCGACCTATCCCTTTCAGCGGCAGCGCTACTGGAAGTCTGCTGCGGAACGCGGACGCAAGGCAGCGATCGCCCCAATTCCAGCCCATCCTCCCCACCAGTCCAGGCTGACTCAAGCCGCTTTGCTGAGTTTGCCTGTGGAAGATCGGTTGCCGCGCTTAGTGGCGGATTTATGCGATCGCCTGGCTCAGCTGTTGGCCATTGACCCTGCTCACATGACGCCCCATCGTCCGCTGAACACGCTGGCCCTCGATTCGCTCATGGCGATTGAGCTGAAGCTGGATCTGGAAACTCGCCTAGGAAGCCCCGTTGCGCTAACCGAGCTGCTGGAGAGCGATTCGATTACAACACTGGCAACCCGAATTTTAGCAACCTTGGAGACGGCTCCAGAGCTGGTGCTCTCGGCGGCGTTGCCTCAGGTGATTCCGGCTCCGAGCGATCGCCATCAGCCGTTTCCGCTCAACGATATTCAAGAAGCGTACTGGATTGGTCGCAATGGCCTGTTTGACATTGGCAATGTGGCAGCCCATGTTTACGCCGAGTTCGATACAGATGGGTTGGACTGCGATCGCCTCAGTCGAGCGTTTCGGCGGTTGATTGACCGCCATGACATTCTGCGCACGATTCTTTCTGAAACTGGCGAGCAGCAAATTTTGGCAGAAGTGCCCCCCTACGACATTGCCGTTTTTGATTTGCGCCATCAGCCCAAGGAGCAGGTGACGGCAGAACTGGCGGCACTGCGTCAGCGGCTTTCTCATCACATGCATAACCCGTACCAGTGGGCGCTGTTTGAAGTCTGTGCCGCGCGACTGGATGATCGGCGGCTGCGGCTATTTCTCAGTTTTGACAATTTACTGGTGGATGCCGCCAGCTTAAGCGTGCTGTGCCGCGAGTGGGGGCAGCTTTACCAAGATCTAGACACCCCGCTGGTGCCACTGGATCTGTCCTTCCGAGATTATGTTCTGGCGCTCAAGCAGTTTGAAACGTCCGAACTCTACCAGCGATCGCTTCATTATTGGCAGGATCGCCTCCCCACCTTTCCCCTTGCGCCAAATTTGCCGCTGGCCGTAGCCCCCTCAACCCTAAAGCAGCCTCAATTTGTTCGCCAAACGACGACCCTGCCGCCCGAAACCTGGCAACAGCTTAAAACAAGAGCCGCGCAGCAAGGGCTGACTCCTTCTGGGCTGCTGGTGGCGGCCTATGCCGAAGTCTTGGCGGCCTGGAGCACCCGTCGGTTTAGCCTCAACTTAACGACGTTCAATCGTTTGCCCATCCATCCGCAGGTGCAGCAAATTGTTGGAGACTTTACCTCGTTAACGCTGCTGGCTGTGGATTATTCTGAGCAGGGCTGTGAAGATCCCCGCTTTGCCCATCGTGCCCGACAGCTCCAACAGCAGCTTTGGCAAGACCTGGAGCATTCCTATGTGAGCGGGGTGCGGGTATTGCGAGAGCTGGCGCGGGTGCAGGAGCGATCGCCCGGTGTCACCCTGCCCGTTGTGTTTACGAGTTTGTTGGCAAACCCTCAAATGAAGACGGATTCTGCGTTTTCGGCGGGTTGGCTCGGCGAACGGGTCTACAGCATTGCCCAAACGCCCCAAGTCTGGCTCGACCATCAGGTTTATGAAGATGCTGGAGCCCTGGTGCTGAATTGGGATGCCGTTGAGGGGCTATTTCCCACGGGCCTGATCGAGGCCATGTTTGCAGCGTACGGTCGGTTGCTGCACGCGCTGGCCTGGTACGAGGAACCCTGGCAGCAGCGATCGCTGTTGCTGGCCGATCAAACTCTGCAAGACAGCCTGAATGCCACAGAGGCTCCTGTTTCCGAAGCGCTGTTGCACACGCTAGTGATGGAGCAGGCCCAGGCGCAACCTCACCATCCAGCCGTTGTCACGGTAGACACAACCCTAAGCTATGAAGACCTGTTGAGTCGTGCTCAGCAGCTTGCCCATCGTTTGCGGCAGTTGGGGGCGCAGCCAAACCAGTTGGTGGCGATCGCCATGGAAAAAGGCTGGGAGCAAGTGGTCGCTGTCCTGGCTGTGCTGATGTCGGGAGCGGCCTATGTGCCCATTGATCCGGGTTTGCCAGAAGCACGGCGTGGCCAACTGCTGCACCAGGGCGAGGTGCGCATTGTGCTGACCCAGCCCCATCTGCAAGACACCGTTTTGCCCACCGCCACACTTCAAACCCCAATTCATGTGATTGGGGTTGAGCCGTGGCCCACCGTTCCTAGTCCGCCACTAGAACCTGTGCAAGGCCCAACCGACCTGGCCTATGTGATTTATACCTCTGGCTCGACGGGGGTGCCCAAAGGCGTGATGATTGACCATCGCGGTGCCGTGAATACCCTGTTGGATATCAATCGGCGCTTTGGGGTGAATTCGGGCGATCGCGTTCTGGCCTTGTCATCCCTTAGCTTTGACCTCTCGGTATATGACCTGTTGGGCACCCTGGCCGCGGGGGGCACGATCGTTATGCCTCCAGCGATCGCCACCAAAGACCCGGCCGTGTGGGCAGATTTGCTCAAGCGCCACCAGGTCACGATCTGGAATTCGGTTCCGGCGCTGCTGCAAATGCTTGTGACCCAGGTTGAAGACCTGCCTGAAGCCATTCCTGAATCTCTGCGGCTGGTCTTGTTGAGTGGAGATTGGTTGCCGCTGTCGCTGCCCGATCGGCTCCGGGCGATCGCCCCTCAGGCTCAGGTGGTTAGCCTAGGCGGCGCAACGGAAGCATCGATTTGGTCAATTTTGTATCCCATTGGCGACGTTGACCCCGCCTGGAAAAGTATTCCCTACGGTCGCCCCATGACCAATCAGCGATTTTACGTGCTGGATGAGCGGTTGGAACCCTGCCCAGTGTGGACTCCAGGTCAGCTTTACATCGGCGGCATTGGCCTGGCTCAGGGTTACTGGCACGATCCGGCAAAAACAGCGGCGAGCTTTATCCTGCACCCGCGCACAGGTGAGCGCCTATACCGCACCGGAGATTTAGGCCGCTATTTGCCAATAGGGCAAATAGAGTTTTTGGGACGGGAAGACCATCAGGTAAAGATTGGCGGCTACCGGATTGAGCTGGGAGAAATTGAAACAATCCTAGAACAGCATCCTGAGATTCACCAGGCTGCCGTGCTAACGGTCGGCGAGCCAACTCAGTCGCAACGGCTGATAGCCTTCGTGGTTCCCGATGAGTCGCAAGCGGCAGAGGTCTTTTCGGTTCTCAAGGATGCTGCGGGCGCGATAGGGCGAGAGCAAGCTGTGACGAGTGGTGTGACTAGTGCTGTGACTAGTGCCATGACCAGCGCTGGCGATGCCAAGACTCCAAGCGCAACCGAGGCAGATCTGACGGCTGGCTTTCAGTCACAGGTGCTGCACGCCGATCTGGCCCAAAAGCTGCCGGAGTATATGCTGCCAGATGCGTATGTGCCGCTCAAGGCATTGCCCCTGACGGCCAATGGCAAGGTGGATCGGCGACTGCTGCAACGCCACTGGCAGGCCGTCCAGCCTGTTCATTCGCCTTCAAAGTCAGCCTATGTTGAGCCGCGCAATGCTCTTGAAATGGCGATCGCCACGCTGTGGCAAGAAGTGCTGAAGTGCGATCGCGTGGGCATTTACGACAACTTTTTTGAACGGGGCGGAGATTCACTCTTGGCAACCCAGGTCATCACTCGCATTCGGCAAATGTTTGTCGTCGAGGTTCCGTTGCGCAATCTGTTTCAGTCACCCACGGTGGCGGCATTGGCAGAGGCGATCGCTGAAGCGCTGGCAGCCCAAGTAGACCCCGAACTCCTCGCCGCCCTGGCCCCGCCCCATTCTGAGCCGCTCCAGGCCATTGACCCAGTTACCCCAGGGGAGAACTAGTTCATGAGTGACCTCGCCAATCGCATTGCCAATCTCTCTCCGGCGCAGCTTGCCCAACTCACCCAACAGTTGCAGCAGCGCCACACCCAAGCCCGCTCCAATCCATCGCATCCAGCTCAACCGGCCCTGGTGCGGCAGCCCCGCCCCGCCGGTCCATTGCCGCTGTCATTTGCTCAGCAGCGATTTTGGTTTCTGTACCAGCTTCAGCCCGATAGCTCTGCCTATCACCTACCGGCGGCATTGGAGTTGACAGGTCCGCTAAATCTGGATGTGTTGGAGTGCAGCCTCACCCAGTTGATAGAGCGCCACGAAGTTCTGCGCACCTGTGTCACCCCAATGGAAACGGGGGAACCGCATCAGGTTATTTTGCCGCCCCAGCCCTGGAATGTGGCCGTGGTCGATGTGCAAAATGTCCCGCTAGAGCACCAGGCGACAACCATCCACCAGTGGGCGATCGCCCATGCCAAACAGCCCTTCAACTTGCTCACCGATCTGCCGCTGCGAACCACGCTGCTGCGGTTTAGCCCCACCCACCATGTTTTGCTCATTTGCTTCCACCACATTGCGCTGGATGGCTGGTCGTTGGCACTGTTTGTTGAGGAGCTGACGGTTTTGTATGAGGCTCTGTCGGCTGGGAAGGTTCCTGCCCTGCCATCCTTGCCCATTCAATATGCAGACTTTTCGCAGTGGCAGCGGCAGTGGCTGCAAGATGGACACCTGGACGCCCAGCTCGCCTACTGGCAGCGGCAACTGGCGGGACCGCTGCCGGTGTTGCAGTTGCCCACCGATTTTCCTCATGCACCCGTTCGCACGTTTCAGGGACGCACGCAAACCTGGACGCTGCCCGATGTGCTGCCTGCACTCAAACGCCTCAATCAGCAAGCAGGCACAACGTTGTTTATGACGCTGCTGGCAACGTTTCAGGTCTTGCTGCATCGCTATTCGGGGCAAACCGATATTTTGGTGGGTTCTCCCATTGCCAACCGCAATTGCCCAGAGACCCAGCGGCTGATGGGAGTTTTGCTGAATACGTTGGTCTTGCGGACTGACCTGTCGGGTGACCCCTCGTTTCGCGAGGTGCTACAGCGGGTCAAGTCCGTGACGTTGGATGCTTACACCCATCAGGATTTGCCCTTTGAGACGCTAGTTGAAACGCTACGACCAGAGCGCAGCCTCCACCACAACCCGCTCTTTCAAACCTGGTTTTCGCTCAATGCTCCACCCATTACATCGCGATCGCTGGCCGATTTAACCCTATCGCCTATCGACATTGATCGAGAAACGGCTCAGTTTGACCTGAGTTTAGAAATTCAGGACCTAGGCGATCGCCTGGTGGGTCGGGTGGAATACCGGACTGAGCGGTTCACGGCAGACACCATCACCCGGTTTCAGGGGCATTTTGCCACGCTGCTAGCGGCGATCGCCGCCAACCCTGACCAGCGCATGTCCGAGCTGCCGCTGCTAACACTTGCCGAGCAGCAAGGGTTTGCCACCTGGAACCAAACCGCATCGGAGTATCCACAGCACTCATGTTTGCACCACCTGATTGAAGCCCAGGCAGAACGGCTGCCCAATGCGGTTGCCGTGGTATTTGGCGATCGCCAGCTCACCTACCAACAGCTCAACACCCAAGCCAATCAGCTTGCCCACCATTTGCAAACGCTCGGCGTTGGTCCCGATCGGCTCGTTGGCATCAGCGTAGAGCCGTCGCTGGAGATGGTGGTGGGGCTCATCGCCATCCTCAAAGCGGGAGGCGCTTACGTGCCGCTCGATCCGGCATATCCTTCAGAGCGGCTAGCTTGGATGATGCAGGATGCTCAGGTTGCCGTACTGCTGACCCAACAGCGGTTGATTTCCCACTTGCCCGCCCACGACAGAACGGTGTGCCTGGATGAGGAACCCAGCCCATTCAATGTCTACAGTTCAGCAAATCCAGCCAGTGCCGTCACGTCTCACCATCTGGCTTATGTCATTTACACTTCGGGCTCTACCGGAAAACCCAAAGGCACCCTCATTTCTCATCGTGGCGTGGTGAACTATCTCACCTGGTGTATTCAGGCCTATGCCGTTGACCAAGGGGAAGGAACGGTCGTGCATTCGTCTCTGTCCTTTGACTTGACGGTGACGAGCCTGTTTTCACCGCTGCTGGTTGGTCGGTCGGTGGAGCTGTTGCCTGCATCGCTGGGGATTGACTCTCTGGCCGATGCGCTCAATCGCCGCACGGGCCTGAGTCTGGTGAAGCTGACTCCGGCTCAGTTGCAGTTGCTCGCTGAGCGATCGCCCGCCAATATGGCCGATCGGGTTCGAGCCTTCATCATTGGTGGTGAAGCCCTTTTGCCCCAGCAGATTGCCGAGTGGCAGGCGATCGCCCCGACCATTCGTTTGGTGAATGAATACGGCCCCACGGAAACGGTTGTGGGATGCTGCACCTACACGGTATCGGGCGATGCCGCAGAAGCGGATACGATTCCGATTGGTCGTCCCATTGCCAATACTCAACTTTACGTGTTGGATGTGCACGGGCACCCCTGCCCAATCGGGGTGGCGGGAGCGCTCTACATTGGTGGGGTCGGGGTGGCTCGGGGCTATCTCAACCGACCTGCCCTCACCGCCGAAACGTTTGTCCCCAATCCGTTTAGTACCACACCGGGCGATCGCCTCTATCAAACTGGAGACTGGGTTCGTCACCTGGGCAATGGTGAGCTGGAATATCTAGGGCGCATCGATCATCAGGTAAAAATTCGTGGCTACCGGATTGAGCCGGGAGAAGTGGAAGCCGTTTTGGTGCAGCATCCCGATGTGCAGAGTGGGGTGGTGGTGCCTCAGCGGATTGCATCGGAAGCTGAGGAGCCAGCTGGTTCTGGCGGGTTGGCAATGCAGCGGCTGGTGGCGTATGCAGTTCCCCACTCTGGGCGATCGCTCAATATGGGTGACCTGCGGCAGTTTTTGGAACAGCGCTTACCGGCCTATATGGTGCCTACGGCATTTGTGCAGTTGGAAGCTCTGCCGCTCACGCCGAACGGCAAGGTTGACCGACAAGCATTGCCACTGCCAGGGCGATCGCCCCACGCAGCACCTCCAACCGCACCCACCACACCCATGGAAGCCCAACTGGCCCAACTGTGGAGTCAGGTTCTGCGGCTAGAGCACATTGGCATTCACGACAATTTCTTTGAGCTGGGGGGCGATTCGCTATTGGCCACGCAGCTTGTCTCGCGCATCCGCACGGCTCTCCAGATCGAACTACCGTTGCGGCAATTGTTTGAGCAGCCCACCATTGCCCAACTGGCCCGCGCGATCGCCGCTCAGCCTACGGTGGCGGCTCTTCCCGCCATTGAACGCCGTCCGCGGCCGCCGCAGGTGCCGCTCTCGTTTGCTCAGCAGCGGCTGTGGTTTCTTGAACAATTGCTGCCCGGTGCCGTGTACACCCTGCCTGCAACCCTGCGGGTGGATGGAGTGTTGCACTTGAATGTATTGCAGCAAAGCCTGGCGGAAGTGGTGCGCCGCCACGAAATTCTGCGCACGACGTTCCCCCTGGTGGATGGAAATCCGGTGCAGGCGATCGCGCCCCAGCTTGAGGTGACCATTCCCTTGATAGATCTGCGGGGCTTACCCCTTGCCCAGCAAGCAGCCGAACGCCAGCGGCACATTGCAGCGGCTACCCAACGCTCGTTTGATCTGGCACAGCTGCCTCTGTTCCACATCTCAGTGGTGCAAACCGATGCGGAGCAAATCCTGGTGGTGAATTTGCATCACATCATTGCGGATGGTTGGTCTATTGACCTGTTGCTGCGCGAGCTGGCGACTCTGTATCACGCCCAGTTAGCGGATTCTGTATTGGACTCTGGAGCAGGTCATGTATCGGATCAGGTATCGAACGCCGGATCGGATCACGTATCGGGCCAGCCTGCGCCCCTACCCCCACTGCCCATTCAGTATGCCGATTTTGCCCTTTGGCAGCGGCACGCATTGCAGCAAGCCACCGTTGCAACCCAACTCGCCTACTGGCAAACCCAACTGGCAGAACCGTTACCTGTTCTCAATTTACCCACCGATTTTCCCCGTCCTGCGGTGCAGCGCTTTCAGGGAGAGGGGCGATCGCACTGTTTACCCCACTCCCTCGTGCATGCCCTCAAAACCTATAGCCAACAGTCTGGAACAACGTTGTTCATGGTGCTTTTGGCCGCATTCAAGGTGTTGCTCTATCGCTACACCGGGCAAACCGACCTGCTGGTGGGCACCCCAATTGCCAGCCGCAACCAGACCGAACTAGAAGGACTGATCGGCTGTTTTGTGAACACGCTAGCGCTGCGTACCGATCTCTCTGGCAATCCCACATTTGGGGAATTGCTGCAACGCGTGCGCGATGTCACGCTGACTGCCTATGCTCATCAGGATGTGCCGTTTGAGGCGATCATCGATGCGCTTCAGCTTGATCGAAACCTGAGCCATGCGCCGCTGGTGCAAGTGATGTTTGTGCTACAGGTGCCAACCGACTGGAACGTGCCAGAGCTAAACCTGACTCCGCTGCCGCTGCCCCGGCGCACCGCCAAGTTTGACCTAACGCTCGATATTTCCGAAACCGACCAGGGACTGGAAATGGAGATGGAATACAGCACCGATTTGTGGGATGGAGCCACGATCGAGCGCATGCTGTGCCACTTGCATACCCTGCTGGAAGGCATTGTGGCACCCCAGGCTCTGTCCCATCCCATCGATCGCTTACCCCTGCTCACATCTTTCGAACAGCAACACCTGTTAACGCTGGGAGTTCCCAAAGCTGTACCGCTGCTTCCCAACCCTCCCCAATGCATTCATGACTGGTTTGCGGCTCAGGCGGCCCAAACTCCTGATGCGATCGCCTTAACGGAGGCAGATCAGCACCTCACCTATCGTGAACTTGATCAACGCAGCAACCAACTGGCTCACGATTTGCACCGTCAGGGCATTGGCGTTGAGTCGCGGGTGGGTTTGTATGTGGAGCGATCGCTCACCACCATCATGGCCATCCTGGGCATCTTGAAAAGCGGGGCAGCCTATGTGCCGCTGGATCCCGCCTCCCCACCCGAACGGCTTGCGTTCATTCTGGCTGACGCAAACATTTCGCTACTGCTCACCCAGTCTGATTTGATTGATTCCCTCTCCCTTGCAATTCCGGCCATGTGTTTAGATACAGCCATGCAGGAGGCGAATGCCGCAAATGCAGCACCGCTGCATCTGCCCGTGCGGCCCGATAACCTGGCGTACATTATTTACACCTCTGGCTCTACCGGACAGCCCAAAGGCGTAGCGATTCCCCACCGCAACGTGACTCGCCTCCTCACCACAACGCAGCCCTGGTTCAACTTCAACCACGAGGATGTTTGGACATGGTTCCATTCCCACGCGTTTGACTTTTCGGTTTGGGAAATTTGGGGAGCATTGCTCTACGGCGGACGGCTGGTGGTGGTGCCCTATGAGCTGAGCCGATCGCCCGCCGCCTTTTACACACTCCTGATTCAGCAGAAAGTCACCGTGCTGAATCAAACCCCTTCTGCCTTTCGCCAACTGATGCAGGCCGAGTCCCTCGCTGATGACTCCAGCCTGCCGCTCCGGTTGCGGTGGGTGATTTTTGGGGGAGAGGCTCTTGAGTTTCAGAGTTTGCAACCCTGGCTGGAGCGACATGGGAATACGCCTCAGCTGGTGAATATGTATGGCATTACGGAAACCACGGTTCATGTCACCTATTGCCCCGTAACCGATCGCCCCATAACCGATTCCACCGTAACCGATCGCCCCATAACCGATTTCACAGCGACCGATCGCCCTACGCCGTCGAGTCAGCCCAGCCTCCCCAGCCTCATTGGCCAGCCCATTCCAGACCTGCAACTTTACCTGCTCGATGCGCAGCTTCAACCGGTGCCGTTGGGGGTGCCTGGTGAAATTTATGTTGGTGGCGAGGGTTTGGCCCGAGGCTATTTCAACCATCCAGCGTTGACCGCAGAACGCTTTGTTCCCCATCCCTACAGCGATCGCCCCGGTGCACGGCTGTATCGCACAGGAGACTTGGCTCGCTATCGGGCCGATGGGGCTTTGGAATATGAGGGACGGGCTGATCAGCAGGTCAAGCTGCGCGGATTTCGGATTGAGCTGGGAGAGATTGAATCGACCCTAAGCCAACATCCACAGGTGCAAGATGCCGTGGTACTGCTGCGGGAAGATGAGCCAGGGCAAAAACGCCTGGTTGCCTATGTTGTTTGTCCTGAAGGTGAATCAGCCGTTGATCCATCAGCGAACTCGGCAGTGGAATCAAATGCTGACTCGACAGTGAACTCGGCGGTTGATACTGAGATGGACGTAAAAATTGATAAAAGAACTGACGATAAGATTGATGGAGAGATTGCCCCAGCGGATCTGGCGGTGCTGAACGACCTGCGACGCTGGACCCAAGACCGATTGCCCAGCTACATGCTGCCCGCCAGTTTTGTGCGGTTAGAAAAACTGCCGCTGACGGCCAACGGCAAGGTTGATCGGCGGCGTTTGCCTCCACCGCCCTTAGACCGACTCGAAACCAGCTACACCCCGGCTCGCACCGCTGTTGAGCACATGCTAGCTACGATTTGGCAGGATGTGCTGGGCATGGAAACAGTGGGAATCCACGACAACTTTTTTGAGTTGGGAGGCGACTCCATTCTCAGTATTCAAGTGATTGCCAGAGCAAACCAAGCAGGGCTTCAGTTCACACCCAAGCAGCTGTTTCAGCACCAAACCATTGCCGAGCTGGCGCTTGTGGTGGATACGGCCCCCAGAGCGATCGCCCCTCAAGGGTTAGTCACCGGAACCCTGCCCCTAACGCCCATTCAGCACTGGTTTTTTGATCAGCCCCTGGTAGACCGTCATCATTGGAACCAATCGCTGTTGCTGGAGGTTCCCCCCGAACTGACGTTGCCTCGGCTAGAGCAAATGACACAGCAGATTTTGGAGCATCACGATGCGCTGCGGCTGCGGTTTCAGCTAGGGGAAGCAGGATGGCACCAGTGGCATGCTGACATGGAGGAAGCCACCCCGTGCCAGCACATTGATCTGTCGGCTTTGCCAGAAGAGCGGCAATCTGCGGCGATCGCATCCTTACTGCTTGCCCTACAAGCTAGTTTGCACCTCACTGCTGGGCCTCTGCTGCGGTTGGTGTTAATTCACCGAGGGGGCGATCGCCCCAACCAACTGCTATGGGTAATTCATCATCTGGTGGTAGATGGTGTGTCTTGGCGCATTTTGCTAGAGGATTTTCAAGCCCTAGTTCAGCAGCTCCTTCAACAGCTTCAGTCACCACAGTCATCGTCCCCAGCCGCACCCCTGCGCCTGCCAGCCAAAACCACCGCCTTCAAAACCTGGGCAGAACGGTTGCAAACCGAGGCCGCATCCCATCCACTCCGGGATGAGCTTCAGGCGGAACTAGAGACCTGGCTGGCGTTGCAGCAGCCCGCTCCCCCCTTACCGATGGATAACCCCACTGGAGAGAATACCGTTGCGGCGATCGCCACCGTAACCACCCTGTTAGATTCAGCGGCAACCCAGGCCCTATTGCAGGAAATTCCAGCCGTTTACCGTACGCAGGTGAATGACCTGTTGCTGACCGCTCTGGCCCATACATTTGCCAATTGGACTGGCAGTTCTACGCTGCGGCTCGACTTGGAAGGCCATGGGCGAACCGATCGGTTCGATGGGATGGATCTATCGCGCACGGTGGGATGGTTTACCAGCCTTTTCCCGGTTTGGCTGAACCTGGACCCCGTTTGTCATTGGGGGGACGCGATTCAGTCGGTTAAACAGCAGTTGCGCCAAATTCCGCATCAGGGAGTTGGGTTTGGGCTGCTGCGCTATCTCAGTTCGGCAGGTGCGCCGTTGCGATCGCTCCCTCCGGCTCAGGTTAGCTTCAACTATTTGGGACAGCTCGACCTCACCGTCTCGGACTCGATTCCTGCATCGATCCGGCTGCGGCTGGCCCCAGAGGGCCTGAGTGCAACCCAAACCCGCGTTGTGCAGGGGGCACGCAATCCGCGCCCCTATGTGCTGGATGTGAGTGGACTGGTTTTGGCAGGGCAATTGCACATGACCTGGGCGTACAGTACCGCGATTCATCACCAGGCCACCATCGAGCGGTTGGCTCAAGACTATTTGGCAGCGCTGCGATCGCTCATTGCCCATTGCCAGTCCACCCCAGTAGCCGCCTACCAACCCTCCGACTTTCCTGATGTTCAGCTTAGCCAAGAGCAACTGGACAGCATTTTTGCAGAACTCAAGCTTGGATAACGGCAGGACGACATGAATCAAAAAACAATTGAAACGATTTATCCGGCGTCCCCTGCCCAACAAGGGATGCTATTTGCCACCCTCAGCGCGCCAGAGTCGGGCTATCACATTGAACAATTGGTGTGTCTGCTGCGCGGCCAGCTGGATGTTGCTGCCTTTGAGCAGGCGTGGCAGCGAGTGATCGATCGCCATGCCATTCTGCGAACGGTGTTTGTTTGGAAAGATCAGGATGCTCCGTTGCAGGTGGTGTTGCGGCAGGTAAATATCCCGTTGGAGCGGCAGGATTGGCGATCGCTCTCCGCCACCGAGCAAACCGAAAAGCTAGCCCATGTGCTGCACCACCAGCGGATTCAGGGGTTTTCTCTCTCCACGGCACCGTTGATGCGCCTTACCCTGATTCAACTTCGCCCCGATCTGTATCGCCTGATCTGGAGTCATCACCATATTTTGTTGGATGGATGGTCGCAGCCGTTGCTGTTCCAGGAAGTGTTGACTTTGTATCAGCATTACCGCACAACCCCGTTGCCCCAGTTGTCCTCGCATCCATCGCTGGTGTTGCCTCCATCACGTCCCTATCGGGACTATATTCTCTGGCTCCAGCAGCAGGACTTGGCTCAGGCAAAAGCCTTTTGGCAGCAGCGCCTTCAAGGATGGACTCAGCCAACGGCTCTTGGAAGGACGATCGCTCCTGCTACCGATGCGCTCCCGGTGCCATCCCATCGAGAGCAGTCGGGTACGCTTTCGGCAGCGGCAACGCAAACCCTGCAAACGCTGGCTCGACAGCACCACCTCACCCTCAACACCGTCATCCAGGGAATTTGGGCGTTGCTGCTTAGCCACTATAGCCAAACCGACGATGTTGTCTTTGGCATTACGGTCTCGGGTCGTCCACCCATGCTGCCGGGCAGTGAGTCCATGCTGGGGCTGCTGATTAATACCATTCCGCTGCGAGTTCGCGTTGATGCATCGGCCATGCTGCTGCCCTGGCTGCAAACGATTCGGGCTGAAACCGTTGAATTACAGCAATACGAAAATATTTCGACCGGACAAATTCACCAGTGGAGTGAGATGCCTGGATCGCTGCCGCTGTACGACAGTCTGTTGGTGTTTGAGAATTATCCCAACCTGTCTGCGGCGGATCTGGCAGATCTAGAGATTCAGATTGAACAAACGCAAGGAGCACAAACGGGCTATCCACTGACGCTTTTGGTGAAACCCGACGCCACCCTGCACATTGTGAGCATTTACGAAGCCTCCCGGCTGGATGACACTAGCGTGGGCTGGATGGTGAGTCATGTGCTGCATCTGCTGGAGCACATTGCAGCCAATCCAGAACAATCGCTGTCGGCGCTTAAACAACAGCTTCCCGCCTATGAAATGCCCCAAATGCGGGTGCAACCCCAGCGGCGATCGCCCTCTTCGACTTCCCCGACTTCCCCGTTGCCTCCCACCACAGCCGTGGAAAAAACGCTGGCCGAGATCTGGCAGTCGCTTTTGGGGGTTGATGCTATTGGCCTACAGGATCATTTCTTTGAATTGGGAGGGCACTCCCTGCTGGCAACTCAGCTGATATCGCGGTTACGCACCCATTTTCAGGTTGAGCTACCGCTGCGCTGCTTGTTTGAGCATCCCACCCTGGCCGGACTCGCCGCCCAATTAGAATCGGTGCTGCGTTCGGCATTGCCCAAGGGCAGTCCGGCGCTGGAACCCATTCAACCCATGTCGCAAAACCGCGATCGCCCCTTTCCCCTATCCTTTGCCCAAGAGCGGCTTTGGTTTGTGGAACAGTTGCACCCAGGCAACACGGCCTACAATGAGCCTGCAGCTTTGCAAATTGACGGCATTTTAGATCTAGAGGTGTTCCGGCGCTGTCTGGCAGAGGTGATCCAGCGGCATGAGATCTTGCGCACCACGTTTCCGGTGATTCAAGGTCAACCCATGCAGCAGATTGCACCCTCGCTAGAGGTGCCACTCTCGGTCATTGATGTGCCAAAGCTGGCGGAACATTCGTCGGCCAATGTTCAACCCTGGATAGACGAGTGGATACACACTGAAGCCCAGCGTCCGTTTGACCTGATGCATGGGCCACTGTGGTGGGTCACGGTGCTGCGCCTAGGCGATCGCCAACAGATGATTGTTTTCACCCTGCACCATATCATTTCCGATGGGTGGTCAAAGGGGGTGTTGGTGCATGAACTGGCAACGCTGTATCGCGCCTTTGCCGCAGGGCAACCCTCTCCTCTGGCTCCTTTGCCGATTCAGTATGCCGACTTTGCCGCTTGGCAGCGCCAGTGGCTCACCGCTGACACGCTCGACCAGCAGCTGATGTATTGGCGGCGGCAACTGGGCGGAACCTTGCCCGTCTTAACCTTGCCAACCGATTTTCCACACCCAGAGCAACCCACGTTTGCCGGGGCGATCGCCCCATTTCGCCTCTCTTCAGCGCTTACCCAGGCGCTCCACGACCTCAGCCACCGCAGCGAAACAACCCTGTTCATGACCCTTTTGGCCGCTTTTCAGGTGTTGCTGTATCGCGATACAGGGCAGCTTGACCTGATCGTGGGAACTGATGTTGCAAACCGAAATCGGGCTGAGGTGGAAGGCTTAATTGGCTTTTTTGTGAATCTGCTGGTGCTGCGAACCGATCTTTCTGGCAACCC
Organism: Leptolyngbya sp. AN02str; assembly: GCF_050565595.1. Taxonomy (NCBI): domain Bacteria; kingdom Bacillati; phylum Cyanobacteriota; class Cyanophyceae; order Leptolyngbyales; family Leptolyngbyaceae; genus Leptolyngbya; species Leptolyngbya sp. AN02str. The sequence goes on along the minus strand of NZ_JBNXVR010000004.1, from coordinate 139,436 downwards.
CAGTTTTAAGACGCTGCTCAGCCGAGTTCGAGATGTTACGCTAGCCGCCTACGACCATCAGGATGTGCCCTTTGCCCAATTAGTGGAACTACTCCAACCCGATCGGCGTCGAGGAACCCCATTCTTTCAAGTGTTGTTTGTGCTGCAAAATGCGCCAGCGCCAGCCATAACGCTGCCTGACCTAACCCTCACCCCATTGCCTATCCACACCCAAACGGCAAAATTTGACTTGGCTCTGTTCTGGCAGGAAACACCGGAGGGATTGGTGGCCCACTGGAATTACCGCACCGACTTGTTCACTGCTACCACCATTGCCCGCATGGCACAGCAGTTTGAAGCGTTGCTTCAGCACATCCTGGCTAGCCCTGATAGCGCGATTGATGCTTTGCCCATGCCAACCATGACGCAGCCCTTGCGCCCAACCCAGTTGAAATCAGTTTTGGCTCAATCGTTAAAACAGCAATCGGAACAGAATTTAGAACAAGATCTAGAACAAGATTTAGAGCGATCGCTAGAACAAGAATTAGGACAGAAATCGGCACATCAATCTGAATGTTGCTTAGAACAAAATCTGGGGATTGAATCAGAGTGCTACTCGGAATTTGATGCAGAACAAGATTCTGAACGCAAATTGGAACAAAATTCAGGACAATATTCAAAACAAAAGTCAGAGCAGCAGCTAGAGCAAAAATCAGAACAAAAGTCAGAGCATTCGTTAAAACATCCATTGAAGCAACGATCCGAATTTTCCCCTTCAGCTTTATCTTCTATGCAGCAATCCCATCCTCGGAAGCGATCATTTCAAAAGATTGCGCCCAAAGCCATTCAGCTTCCACAGACTCCCGTCGTTCAATCCAGCTTTTTCTCAAACCACGTGCCGTTGCCGCTGGTGTTGCAACCCAACTTCACAGGTCTAGATTCAGGAGTGGATTGCAGCATTGATCTGGCTGATTGGGTGAGTAGCCATCGAGACCAGATCGAAGGTGACCTGCTGCGCTACGGGGCGATTTTGTTTCGCGGGTTTGGCTTGCGGGCGATCGCCGACTTTGAGCGAGTTGCCCAGGCCTTATGCCCACAGCTCTTTGGTGAATATGGAGACTTGCCGCGTGTGGAGATCGGTGGCAAGGTGTATGGCTCCACTCCCTATCCAGCCGATCAGGCCATTCTCTTTCACAATGAGAGTTCTCACCTCAACCTGTATCCGCTCAAAATTTGGTTTTACTGTGTGCAGGCGGCTCAGCAGGGAGGCGAAACGCCCATTGTGGACTGTCGTCAGGTGTATCAGCACCTTCGCCCCCAAACCCGCGAACGGTTTGCCGAAAAACAGCTCATGTATGTTCGCCAGTACATCAAAGGATTGGATGTATGCTGGCAGGACTTTTTCCATACCTCTGATCCGGCAGTGGTTGAAGCCTATTGCCGTCGATCTGGGATGGAGTTTGAGTGGCTGGATCACGATGGGTTAAGAACGCGGCAAATTCGTCCGGCGATCGCACAGCATCCCAACACCCACGATTGGGTGTTCTTCAATCAAATTCAGCTGCACCATCCTTCCTTTTTGGATCGTTCCACTCAGGATTCGTTGGCGTCGCTACTGGGGGAAGGGAACTTTCCCCGCCAGGTTTATTACGGCGATGGTTCGGCAATTGAGCCGGAAGTTTTGGCAGAAATTCAAACGGTGTATCAGCAGCTTGAAGTGTGCTTTACCTGGCAGGCCGGAGACGTGCTGATGCTGGATAACATGCTGACTGCCCATGGCCGCAAACCTTATGGGGGTGCTCGTCGAATTGTGGTGGCACTGGGCGACATGGTGACGGGCGACCCGGTTATAGGCGACCCGGTTATAGACGACCCAGTTATGGGCGATCCGGCTACAGGCGATCCGGTCACAGCGGCTCAGCAACTCCGTTAAGGCAAGCGTATTCAGACAAGCGCATTGAGGCGATCGCACCTGAACACACGCTGCGAACTGGGGCAATGGCGATCGCCTCCAACAGGTTGATGTAAGGCCGCGATCGCACGCGACACAAACGCACCCATCAAGAACATGTAGGAGGGATATTTTTCGTGATAACTGGATTCAAACTGTCACCGCAGCAGCGGCACCTGTGGTCACTCCACCCCGACTCAGGAGCCTATGTAGCGCAGTCGGTAATTTCCCTGCGGGGAGATGTGGACGAAGCACGATTACGAGCGGCGCTCGAAGGGGCGATCGCCCGCCATGACATTCTCCGCACGACCTTTGTGCGTCCGGCTGGCATGATGCCTCTGCAAGTGGTTGAGGCAAGGGAGGAAGCGCAGAGCTACTGGCAACCCCTGGACTGGAGTTTGGGGGGTGAGTCGGAGCAAACCCAGAAAACCCAGCTTGAGGCTCTGCTACAGGCCGAGCGATCGCACCGATACCATCTTGACCAAGCCCCACTGGTGCGGGCGGTTTGGGTGCGGTGTTCGACTCAGCGGCATTGGCTTGTGTTAACGCTGCCATCGCTCTGTGCCGACGCCCAAACGCTCAATGCTTTGTTTGATGAGCTGATCCATCTTTATGCTGGGCAAGCGGCAGACGTGTCTTCCGTGGAGGTGCAGTATGCCGAATATGCCGAATGGCAAAACCAGGTGCAGCAAGCCGACCCTCAGGCCGAGTATGAGGTGAGAGTGGGGCAGAACTTTTGGCGGCAGCAGCCTGTACCGCCGCCCCTCACACCGCCCCTCCGAAACCGCACAGCAGTTCCAGAGCGGTTTTGGCCGAGCTGCCATTCGGTGCACCTCTCAGAGGCGGCGATCGCCCAGGTACAGGAACAGTCTCGGCGCTGGGAGGTCTCTCCGGCGGTGTTTCTGCTGAGCTGCTGGCAGGTGTTGCTGTGGCGACATGCCGCGCAGGCACAAATGGCGATCGCGGTGGCCTGTGACGGGCGACAGTATGCCGAGCTAGAAGCGGCGTTGGGGCCATTTGTTCGCTATTTGCCGCTGCACACTGAGCTACAGAACGACACCTGTTTTCACCAACTATTGCGCCATACCCAGGAGGCATGGCAAGGGCTGACGGAATGGCAGGACTACTTTCCGGAACGGGGCACCCATGCGCCTTGTCCTGCGATCGCCTTTGACTGGGTGGAGTGGGCCGCAGAGCGCACTGTAGATGGCTTGACGTTTGCTGTGGAGCACCAGCGGGTGTATGGCGATCGCACCGAATTGCGGCTGACGGGGGTGAGTCAGGCCGAACGGTTGCACCTGGAACTGCACTACGAAGCGGAGCTGTTTTCTCCAGAGGCGATCGCCTGTGTTGCCCGTCAACTGCAAACGCTGATCCACAGCGCCACGGCTGACCCAACCGTGGCGATCGCTCGGTTAAACCTACTCGCAAACGAGGAACGGCTGCATCTGCTGCAAGGCTGGCCGAGGGCATCTATTAGTTCGACCTTTACGGCTGACCAAACGCCCGCCCCCGATTCGAGCGAGTGCATTCACCACTGGTTTGAACGGCAGGTCGGCTGCACCCCGCAGCACATGGCCCTGGTTTATGAAGATCAACAGGTAACCTATCGGGAACTGAATCATCGGGCCAACCAGCTTGCCCATTATTTGCAGCAGGCCGGTGCCCAGCCCGATCGCCCGATCGCCATATATCTGGAGCGCTCTCTGGATGTGATGGTGGCGATGCTGGCTGTGCTCAAGGCTGGAAGCGCTTACCTGCCGCTTGATATAAGCTTGCCTTCAGCAGGGGTACAGGCTCGCTTGCTGGATGCTCAGGCGGAGATTGTGCTGACTCACGCGGGTCTGCTGCCATCCTTTTCCCCGGAGGTGGCCCAGGTCGTTTGTCTGGATCGCGATTGGGGAGCGATCGCTCAACATAGCACCGAAAACCCTGCCAGTTCGGCCACTCCAGCCCATCTGGCTTACCTGCTCTACACCTCGGGTTCCACCGGACAGCCCAAGGCGGTTGCCGTCGAACATCGGCAGCTACTCCACTATGTGCACAGTGTGGTTGAACGGCTGGATCTGCCTGCGATCGCCAGCTATGCCACCGTGTCCACCCTGGCGGCCGACCTGGGCAACACCATGATTTTTCCCTGCCTGTGTCGGGGTGGAACGCTGCACCTGATTGCGGCTGAGCGGGTTGCCGATGCCCAAGCTTTTGCCGCCTATTGTGTTCAGCATCCCATCGACTGCCTCAAGATTGTGCCATCGCACCTGCAAGCGTTGCTGACTAGTTCTAACTCGGCGGCGATTGTGCCGCGTCAGCGCTTGATTTTGGGCGGGGAGGTTTGCCGCTGGACGCTGATTGAGCAAATTCAGACAATTCTGGCTGCCCAGTCATCGTCCTGTCGCATCTTCAACCACTACGGCCCCACGGAAACGACCGTTGGCGTGCTGACATATCCCGTTGAGCTGGGGCAGACCGAGCGATCGCCAGCCGCCTCGGTGCCATTGGGATGGGCGATCGCCCACACTCAGGTCTACCTGCTGGATGAACACCTTGACCCGGTGCCCATGGGCGTACCGGGGGCGCTGTACGTGGGCGGGCGGGGAGTGTCTCGCGGTTACTATGGGCGTCCGGGCTTGACGGCTAGCCGATTTTTGCCCAATCCATTTGCAACGACGGTGGATGCCGCTGGGCGACTCTACCAAACTGGCGACCTGGCGCGATACCTGCCGGATGGTTCGCTTGAGTTTTTGGGACGGCTGGATCAGCAAATTAAGCTGCGCGGGTTTCGGGTTGAGCTGGGCGAAATCGAGGCGCAGTTGTTGCACCATCCCCAAATTAAAGAAGCCGCTGTGGTGGCTCACGCCGACTCTGCCGACCAGCCGCTGTTAGTGGCGTATGTGGTGACCCATGCGGTGTCTGGAGCGCCAGCGATCGCCCCGTCTGATCTGCGGCAATTTCTCCAAACGCGGCTGCCCGTTTACCTGATTCCAACGACGTTTGTCTGCTTAAAGGCGCTGCCTCTCACCCGCAATGGCAAAGTCAATCGTGCGGCCCTGCCCCCGCCGGAAACGGTGAGCCTCAATGCACAGGCCGTTGCGCCTCGCACCCCCACCGAAGCCGCGATCGCCGCCATTTGGGCAGAGGTGTTGGGGCGGGAAACCGTCGGCATTCATCAAGATTTCTTTGCGCTGGGCGGCCATTCTCTGCTGGCAACGCAGGTGCTTTCTCGTCTGCGCGATCAGTTTGAGGTGGAACTGCCGCTGCGCCAACTGTTTGAGGCGCAAACGGTGGCAGAGCTGGCCGCTGTGGTGGAAGCCGCGCTGCTGGCAGACATTGCAGCGCTCACCGAGGCAGAAGCAGAACGGCAAATGGCTCAAGCAAGCGAGGTACAGCTATGAACTATCCCGTCGATCGCAGCATGCAATCCTCTCAGCTTTCTCCTGCAAAACGCGCTTTGCTAGAGCAGCGGCTGCGCGGCAAGGCCGAGGCTCACCGTCCCCGCATTCCCCGGCGGCATGCTCAATCTGCGCCCTTGTCCTTTACTCAGCAGCGGCTCTGGTTTTTGCATCAGCTTGAGCCAGATAGCCCGGTGTACCACATTCCAACAGCGCTGCGGCTACAGGGGCGGCTGCAGGTGGGGGCATTGCAGCACAGTTTGCAGGCGATCGCCCAGCGCCACGAAATGTTGCGCACTCGGTTTCGCGTGGTCGATGGCCAGCCGGTGCAAATGGTGGTTGAGGCTCAGTCGCTCCCCGTGCTGATGATTGACGTGCAGCACCTCCCCCCGGCACAGCAGGAGATGGAGGTTCAACGGCTGGCGATCGCCGAAGCCCAGCGTCCGTTTGACCTGGAGCAAGGCCCACTAGTGCGTTGCACCCTCATTCAGCTGGCGAAAACGGATTATGTGGGACTGCTCACGCTGCACCACATCATTTCCGATGGGTGGTCTACCGGAGTGCTCATCCGCGAATTAGTCGCTCTCTACCAAGCGGCCCAAGGGCAATCCTTACCCCTGCCAGACTTGCCGATTCAGTATGCCGATTTTGCCGTTTGGCAGCGGCAGTCGCTTCAGGGAGAAGCCTTAGACCGCCTGCTTCACTATTGGCGACAGCAGCTTGGCGGGGAGTTGCCCGTGCTGAATTTGGCTGGGTGCGCTGCTCCTAAGACGGGTTCCGCAACCCACCGCCCCGCTCAGGGAGACATTCAAACCTGGACATTGCCCCGCCAGCTCACGACCGATCTCAAACACTTGAGCCAGCAAACGGGGGTCACGCTGTTTATGCTGCTGCTGGCGGCCTTCAAAACACTGCTGTATCGCTACACCGGGCAAACTGACATTTTGGTGGGGTCGCCGATTGCCAACCGCAACCACACCGAGCTGGAAGGGCTAATTGGCGCGTTTGTGAATACGCTTGTCTTTCGTACCGACCTTGCTCACAATCCTCCGTTTCGAGATCTGTTGCAGCGGGTGCGGGAGGTCACCCTCGCGGGCTATGCCCACCAGGCGCTGCCGTTTGAAAAATTGGTGGATGACCTCCAGCCCACCCGAACGCTCAACCAAAATCCCCTGTTTCAAACCTGGTTTTCCTTGGGCAATGCGCCCATGCCCCGACTGGAATTGCCAGACCTGGTGATTACTCCCCTCGAAGCTCAGACGCGTACGGCGAAATTTGATTTGAGTCTGGATATGACCGAGCAGTCTGGTTCGCTGATGGGCCGTGTGGAATATCGCACGGATCTATTTGATGCCGCGGCGATCGCCCGTCTTCGAGGCCATTTTGAGCAGTTGCTTACCGAAATTGTGGCGAATCCCGATCGGCGATTGGCCGATTTTTCCCTGCTGACTCCAGCTGAGCAGCAGCAGTTGATTGGGTGGAACCAAACGCAGGTTGAGTTTGACGCACCGGACTGTTTTCCTCAATGGTTTGAGGCGCAGGTTGGCAGCACACCCGATGCGATCGCCGTTGTGTATGAAGGGCAGCATCTGACCTATCGCGAACTCAATCTCAAAGCGAATCAGTTGGCCCATGGCTTGCAAGCATTGGGGGTTACCCCCGAGGTGCGGGTTGGCTTGGGGTTAGACCGATCCCTAGAGCTGGCGATCGCCATCCTGGCCGTGTTGAAAGCGGGCGGAGCCTATGTTCCGCTCGATCCAAGCTATCCAGCAGAGCGGCTGTCTTTCATGCTGCAGGATGCGCAACCCGCTGTCTTGCTGACCCAACAGGCCCTGAGCGATCGCTTTTCTACCCTTAGCCCCTCCGCGTTTTGCCTGTGCCTCGATCGGGACTGGCACACGGTAGCCCAGCAGCCCACCACCAATCCCGTTTGCCCGATTGCTCCTGCTCATGTGGCCTACATAATCTACACTTCTGGCTCTACCGGGCAACCCAAAGGAGCCATGAATACCCACCAGGGATTGTGCAACCGTTTGCGGTGGATGCAGCAGACCTATGCCCTGACTGCGGGCGATCGCGTCCTGCAAAAAACTCCCTTCAGCTTTGATGTGTCCGTATGGGAACTGCTCTGGCCGCTGGTGGTGGGTGCCCAGTTAGTCATGGCGCGGCCTGGGGGACATCAAGACAGCCACTACCTGGCCGAAACCATTGCCCGTCAGCACATTACCACGCTGCATTTTGTGCCGTCGATGCTGTCCGTATTTCTCGAAGAGCCGGATTTAGACTGCCGCAGCCTCAAGCGCGTGTTCTGTAGTGGCGAGGCGCTACCCGTTGCCTTGCAGCAGCGCTATTTTGAGCGGTTTGATGTACCGCTGTATAACTTGTATGGCCCCACCGAAGCCGCTATCGATGTCACGGCGTGGGTCTGTCAGCCCCGGTGCCCCGGTGCCACCGTGCCCATTGGACGGGCGATCGCCAATACCCAGATTCATCTGCTAGATGCCGCTGGACGAGCCGTACCCATTGGTGTACCGGGGGAATTGCACATTGGCGGTGTCCAGGTTGGGCGGGGCTATTGGAATCGGCCCAAGCTCACGGCGGAACGATTTGTGCCCGATCCCTTTAGTGCGCAGCCCGGTGCCCGCCTTTACAAAACCGGCGATTTGGCTCGCTACTTACCCGATGGCCAGGTGGAATTTTTGGGACGGATCGACCACCAAGTGAAGCTGCGCGGCTTTCGGATTGAGTTAGGTGAAATTGAGGCTGCTCTGCACCATCACCCTGATGTGCAAGCCGCCGCTGTGGTGGTGCGGGAGCCGCAGGGGCATCGGCAATTAGTGGCCTATGTCGTTCCCAAAAAATCGATGCGGCTGGAGCTACCAGCTCTACGGCAGCACCTGCGGGACTCGCTGCCCGACTATATGGTGCCTGCAAGTTGGGTAGAGCTGGATGCGTTGCCCCTCATGCCCAATGGCAAAATCAATCGTCGGGCACTGCCAGAGCCAGAGCCTCAGTTGCGATCGCCAATCCAGGGGTACGTGGCTCCCCGATCGCCCCTAGAAGCGCAACTGGCCGACATTTGGCAGCAAGTCCTGCACCTGGAGCAGGTAGGAATTCACGACAATTTCTTTGAACTGGGGGGCGACTCCATTCTCAGTATTCAAATTGTGGCGCGATCGCACCAGGCGGGCGTGCAGTTCACGCCCAAGCACCTGTTTGAGCATCAAACCATTGCAGAGCTAGCGGCGATCGCTCAGCCCGTTACGCCCATGCAGACTGAGCAAGGAGCGGTGAGCGGTCTGGTGCCGCTTACCCCCATTCAGCAGCGGTTTGTTGCGCAACCCTTCCCCCATCCAGATCACTACAACCAATCGCTGTTGCTGGCCGTGTCGCAACGGCTCGATCCGCACTGGCTCGCGCAAGCGGTGCAGCATTTACTGCGTCATCACGATGCCCTGCGGCTACGGCTGACCTGGGTAGATGGCCAGTGGCAGCAGGTCAATCTGGCGGCTGAAGCCATGACCCCATTCCTCCCAATCGATCTGTCCGATCTTCCACCCGACCGCCAAACCCAGGCAATAGAAGCGGCGACTGCTGCCCTGCAAACCAGCCTGAATCTGGCTCAGGGGCCACTGCTGCGCGTTGCTTGGTTTGACCTGGGGGTGGATCAACCCGGTCGTTTGTTCCTGGTGATTCATCACATGGCGGTGGATGGCGTGTCGTGGCGAATTTTGCTGGAAGATTTGCAGACGGCCTACCGCCAACTTAGCCAGGGGCAAGCCCTTCAGCTTCCGCCCAAAACGACGGCCTTTCAGCAGTGGGCACAGCAGCAGCGCTGGACAACTGAGGCGGAGCAGCAGCAGGCATTGTTGGACTGGCTCCCGCATTTGCCACAGGCGATCGCTCCGTTGCCCACCCAGGCAAACGACGCTGACCTGACCGCGCTCAACACCGAAGCTCATGCGCGCGTGTGTTCTGTCACCCTGAGCCGGGACGAAACTGCCGCGCTACTGCGCCAGGTTCCCCAGGCGTATCGAACGCAGATCAACGACATCCTGCTAGCGGCTGTGGGTAAAACCCTGGCCCAATGGACCCAAAGCCCCACGGTGTTGATTGATGTAGAAGGCCATGGCCGCGAGACGGATCAGGCGGCGATCGCCCTTTCTCGCACGGTGGGCTGGTTTACGAGCGTGTTTCCAGTCTGCTTGAGCTTTGAGGTACGGCACTCACCAGGAGAAACCCTCAAGGCCATCAAAGAGCAGCTCCGTCATATTCCTCAACAAGGCGTGAGCTATGGACGGTTGTGCTACCTGGGGGATGAGTCGGTTCAGGAACAATTGCGATCGCGTCCTCAGGCTCAGGTGAGCTTCAACTATTTGGGCCAGCTGGATCAATCCCTGGCAGATGGGCTGTTTCAGCTCGCTCCAGAGTCCAGCGGCCCTGAGAAAAGTGCCCACAACCCTCGGTTTTATCTCCTAGATGTGAGCGGCTTTGTGCTGGAAGGGCGGCTTCAGCTTCATTGGGTGTACAGTGAGCAGCTGCACGAGCCCCATCGCATTGAGCAACTGGCTCACGATTGTGTGACCGAGTTGCGATCGCTGATTCACCATTGCCTGTTGCCCGATGCCGGTGGCTATACGCCGTCAGATTTTCCCCTATCCCACCTGCATCAATCCCAGCTTGATTGGCTGTGGCAGCGCGATCGCCAGATTGAAGACCTCTATCCTCTTTCTCCGGTGCAGCAGGGCATTTTGTTTCATACGCTCTATGCTCCCGGTGGCGAACTGTATGTGACCCAGCTTGCCTGCACGCTACGGGGGGCGCTCCATGAGTCGGCGCTGCAACGCACTTGGCAGCACCTGATCGAGCGGCATCCCATTTTTCGCACCGCCTTTCTGTGGGAGTTGGATCAGCCGTTACAATGCGTCCGGCAGCGGGCATCGCTCCCCTGGCAAAGTCTGGATTGGCGATCGCTCCCTTCCGCCGCACAGCAGACTCAACTCAACGCCTGGTTACAGCGCGATCGCGCCAGCGGGTTGCATCTGCAGGAAGCGCCTGTGATGCGGCTAACGCTGATTCGTCTGGCCGATCAGGTCTATGAATTTGTTTGGACTTCCCACCACCTGTTGCTCGATGGCTGGTCATTGCCGCTGGTCTTCAACGAGCTTTTCACCACCTACGCAGCGTTCAGTCGTGGGCAGCTCCCCAGTTCGCCTTCCACTCGCCCCTATCGGGATTACATTACCTGGCTACAAACCCAGGATCTCACTGCTGCAGAAGCCTTTTGGCGACAGCAATTTCAAGGGTTTCAGTCTCGGGTTCAGTTCAGGTCTGCAACCTCGCGGTTCAGCCACGATTCCGCCCCATCGGCTCAGGGTTATGCGATCCAAACGCAACCCCTGTCTTATCAGGCCACCGAAACCCTGCAAACCTTTGCACAGCGTCATCGGCTCACGTTAAACACGCTGGTACAGGGTGCTTGGGCCCTCATGGTTAGCCGCATCAGCCAATCTACCGATGTTGTGTTTGGAGTGACCAGTGCTGGCCGACCCATCGATTTAACGGGGGCTGACTCGATGATTGGCCTGTTCATCAACACGCTGCCTGCCCGCGTGCAGATAGACCCTCAAATGCCGCTGCTGTCCTGGTTGCAGCACATCCAAACCCAACAATTGGAGGCTCGGCGCTATGAGTACACGCCGCTGCGCTCCATTCAGCGTTGGCTCAATCAACCGGCAGATACGCCTTTATTCGAGAGTTTGGTGGTGTTTGAAAATTATCCCGTTGATGCGGCGGCTCAACGGTTACCTGTGGATTTGGAGATTCTCAATGTTCGCTCTGTGGTGAACAACAGCTATCCGCTGACACTGAGAGTGCTACCCGGCGAGGAGTTGAAATTACAAATGATGTATGACGGTCATCGCTTTCAATCTTCTGCGATCGCTCAATGGCTAGAGCAACTGGCCATGCTACTTCAGCAGATTGCAACACCCTCCCAGCCCGATCTGTCCCTCAACCATCTGGTCATGGCCATTCCTGAGGGGACTGCTCCAGCGTCGGTGTCGGTGCCGCCTTCCCTCAAGGGACGCCGCCGCAAGCTGGTGAGTGTATCGGCAGATGAGTTAGTGCAAATTACCTCTCTGCAGCCCAATGGTTCCTTACCGGCTTTGATTCAGCCTACGGGGCAAACCTTGGGGTTAACCGCCTGGGCCAAGAGCCATCGGGCATTGATTGAGTCGTTGCTTGAGCAGCGGGGCGGCATCCTGTTTCGCGGATTTCAAATTCAGGGTGCCGCAGACTTTGGGGAGTTTATGCAGGCGATCGCCCAGGAACTCATGTCTTACACCTACCGCTCTACCCCACGCACCCAGGTTCAGGGACAGGTGTACACCTCAACGGAGTACCCTCCCAACCGCACCATTCCGCTGCACAACGAAATGGCCTATGCCAGTCAGTATCCTGCCAAGATTGCCTTTTACTGCGTGCAGCCTGCTCAGCAAGGTGGAGAGACGCCCATTGCCGATAGTCGCCGCGTTTTTGCCGGAATTGACCCCGCAATTCGAGCCCGGTTTCAGCAACAGGGCGTGCTGTATGTGCGCAACTATGGCGGTGGGTTAGATTTGCCCTGGCAAAATGTGTTTCAAACTGAGCAGCGCTCGGTTGTGGAAGCCTATTGCCGCAGTGCCAACATTGACGTTGAGTGGTGGGGAAACGATCAGCTCCAAACTCGGCAAGTGTGTCCGGCGATCGCCACTCATCCCCGCACGGGCGAATTGGTTTGGTTTAACCAGGCGCACCTGTTTCATGTGTCTAGCCTAGATCCGACGGTGCAGCAAAGTTTGCTGGCAGAGTTATCCTCTCGTCTGCCGCGCCATGCCTATTACGGCGATGGATCGGAGATTGAAGACCATGTTCTAGCCAAAATCCGCCAAGTTTATGCCCAGGAAACCATCACCTTCTCCTGGCAAGCCGGAGATGTCCTGCTGCTTGACAATCTGTTGGCGGCTCATGGTCGCCGTCCGTTTGTGGGTTCCCGCACGGTGCTCGCGGGAATGGCAGACCCCATCACAAGCCAACTTTTACAAGCCAACCTTCACAATCAAAGGTGACAAGCGTATGCAACTGGATGCGATCGCAGGCTATCGCCTATCTCCACAACAACACCATTTCTGGTCATGGCAACAGGCCTATGCCGGGTTGCCGTCATGGGCGCAGTGTGCGCTGCTGTGGGAAGGGGAGCTTCAGCCTCACGCTTTGAGAGCGGCCATTCGCCAAACTATTTTGCGCCATGAAATTCTGCGCACTCGATTTCAGGGTTTACCTGGAATGGTGCCGCTCCAGGTGATTCAAGACGAGATTGACGATCCCGATTCGCTGTTTACGCTGCAATTCAATCTGGGTCAACCGGACTCTGCAGCTGAGATTCACTCTGAAATGCAGGCTGACATCAACACAAAGGTTCACGCTGGGATTCAGGCTGATGTTCAACAGAACATCCACGCTGAGATTCCAACCGGAATTCATGCTGAGATTCCAGCTGAAATTCCAACCGAGATTCCAACCGGAATTCACGCTGAGCTGCACGCCGAGATTCAAGCGATCTTTCAAGCCTGGAACCAAACCCCTCCAAGGGTGGATTCCCTGCCTGTGTTGCATGTTGCGGTTGTGTTGCGATCGCCCCAGCGATATCTAATTTTGCTGCGGCTTCCCAGCCTTTGTGCAGATGCCACCACATTTCAACGGTTGATCCATGAAATGGGTCAGGTCTATGCCGCAATGGTGAGTGGTGAGTTCCCAGACCGATGGGTGCATGACGTTGAAGCGTTAGCGGATCAAACTGGGGATGACCCAGCGCCCATGCAATATGCGGATGTGGCCGATTGGTTGAATGAACTGTTGGAAACCCAGGCGGAAAATGCTGACCCAGACCGTTGGCCCACCCTCGATCGCACAAACGAAATTCCATTTCTTCCGTTTGAGCACCAGATTCCTCAGCCTCAGGCGTTTCACCCAACCTGTTTGACGGGGGCGCTGCCTGCCCCTGTTGTGTTGCAGTTGGAATCGCTGGCTGAGCGGCAGCATGTTTCCCTCCAGAGTTTGCTGCTAGCCAGTTGGCAGGTGGTGCTGTGGCAACTCACCGAAGCAACCGATCGAATGCTGCATGTTACCCACAGCGGTCGTCAGCAGGCTGAATTGGCAACTGCCTTGGGTTTGCTAGCCAGAGCGCTTCCGGTGCAGATGCGCTTGGATACTACGCAATCTGTTTGCCAATTGCTGCAGCAGGTTGAGCAAACCCTGCACGATATGACGGAACGGCAGGATGTTGTTATTGGAAGCCAAACCGTTGCCCCGATCGCCTTTGAGTTTGAAGCATGGGAACCGCTGTCGATCGCACAGGCTCATCTATCGCTGATTCAGCACGCCATTTACCCGGAACCTTTTCGGCTGCGGTTAACGTGCATCCGTCAGGCAACGGGTCTGCAAACGGCGCTTCATTATGATGTCAGTCGGTTTTCAGCAGAGGCGATCGCTCAAATTGCTGCTTATTTTGAACGGGTGGTCACGGCGGTTGTTACGCATCCAGAGATGCCGCTGAATGCGCTCAACTGGTGGAATGAGGGCGATCGCCAGCAGCCATGGATAGAAGACCATCAGCCGATTCAACCTTTGCCGTTTTCCTGCATTCACCACTGGGTGGAAGCGCAGGTTGCCCAATCGCCCGACCGCATTGCAGCCATGGGTGAGCACGAAACCTTAACCTATGCCGAACTCAATGCACGGGCCAATCAACTGGCGCATTTTCTGCGGCAACGCGGCATTCAGCCCGACGATCGCGTGGTCTTGTATGGCGATCGCACTCTCACCCTGCTCGTTGGCTTGCTGGGCATCTTAAAAGCGGGTGGAGCCTATGTGCCCATTGAGCCGGGTTTACCCACCGCAAGCATCGCAGCACGGTTACAGGTGGTACAGCCCAAGGCCATCCTGACGCACCATCACCTAGCGCAAACCTTGCCGTTGCCAGCCCCATCGCCCCAAGCTGCCTCACCTCAAGCTGCCTCATCCCAAGCTGCATCGCCCCAATCTCCGGTGACCATTTATCTGGATGCCGATTGGTCGCAGATTGCCGAGTGCTCTGCCGAAAATTTGGCGATCGCTGCATACCCTGAACAGTTGGCCTATGTCCTGTTTACCTCTGGCTCTACCGGACAGCCAAAAGGCGTTGCTGTAGAACACCGCCAGTTAGTGAGCTATGTGCAGAGTCTGTTGCCCAAGCTGGCAGCACCCGAAGGCAGTCACTTTGCGCTAGTGTCTACCCTGGCAGCCGATTTGGGGCACACCATGCTGTTTCCCAGTTGGTGTACGGGGGGATGTTTGCACCTGATGAACACCGCCCAAACGCTCGATCCAGAAGCCCTGATGGATTATGTGCGGCAACATCCGGTGGACTATCTCAAAATTGTGCCGTCTCACCTCAAAGTTCTCTTAGCGGCGGCTCAGTCGTCCACAATGTTGCCGCGACGGCAGCTCATTTTGGGCGGGGAAACCTGTCACTGGGAGTTGGTTGAGCAGATTCGTCAGCTCGCTCCAGATTGCGTCATTTTGAATCACTATGGCCCTACCGAAACAACGGTTGGGGTATTAACTCACTGGGTGGGCACGCGGGAATCTGCGCCCGATTCCGGTACTGTTCCGTTGGGGATGCCGTTAAACCATACGCAACTTTATCTGTTGGATGGCCACCTTCGGCCTGTACCGTTGGGCGTACCAGGAGACGTGTATGTGGGTGGACAAGCCGTTAGCCGGGGGTATTTTAACCGTCCTGATTTAACGGCGATCGCCTTTATGCCCGATCCATTTACGCCCCATGCAGGGTCACGCATGTATCGAACAGGAGACATTGCCCGTCGTCGATTAGATGGCACGCTGGAATTTTTGGGACGACGGGACCACCAAGTAAAAGTTCGAGGATTTCGGATCGAATTGGGCGAAATTGAAACAACTCTCAGGCTCCATCCTCAAATTCAGGATGCGGTTGTTTTGATTCATGCTCGTGAGTCTGGACATGCGCAACTGGTCGCCGATGTGGTTCCCTGCGAATTGCCTGGCCCAGCCCCTGGGGAACTGCGCGATTTTCTACATACCTATCTGCCAGAACCCATGATTCCTGCGGCGTTCATTCCTTTTCGCCGCTTTCCGCTAACCGCCAATGGCAAGGTCGATCGACAAGCCCTGTTGCACGTAGGGTTGGACTCGACTCTTTCTGTTTCGGCCACGGCATTTGTGGCTCCAGAGTCTGCAACTGAAGTGGCGATCGCCCAGCTTTGGAGCAATGTGTTAGGGGTTGCCCAGGTGGGACGGTATGATAACTTTTTTGAGCTGGGTGGAGATTCCATTCTGTGTATCCAAATTGTGGCTAGAGCGGCGCAAGCTGGGCTACGATTTACCCCCAAACACTTGTTTGAAAACCCAACCGTTGGGGCGCTTGCTGCGGTTGTAAATACCGCTCCTGTTATCATTGCTGAGCAAGGAACGATTACGGGAACGGTTCCACTTACCCCCATTCAGCACTGGTTTTTTAATCAATCCATTCCCCATCCACACCATTGGAACCAATCTCTGTTGCTGTGCAGTCAGCAATCCATTCACGTTGGTCTCCTAGAAGCATCTTTACAGCATCTATTGGCCCATCACGATGCTTTGCGATCGCGCTTTCAGGTTGAGCAGGGAACGTGGCGCCAGTGGCAGACCGATGTGAAGGCAGAGGTGCCGCTTGCGCTGGTGGATCTGTCGGCGGTGCCTGAATGTGCTCAAGCGAGGGCTGTACAAACTGCAACCCATGCATTGCAGCAGAGCTTGAACCTGACCGAGGGGCCACTCTTTCGAGTGGTGCTGTTTGACCTGGGATGCGATCGCCCCCAGCGCCTTTTGTTCATTAGCCACCACCTGATTGTGGATGGAGTATCTTGGCGAATTCTTCTTTCTGACTTGCAGCAAGTTTATCAGCAACTCCAGCAACAACAGCCCGTTCAGCTTCCCGCCAAAACAACATCCTTCAAAACCTGGGCAGAGCGACTGCACCACCATGCTCAATCTCTAGAACTGGAGCAGGAGTTGCAGGCATGGCTGACTCGGTTACAGGAGCCAATTCCTGCCCTTCCGGTTGACGGGATACCGGGACAAGATATACCGGGACAAAATACCATTGCCCAAATGGAGGTCGTCACCAGCTTACTGCCCATTCCCGACACACACGCCTTGCTGCACGAGGTGCCTGCCGCCTACCAAACCCAAATCAACGACATTCTATTGACGGCCTTGGTTCAGGTTATGGCTGAGTGGACGGGGTCATCCGTGGTGCAGGTCGACTTAGAAGGACATGGCCGAGAAGAATTATTTGAGGAGATTGATATTTCTCGCACGGTGGGCTGGTTTACAACTCTGTTTCCCGTGCGATTGCACCTCCCCTCTCACCAGCCCGAAGCCGCCATTAAGTCCATCAAAGAACAGCTCCGGCAAGTTCCTAATCAGGGTATTTCCTACGGTCTGTTGCGTTGGTTAAGCCCGTCGCAAACGACGATTCAAATGCAGCAGCTTCCCCCATCTCAAGTTCGGTTCAACTATCTTGGGCAAACCGAGCAAGGCATTGTGGAAACCCCGTTATTTTCCTCAGACACGACGATGGCCGAAACTGCCGATATGGGACGAGATCCCTCCAGCCAGCGGGCCTATGTGTTGGATATTAACAGCCTGATTACCCAGGAACAGTTGACGGTGCAATGGCGCTACAGCACGGCAATTCATCGACGTGAAACGATCGAGGCACTGGCTCAACAGTATCTTGTGGCGCTGCGATCGCTGATTCAACATTGCCAATCGGGTTGCGCTGTCGGGTTTACGCCTTCCGATTTTCCAGATGCGCAGTTAGACCAGGACGATCTAGATCAACTCCTCTCTCAACTGATGTGAGTGCGCTCAGCAACCTCAAGACTGACCCACCATCCCACCACCTTGGATATGGACTCAAAATGAACTCAAAGCCGACTGCAAACAAGATTGCAGATATCTACGAACTGTCTCCCATTCAGCAAGGGCTGCTGTTTCATGCGCTGTATGCCCCAAACTCCGAAGCCTATTTCGACCAAAACAGTGTCACCCTTCAGGGGCCGCTTGATGTCGAAGCATTCAAACAGGCATGGCAGCAAGCGATCGCCAGCCATCCAATTTTGCGAACATCATTTCACTGGGAAAAACTGAAAAAACCGGTGCAAGTGGTTCATCATCAGGTGCCTTTGCCCTGGCAGGAAGAGGATTGGCGCGATCGCACTGAAGCCGAACAGCAGCACCAATTGGATAGTCTGTTGACATGCGATCGCCAGCAAGGATTTGACTTCACCCAACCGCCCCTCCTGCGGTTAAGGCTAATTCGTCTCGCCGACGAAAAGTATCAATTTATCTTTAGCAAACACCACATCCTGTTGGATGGCTGGTCGCGCATGCTGGTGTTAAAGGAAATTTTTGCGCTGTACCAAGCCAGCATCCAAAAAACCTCACCCGTCCTGCCTGCGCCGCCCCCTTACCGCAACTACATTCACTGGCTGCGGCAGCAAGACAGCGCCCAGGCCGAACAGTTTTGGCGCACTGCGCTGCGGGGCATGAACGCCCCAACCCGGCTCCATGTCGATCGGGCTCCCACAGGGCCGCACCAAACCCCACGCTCTGATACTCAGCGGATTTATGTGCCAGAATCCACCACCACCGCCCTAAAAACGCTGGCACGACAGCAGCACGTCACGCTCAATACCCTGGTGATCGCTGCCTGGAGTCTACTCCTGAGCCGATACAGTGGCGAATCAGACATCACCTTTGGAGTGACCTCTTCAGGTCGTCCCACCGATTTGCGGCAGGCAGAAGAGATGGTTGGGCCATTTATCAACACCTTGCCGCTGCGGCTGCAGGTGTCGCCCGATGCATGGTTGGGACCCTGGCTTCAGCAGCTTCAGCGCCATCAACTGGAAATGCGGAACTATGAATACGCGCCGTTGGTTCAAATCCAGTCGTGGAGTGATATGCCAAAAGGAGTGCCGCTGTTTGAATATGTGGCTATTTTTGAAAATTATCCGATCGACTCAACGCTGCAACAGTCTGAACTTCCCTTACACATTCAGGCTGGACAATCGGTGAGCCAAACTCACTATCCGCTGAGCTTGGTGGCGGCGGCAGGGGCAACGTTAACCCTGGAATTGGGGTATCACTGCGATCGCTTTCATGTCTCAACCATTCAACAACTGTTGCAACATTTGCAAACCCTCCTTGAGCAGATTGCGGCCAATCCTCAACAGCAATTGGGGCACCTTTCCCTGCTGACAGATGCCGAACGACAAACACTACTCATCACTCCCAATCAAACTCAACAGGAGTACCCACGTCACGCGTGTATTCATCACTTGTTTGAAGCGCAGGTGCAGCAACATGCAGATGCCGTTGCAGTCACGTTTCAAGATCAACAGCTGACCTATCAGCAGCTTGACCAACGAGCCAACCAACTTGCCCATTCCCTTCAACAGCTTGGCGTCCGTCCAGGTGTGCGGGTGGGTATTTGCTTAGAGCGATCGCTCGATTTGCTCATTGCATTGTTAGGGGTTCTCAAGGCGGGGGGGGCCTACGTGCCCATTGATCCAACCTACCCGCTCCAGCGTCTGACCTTCATTGCTGAAAATGCCCAAATTTCAGTATTGCTAACTCAATCTTCGCTGCTATCGCTGCTGTCGCTGCCGGTCGTAACGGTGTGCCTTGATCGCGATCAGGAGGCGATCGCCACTCACAGTAAGACCAAGCCATCGTGTCTGGTTCAACCGCTACATCTTGCCTATGTTATTTATACATCCGGTTCCACTGGGCAGCCCAAAGGGGTGCAAATTGCCCATCAAGCGGTTGTCAATTTTCTGTGTTCGATGCAGCAGCGACCTGGAATCACCCAACACGACACGATGTTGGCAATCACGTCTCTTTCCTTCGATATTGCGGTGTTAGAGCTGGTATTACCGCTAACGGTGGGTGCCCGGGTCATGCTCGTTTGCCAGGCGGTAAGTGCGGATGGAGTGCAGCTCGCCAACCTGCTCAACACCTCGAATGTCACTATCATGCAGGCAACTCCGGCAACCTGGCGTTTGTTGCTGGCGGCAAAGTGGACAGGCAAGGCGAATCTAACCGC
This sequence comes from Leptolyngbya sp. AN02str, assembly GCF_050565595.1. Classification (NCBI taxonomy): domain Bacteria; kingdom Bacillati; phylum Cyanobacteriota; class Cyanophyceae; order Leptolyngbyales; family Leptolyngbyaceae; genus Leptolyngbya; species Leptolyngbya sp. AN02str. The sequence goes on along the minus strand of NZ_JBNXVR010000004.1, from coordinate 119,905 downwards.
ATTATGCGGAGGAGAAGCCCTCTCTCCAGATTTAGCTCAAGCGTTGCGATCGCGCTGTGCCGCACTGTGGAACCTTTACGGCCCAACGGAGGCAACGATCTGGTCAACCTGTCAGAATGTGACGGAGGGCGATCGCATTTCGATAGGTCAGCCCATTGCCAATACTCAACTTTATCTGCTCGATGCCCAGCAGCAACCTGTGCCCATGGGCGTTCCGGGAGAACTCTACATCGCCGGAGATGGAATCGCTCGCGACTACTTGCACCAACCTCGCCTCACCGCTGAAAAATTTGGCCCCGATCCGTTTAGCCAAGTTCCAGGTCGGCGCTTTTATTGCACAGGCGATCTCGCTTGCTATCACCCAGACGGAAGCCTCGAATTCTTAGGACGAATTGATCACCAGACTAAAATTCGGGGATTCCGGGTTGAACTGAGCGAAATTGAAATCACCCTGAACCAGCATCCCCAAGTTCAACAAGCCGTTGTGGTTGCGCAGAAAGATGCTTCTGGTGAAAACAGCCTGGTGGCCTACCTGGTGTTTAAGTCTGAACCGCTGAATGCTCAGGAACTCCGAACCTTTCTCAAATCTCGACTGCCAGCATTCATGATTCCATCAATCTTTGTGCGGCTGTCGGCCTTTCCCCTAACTCCCAATGGCAAACTTGATCGCCGTGCATTACCCAAACCCACCCCTGTTGATGCTTCCCAGGCTGCCCATAGAACTGCCCCACAAACCCCAACCGAACAACAGCTTGCACATCTTTGGAAAGGGTTACTCAATCTGGAACAGGTCAGCATTGAAGATAATTTTTTTGATCTAGGCGGACATTCTGTTCTCACAATTCAACTCCTAAACCAGATCAACGAAACCTTCCATATCGACCTGCCACTACGACGTTTGTTCGAAACATCTGTCCTGACTCACCAAGCCACCCTCATTGACAGGGTTCAACAATTTGGAAGTGCTGTTTTTCTGTCGGAGAATCCTGTAGATTTACAGGCAGAGATTGGTTTAGACCCAGCTATCCAGCCCGCAAGCGCAGAGAACTGTGTGTCAAATCCGACCGCTATTTTCCTCACTGGGGCTACTGGATTTCTTGGCGCTTTCCTGTTGGCAGAATTGCTGAAACAAACCCAGGCTTCCGTTTATTGTCTGGTTCGGGCTGCTAGCCAAGAGCAGGGAATGCACAAGCTGACTCAAAAGTTGTCATCTTTCTCGCTGTGGCAAGATGAGTTTTGTTCCAGAATCATTCCAGTTGTGGGAGATTTGGCAAAACCGCTCTTAGGGCTCACAGAGGAACAGTTTTCTACCCTATCTCAGCAAATTGATGTTATCTACCACAGTGGGGCATGGGTCAACTTTGTATATAGCTACGCCAACTTAAAATCAATCAATGTTTTAGGTACCCAAGAAGTACTAAGATTAGCTTGTTTGCACCAACCGAAGCCGGTTCATTTTATTTCCACGTTTAGTGTCTTCTCTGAAGGCGATCGCCAAGGGAAAGATCGAGTGCTCGAATCTGATGATCCGCAACAGGGGCATCAACTAAAGAGCGGTTATGCCCAAAGTAAGTGGGTTGCCGAAAAGCTAGTCTCAATTGCTGGCTCAAGGGGGCTTCCCGTCTGCATTTATCGCCCCGGACGGATTACAGGTGATAGCCAAACGGGGCAGTGTAATCTTGATGATTTCATGTCACATTTGATCAAAGGATGCATTCAGCTAGGTAGCGTTCCAGAGCCCGAAAACAATAGTTGGATTGATATGACTCCCATTGATTATGTCAGTCGGGCGATCGTTTACCTATCCACCCAAAACTCTGTTTTTGGGCGAGCTTTTCATCTAGTCAATCCCCATCCTATTTCAGCGAACCAGTTGCTTCATTGGATGGTAAATCAATCTGGTTATTCCCTGAAGGTAAAACATTATGAAGCATGGCGAACTCATTTAGTTCAGGTTGCTCAATCACAAGGAAATGCATTGTATCCTTACTTGCCACGCTTTATGTCAAATCCATCCGTTTCTTTGTCTACTACGCCATTTCCAGATGTTGACAATGGCAATCGAGAAGATTCCCCCGCGACGACTCGGTTTGATTGTCAGGAAACTATCCAAGTCTTGGCAAAAACATCGATAATCTGTCCCCCGGTTGATGATCACCTGCTACAAACTTACTTTTCCTATTTTGTGCAAAGTGGATTTCTGGATGCCCCCAGTTGTGTACACCCCAAAGGAGTAAAATCATGAACGCAAGCGAACAGAAGGTGATGGGAAAATACTGCAAAGCTTACTTGCTGAAACAACTGCGACAGTTTGATCAATGGGCTGAGCAGGTTCGATCTACTCGTTCAGATCAGCAAGGACTGGATGAGCAAACTGGTGCAGTGAGCCAAGAGATGACTGATGATGACATTCTCTATCTTCAAGAAAACTATGTCGTCACCCATGGGGTTTTTCTCAATGAGGACCCTGTCTTTGATTGTGTCTCTCCCGAGTGGATTATTTTCTGCAAAGAAGTTCTCAATTTTGCAGTGCCAGATCCTACGGCGGCCAACCAAGGCTAAATCGTGTTTCGATATCTTGCTTCGATCATTCGTTTGCACAATTTTCGTTTGCACAAATTTTGGAGGAAATTATGGCTACTGAACTCGACGATGTCATGCTTTACCAAGTTGTCGTCAACCATGAGGAGCAATATTCAATCTGGTTTAGCGATCGCCCCCTTCCCTTCGGCTGGCAAACAGTCGGAAAGAGTGGCACCAAGCAAGAATGCCTGGACTACATTGAAACAGTTTGGACGGATATGCGTCCGTTAAGTCTTCGAAACACTATGGAAGCGGCATCTGCTGAGGGATGAACGAATGAAATACCATGACAACCATCAAAGCAAATCCCTGGATTACTTGCCCACAACCAAATCCTGCGGCTAAATTACGCCTGTTCTGCTTACCGTATGCTGGTGGAGGGGCCTCTAGCTTTCGTGCTTGGTCAGCACCATTGCTGCCCTCCATCGAGGTTTGCCCGATTGAGTTACCCGGACGGGGTTCCCGTTTTCAAGAACCCCCCTACACACGATTGACCCCACTCATCCAGGATTTAGCTCAGGCGCTGTTGCCCTATCTCGACATACCGTTTGCCTTCTTTGGGCACAGTATGGGGGCCTTGTTGAGCTTTGAATTAGCTCAATTTTTGAGTCAAACTTACAAGCTCACCCCCACATGTTTGGCGGTTGCTGGCCGTCCTGCACCCCATCTTCCCAATTGTGGTTCCCCCATTCATGCCTTACCTGATTCTGAATTTTTGCAGAAACTACGCGAGTTTAATGGAACCCCTGAGCCCGTTCTTGCCAATGCAGAACTGATGCAAATTCTGTTGCCCACCTTAAGAGCCGATTTTGCGGTAATCGAAACCTTTGCCTATGCAGCGTCACCTGTGTTGAACTGTGCGATCGCAACATTTGGTGGACAGGACGATCCAAAAGTCAGTTTGGCGGATTTAGAAGCTTGGCGTGAACAGACCCACTCTACTTTTCTCCTTCACCTCCTTCCGGGGGATCATTTTTTCATCCACTCTACCCAAGCCCAACTCTTGTCAATTTTGAAACCATTTTTGGCTCAAACAGTGTCCCCAAGCCTCCCCCCCAAGCCTTCCGTTGATATGAGGAATCCCCATGTCTGAGTCTCAAACTTTAGGTAATTGCCGATTTTGTTCTGTTGTTTCCAAAAACAGCGGAGAAGACCCAATCGGTACTGCAGGAACCTATGATCATTGGCTAATCGTAGAACTGGCCCTCCCCTGGACTGAGAAATCTTTGCGAGAAGATCCGAAAGTTCAGCCGATTATGGCGTTGATCCAAAAAATGAGCCTCGAGGGAATGAAAATTCAAGCACTGGCGATCGCCCCCAATCAAGAATATTCGCAGCCTGGATCAACTCGTGTGCTTTACTATCGTCGGCCTGCAAAATTCTTTGCTCAGTTTGAAAAACAGGAATTTTGTATTCCAACGGAAATGCTGCCAGCCTTAGCAACAGCCCTACTCACTCGCTCACAAAACCTGCCTCAATTTGAAGTCTACCGTCAAGAGACTCAAACCATTCGGGATTTGTTCGTGTGCACCCACGGGAATGTGGATATTGCCTGCGCTCGATTTGGCTATCCAATTTACCAGACGTTAAAACGAGATTACGCACGTCACTCCAATGGAAAACTGCGTGTGTGGCAATGCAGTCACTTTGGTGGACACCGATTTGCGCCAACGTTGTTAGATTTACCAGAAGGGCGATACTGGGGACGCTTAGAACCCAACGTCTTAGATACGTTAATCAGTCGAACAGGGTCAGTAAAAGACCTATCGCCATTTTATCGAGGTTGGGCTGGGCTGACTCAACTTGCTCAAATTGTTGAACGTGAAATTTGGATACGCGAAGGTTGGGACTGGCTCAATTATCTTAAAGCCGAAAATACAATACCAGCGACCGAATCCCATAACCTTCAAAAGCCCGATGGGGTCGCGGTTCAAATTGATTTCGTCAACACGAATGGTGATACATCAACGTATCAAGCTCAAGTGGGAGAAAATGGGGAAGTTATGTCTTTATCTGCATCAGGGGATAAACAACCCTTAACAGCCTTCAAGCAATATCACGTCATTCATCTCAAGAAAAAAATTAGATTCAAACAAACCAAGCAGGACAATTGACGGGCAAAGATATGAAATTGATCAGCTAAATTGAATGGTTAAATCATCTCTTGTGCCAACAGATTTCTGGATGAGTCCGCAAAAGCCTTTCGTTATTCCGCATGAAGTTTGTGATGTATTAGTTTATGCCGTATTAATGGCAAGCAGACACGACATTTTGTGATGTGATTCAAGCATCCTTTAAATACGGCTATTACATCGTCAAACAAAAAAAGCTGCTCCTTGAATTCCTTGACCTATAGTCTTTTGAAGCCAAAAAGGAAGTGATTGCGACTCTATTGATCATGTAGGCAAACACAGCAATACATAAACACAGAGAAGCCAAATATTCTCTTTTACCATTAAGACGTACAGCTATAGAAACAGATCGACAAAAAGGGGAATTAATTGCCCTTTTGAGAGAGGAGAAACTGTTGATACCTCGCAACGATGGAGAAAAGGAAAAAGCAAAACTTTTTTCTTTTTTTGAAGCTCCTGAATAGAGGGTATCCATGTTTTACCATAAGAAGCGTTTGCAATATTTTACGAAACCCGAAAAGCCAGATCCGGTATATGCCAAGCAACTGCAAGAATTGATCGGTGGCCCATTCGGTGAAATGTCTGTGATGGCGCAATATCTCTTCCAGGGTTGGAACTGCCGTGGTCCAGCTAAATACAAAGATATGCTGCTGGACATTGGTACGGAAGAAATAGGGCACATCGAAATGCTAGCCAACATGATTGCCCATCTTGTCGATAAAGCACCTCCAGATGTTCAGGAAAATGCTATCAAGGATCCGATTGTAGAAGGGGTAATGGGTGGCATGAAAACTGAAGAGATCATTATGGGCAGTATGAGTCCCAAGCACAGTATCGTATCCGGTGGCGGTGCCATGCCTGCCGACAGCGTAGGATATCCCTGGAATGGTAACTACATTGTGGCTTCTGGCAACTTGATGGCCGACTTTTTGTCGAATGTGCAGGCCGAGGCTCAAGGCCGTTTACAAGCTGTTCGCATGTACGAGATGTCCACTGATCCGGGTGTGAAGGACACACTGAGCTATATGATTGCGCGGGACACGATGCACCAAAATCAGTGGTTGGCAGCGATCGAAGAGCTGAAAGCAGACGGGCTAGAAGGATTGCCAGTTCCTAGCAAGTTTCCCCAAGAGTTGGAGAAACAGGATGCATCTTACCAGTTTTGGAACTTGTCGGAAGGTACTGAGAGTCAGGAAGGACAATGGGCACAGGGGCCTAGCCCGGACGGTAAGGGGCAATTTGAATACCTGGAAAATCCTGAGCCGCTGGGTCCTGTTGGAGAGGCGCCTACTCCTAATCCCAAATTGTATGGCACGCTCAAGTAATTGGGTTACAAGCTGAGAGACGACATTCGTTAGAGGGTGGTTGAAACGTGTCAAATGTTCTGCCTTCGGCCCCCCAACCCCCCAATTCTAGAGGGCTTCCGAATCCTATTTTTCATTCAGAGTTCCCCAATTTTGGGGGATGTCGGGGGCGGTTTGGAAGGTAACTGGCACTTTTAAAGTATCCTCTTAGTTGCTCGACATCATTAAAAACCAGACCCTAAAGCCCTATACCGACCGCACAGGGCTTTAGGGTCTGGTTTTTAATGATTGCTGATTATACTAATTCTCTAAATGCCGACTATACATAGAGCATCCACGATCCAATCCCACTATTTCAGAGATTTCACCTCCTGAGGTGACAGTTGGTTCACCCATCGAGTAATCGCTTGCTGCAGTTGAGCGATCGACTCAAAACGCATCCATGCCAAGGCCCGCTTGAGGTCGTGCCACAATCGCTCAATTGAGTTGACTTCAGGGCAGTAGGGAGGTTGAAACAACAGAATAACGTTGTCAGGAACGTTTAAGCTGTCGGCTTGATGGGCTCTAGCATTATCCAGTTAGATGACATGCAAGTCTTGACGGAACTGAGCAGCAAAGTGAACTAGAGCAACCTCAAAACAAGCACCATTGAGATATGAGAACTCCATGAACTAGGAGGCCGCTTTGAGGTTCGACGAAACCGTAGAGCCACCGATAGAGAAACTGCCATTGCACGATCCCCACTGGCTTGACCCCAGATCCTGTCAGTTTGTGATGCTGCACTGTAAATCGCCCAACGCGAGTTTCATCATCTGCGCGAGACGGAGTTTTTTCTGCGCAAGGCGGACTTTTTGCAACACCCCGTTGGCTTTCAACCTAGCCTCGCTGGCTCAACTGATATGCTCTAGGGCTGATGGTAAACTTGCGGCGAAAGGCATTGCAAAAAGCTTCTGGGCTTTTGTAACCGACGGTTGTAGCAATCTTGGCGATTGTCTGGTTAGAGTCGTGCAACAATTCCTTAGCTTGTTGAAGGCGATGGTCGCGAAGATAGCCAAAGGCAGTCGTGCCAAACACATGACGAAACCCCTGTTTCAACTTGTGATCGTTGAGTCCGACCTGTCGCGCCAAGTCGATTAAAGACGGAGGATCCGTTGCTTGCTCAATTAAAATCTTCTTTGCCTGGTACAGTTGTTCAATATCCTGGGCACAAAGCGAGATCGAAGCCTATGGTGGGGTCTCTGTCCACAGAGCGAATTGAATTGTTAGTAGTTCCAGCGCTTTGCTCTCCAGATACAACTGCTGCATGAACCCGCATAAGGACAGTGCAAAATTTGCTGAAGCAATTGATGGATTGATTTCGTGAGTATCATTCTGGTGGTAAGACTGATTGGGCGGGTAGCAATTGTCCTTTGAGTTCCTCCAGATCTAGCTCAGTGCCGATCGGACTTGGTAAGCCTAAACATAAATATGCAGGAATGGAATACACCCGATCGGCTTTACTGGCATCGAGAGATTGGGCGATCGCATTCCCTACCCATATCTGTTTGAATCCAGACAGTTGATTTTCTCAGAAGTCAGACACCCCGGGCGAAGTCGGTGGCTTAATGAGTTTGACCGCAACTTTTCTTCTCTATACATTACATCTTGAGCACTATCAATCTGTGTGGTCTGCCTGATGGCACAACGGGCGCGATCGGTGCAGCTCCGTAGACTTCAACAGGTGAGAAGTGCCCTTTAACGTACTGAATTAGCCTACGGGTCTAGAACATTACGACGAGTAATTATTTGAGCCCCGATAGTGGGCATATTTAATGAGGAATTCAACCTGATTCAGGATAGCTCAGCCGCAGCCATGACTCTTCCAGATCACGTCTCTTCTGCTTCATTAATTGCTCTTCCCGGCTACTTGATTGTTGAGCAACTGTATCAGGGATCGAGAACGACCGTCTACCGCGCCATCCAAACCTCCACACAGCGTCCGGTTGTCCTCAAGCTACTGTGCGAGTATCCAACTTTCGCGGAACTCGTGCAGTTCCGCAACCAATATACAGTTGCAAAGAATCTGCCGATCGCGGGCATTGTTCACCCCCTAAGACTGGAAACCTGGGGCAGCCGCTCCCTGCTCGTGATGGAAGATGTAGGCAGTGTTTCCCTATCGCATTACCTAAAGCAATCAGGGAAGCAACTAGACTTACCAGACGTGCTGAAAATCAGCATTCAACTGGCGGAGATCCTGCATGAGTTGAGCCAACACCGTGTCATTCACAAAGATATCAAACCCGCCAACATCCTGCTTCATCCCCAGTCAAAACAGGTGAAGCTGATCGACTTCAGCATCGCCTCTTTGTTGCCGAGAGAGACACAAGAGATTCTTAACCCCAACGTCTTGGAAGGCACACTCGCCTATCTTGCCCCTGAGCAGACCGGACGGATGAATCGCGGCATTGACTATCGAACCGATTTCTATGCCCTTGGAGTCACCCTGTATCAACTGCTGAGCGGTCAACTGCCGTTTGAGTCGGTTGACCCCCTGGAACTGGTGCACTGTCATATCGCGAAAGTGCCCCTGCCCCTGCATCAAGTGACCGCAGGTATCCCGCTGCCCCTGTCCAAGATTGTGGCAAAACTGATGGCGAAGAATGCGGAAGAGCGCTATCAGAGTGCGCTGGGGCTGAAACATGATTTAGAGCAGTGTTTAGTACAGTGGGAGAACACAGGAACAATTTCAGAGTTTGTGCTAGGACGGCGGGACGTGAGCGATCGCTTCTTGATTCCCGAACAGCTCTACGGTCGAGAAGCCGAAGTTCAAGTATTACTCAAAGCCTTTGATCGAGTTGCTCAAGGAGCATCAGAACTCATGCTAGTGGCGGGTTTTTCCGGTATTGGTAAGACTGCTGTAGTCAATGAAGTCCACAAACCCATTACCCAGCAAAAAGGCTACTTCATCAAAGGTAAATTTGACCAGTTCAACCGCAACATTCCCCTGTCGGCGTTTGTTCAGGCACTGCGGGATTTGATGGGTCAATTGCTCTCGGAACCCGATGCTCAATTAACTCAATGTCAGGCTCAAATTCTCGAAGCAGTAGGCGACAATGGACAAGTTTTGATTGAGGTGATTCCAGAGCTAGAGAATGTGATTGGTCAACAGCCACCCGCACCAGAACTATCGGGCAGTGCTGTGCAGAATCGGTTTAACTTACTGTTCCAGAAGTTTATTCAGGTTTTTAGCACCGCCGCCCATCCCTTGACGATCTTTCTAGATGACTTGCAGTGGGCAGATTCAGCTTCGCTTCAGTTGCTGAAAGTGTTGATGGAAAGCGGTGGATATCTGCTGGTGTTGGGTGCTTATCGGGATAACGAAGTCTCGCCCGCCCATCCCTTGATGTTGACGATCGAGGAACTGAAGAAAGCAGATTTGGTCGTCAACATGATTACCCTGACTCCATTAGCGCTGGAGCATACAAATCATCTGGTTGCCGATACCTTAAGGTGTAGCCGAGAACTGGCACAACCGCTGGCTCAACTGGTCAATCGTAAAACCCAGGGCAATCCCTTTTTTACCACCCAGTTTCTCAAGGCTCTGTATGATGAGGGCTGCATTACCTTTCAGCGAAACCAGGGCTATTGGCAATGTGATATGACTCAAGTCAATGGCCTCGCTCTCACAGATGATGTGGTGGAGTTTATGGCTCTGCAATTACAGAAGTTACCCGTGGAAACACAACAGGTGCTCAAATTAGCAGCTTGTATGGGCAACCAGTTTGACTTGGCGACGCTGGCGATCGTTTCTGAACAATCCCAAACCAATGTTGCGACTGCTTTGTGGAAGGCCTTACAAGAAGGGTTGGTCATTCCGCAGAATGAAACTTACAAGTTTTTCCAGGGAAATGACCCAGCGGGCAGCGATCGCAGAAGTGAGATTACCGTTCGCTACAAATTCCTCCACGATCGCATTCAACAAGCCGCTTATTCCCTCATTCCAGATCAAGAAAAGCAATCAATTCACTACTCCATTGGTCAATTGTTATTAAATAAAATTCCAGAGTCCCAACAGTCAGAAAAGATTTTCGACATTGTGAATCAGTTAAATTATGGGATGGAGTTAGCTGATGATCAAATCATCAAAAATCAACTGACTCGTTTAAATCTTTTAGCAGCTCGGAAAGCTAAAGCTGCCAATGCCTATGCAATAGCCTTGAAGTATTTGACAGTTGGCATCAATCTTTTAGATGGCGATCGCTGGCAAAATAATTATGATCTCACCCTAACGTTGTACGTGGAAGCAACAGAAGCTGCTTACCTTTGTACGAATTTCGAGCAAATGCAGCAACTGGCGGAAGTTGTTTTACAATCTGCCACGTCACTCCTTGATAAAATCAAAGTTTATGAAATTAAGATTCTAGCTTATGCAGCCCAGATGCATCTCCAAGAAGCTGTTGAGATGGGGCTTCAAATTTTACAACTCCTGGGTGTAGAGTTTCCTGAACAGCCAACTTTTGCTGATATTCAACAGGGATTAACAGAAACATCTAACAACGTGCAGCAAGAAAAACTTGAAAATCTCATTTTGCTGCCGGAAATGACCGATCCAGAGAAGCTAGGAGCCATGTTAATTCTCTCAAGTATAGCTCCCTCGGTGTTTAAGACAACGCCAACTCTGTATCCGTTGATTGTTTTTGCTCAAGTTAATTTATCCATTAAATATGGAAACACTTATCTTTCTGCCTTTGCTTATAGTGGTTATGGATTGATCCTATGTGGTGTTTTTCAGAATATTAAATTAGGGTATCAAGTCAGCAATCTGGCTAAACAGTTGTTGTCAAAATTAAATGCAAATAAACTCAAGGCAAAAATTCTGGCGATCGATTGTGGGTATATTAGACACTGGCACGAACATCTCAAGGTGACATTACCAGATTTGAAATCAGGGTATCAAGCTGGACTAGAAAGCGGTGATTTGGAGTTTACTGCTTATTGTATTTTCTTCGAGTCTTGTCATCTATTCTACATGGGTGAAGACCTACAAGTCACAGCAGAATACATGGAAACTTGTAGCCAATTAATTCATCAATTAAGGCAAGAAGCTTCATTTTATTGGAACGGGTTATACCGACTACTAGTGGCAAATCTGATGGGTCACGCCTTTAGCCCATGCGATCTTCAAGGCAATCGATATAGTGAAGAGCAATTGTTGTTAAAGCTATTACATGCCAATGATAGGTTGGGGCTGCATATCTTGCATTCCAATAGAATGACTTTGAACTATTTATTTGGCAGAAATGATCCAGCTGTAAATGATGCTGATCTGGCTTTAGAGTATTTAGATGGTGTGACCGGGATGTTTGCTGTCCCAGTTTTCTATTTTTATGACTCTTTGATTCAAATGTCTTTGGTGAGGACGAATCATTCGGATAATTCAATCAGCGATCGCATCACCAGCAATCAACAGAAATTGCAGCAATGGTCAGAATATGCGCCCACAAACTACTTACATAAATTCTATTTGATAGAAGCTGAGCAATATCGGGTTACAGATAATAAATACCTAGCTGGAGATCTTTATGACCGGGCTATTTCCCTTGCCAAAGAGAATCAATTCTTGCAAGAAGAGAGCCTTGCCAACGAACTCGCCGCCAAGTTCTACCTTGACTGGGGCAAAGAAAAAGTTGCCGCTGGTTACATGCAAGAAGCTTATTACTGCTATACCCGCTGGGGCGCCAAAGCCAAAGTCATCGACTTAGAAAAACGCTATCCCCAACTGCTGCAACCTATCCTGCAAGCCACCAACCAGCCTCTCACCGTTTTAGAAACCTTGGCAGCGATCGTAGATCCTGCCTACTCACTTCATTCCACCTCTCAAAAAAGTTCCAGCAGCAGCATTAACCAAACCCTCGATTTTACGACCCTGCTGCAAATGTCTCAAACCTTTGCCAGCACGATCGCCCTGGATGAGCTACTGCAAACCCTGACTCAGACGATGATCGAAAATTCTGGGGCAGACCGATGCGCTTTGATGCTCTGTGAGAACAACCAATGGCAAGTACAGGTGATGGCGGATCTAGAACAGGTAACGCTGCAATCTGCGCCCCTGGAGAATAACCCCAGCATCCCCGTGAAGTTAATTCAGTATGTGAAGAACATGATGACAATGGTTGTTATAGATGATCTCGATACTGACTTACCCGTGATTGGCGATTACCTGCACCACCATCAGCCTAAGAGTGTCTTGTGTTTGCCGATTCTCAACCAAGGAAATTTGCGGGCTATTTTATACCTGGAAAATTGCGCCACCAGTGGCGTGTTTACGGGCGATCGCATCCTTATTCTCAACTTCCTCTGCACCCAAGCTTCCATTTCCCTCGAAAATGCCAGACTCTACCAGCAAGCCCAAAGCTATGCCCAACAATTGGAACAATCCCAACTGCAAATTGTTCAAAGCGAAAAAATGGCATCCCTGGGTAATTTAGTCGCTGGGGTTGCTCACGAAATCAATAATCCCATCGGCTTCCTCAATGGCAGCATCAACAACGCCAAAGACTCTGTTAGCGAACTACTCGGACACCTGACTCTCTACCAGCAACACTATCCCAATCCAGTGGCTCCTATTCAAGACAACGCAGAAGACATTGATCTAGAGTATTTGCTGGCAGACTTACCCAAGCTCCTCAACTCGATGGAACAAGCAACTGACCGAATCAAAAACATCAGCACGAGCCTCCGCACCTTCTCCCGTGCCGATACCGAATACAAAGTGAGTGCCAATCTGCATGAAGGACTCGAAAGTACGCTGCTGATTCTCAAGTATCGGCTCAAAGCGAATGAGCAGCGTCCTGAGATCGATGTTATCCGCAACTATGGCGACCTACCCTTGGTTTACTGTTTCCCAGGACAACTGAATCAGGTGTTTATGAACGTCTTGGCGAATGCAATTGATATGTTTGATGAAATGGCACAAGCCCGAACATGTGAGGAGTTGAATGCGAAGCCTCAGCAAATTACTCTCTGTACGGAGCGCGAGGGTGACCAAGTATTAATCCGAGTTCGAGACAACGGTAGGGGCATGAGCGAGGAGGTACAAGCGAAGATTTTTGACCATCTGTTCACGACGAAAGGAGTGGGCAAAGGCACAGGATTAGGGTTGGCGATCTCGCGGCAGATTGTAGTAGAGAAGCACGGTGGCAGTTTAGAGGTTCAGTCTGGGGTTGGGCAGGGGAGTGAGTTTTTGATTCGACTGCCCATCGAAAGTTGATAAATGGAAGTCAAGTACCTACTTGACTTCCATTTATCAACAGCATGTGCCTAAGCCGATCGAACCAGATGCATTAGTTTCTGCGGTAATGTTCTAGACATGTGGATGTGTGTGGTGGGGGGGGGGGGGGGGCGCGCTCCGCACCAGCCACCAAAAAAAACCACAACTGTGAAACACAACCAGCCAACGCTAATGATTTCGGCAGATTAGTGATATAGCAAACAGTTCTCCATTGTGCTTTTCTAAAAATTGCATCATAGCAGGCATCAAAAATGATCACAATTCGGCGATTTTTGACCTATGGTGTGGCGATCGGTGTAACGGTAATTGCCCTCCTGCTAACTCTTTGGTTAGAAACCATTTTGGCTCAAACCACCGGAGTTTTCTTTTATATGGCGATCGCGATTACCACATGGTATGGCGGGAGGCGACCCGGAATTGTAGCGGTTGTCTTATCTGCACTGGCACTTAATTATTACTTCATCCCCCCTACTCGCCAAATCCGCATCTCAAGTTTTTCTGAGTTCCTCTGGCTATTTTTCGTTTTAGGGGTGGGTCTCATCATCAATGTGTTAACTGCCAGTTTACAAGAAAGCAAACGAATCGCAGCAGAACGTAAGCAGCTTTTGCAACAAGAACAAGCTGCCCGTAGCGAGGTAGAGGTGCTGCTCCAACAGTTAAAAGTAGAGCGGTATCAGTTAGAACAGATCCTCCAACAAATGCCTGTGGGGGTGGCGATCGCAGAAGCTCCTTCTGGCAAGCTCCTCTTCCACAATGTAGAAGCGGGTCGGTTACTGAGGCATCCCCTGATAGATTCAGACACGTACCAGGACTACGTCCGGTATGGTGCAATCCACGCCGATGGACCGTCGTATCAACCAGACGAATACCCGATCGCTCGTTCCCTTTTGTCGGGTGAAGTGGTCAAAGCTAAGGAAATGTACTATCGGCGGGAAGATGGCACAACAACCGTTTTCTCTGTTAGCGCGACCCCCATCCTGGATCAGGATGGACAAGTCGTTTCAACGGTTAGCACTTTTGAAGATATTAGCGATCGCAAGATAGCTCAACGCAACGAGCAGTTTCTCAGCGACCTCGATCTGCAATTGCGCCAGCTTTCAGATACAGATGCAATGGTCTGGGAAGCCATCAGCCGCATTGGGGAATATCTCAACGTCGAGCGCTGTGTGTGGCACGAAGTCAATGTGCAGGAAGATCTGGCGATCGTTACCCAAGACTGGCGACGAGATCCAACTATTTCCAGCGTGGTGGGTGTAACTCGTTTATCAGAGTCTATTTTGCCAGACATGATTACGCAGTTCCATGCGGGGCAACCTGCTGTTGTTCCCGATGTAGCGACCCATCCTTACACCGCTCCCTTTGCTCAGAATTTTGCCGAGCAGGATATTCGCGCTTTTGTGGGGATTCCCTGTCTTTATGAAGGGCACTGGGTCGCTGTACTCGCCATCAATGCCAGAACCGCACAAGAGTGGCGACCCGATCAGGTTGCCTTACTGCAGAAAGTAGTTGCCCGTCTCTGGTCAACCATTGAACACACACGAGCGGTTCAGGTTTTGCAAGAGCAAGAAGAGCGTACCCGATTAGCCACTGAAGCGGCTGATTTAGGGATGTGGTTCTGGAATATCCGTCAGAATGAGTTGGTCTGGACCGATCGCTGCAAGACTTTGTTTGGGATTGCGCCAGATGTGCCAATAAGTTATGAGGCGTTTTTGAATGCCCTTCACCCAGACGATCGCGATTTCACCCAAGCGGCAGTCACCCACGCTCTAGAGCAAAAGGTTGACTATAACATCGAGTACCGCACCGTTTGGCCGGACAATAGCATTCACTGGATTGCTGCCAGAGGAAAAGCTTTCTACGATACCAATGGACAGCCCATACGAATGGTGGGAACGGCACAGGATATTAGCGATCGCAAAGAAGCAACTGAGCGAGTGCGAGCGAGTGAAGAACGGTTCCAGCGCTTGGTTGCCAACGTTCCGGGCGCGATCTACCAGTATGTGGTACACCCGGATGGCAGCGATGAACTCGCCTACATTAGTCCTCAATGTCGAGAGATTTATGAATATGAGCCAGAAACCTTGCAGCAAAACTTTAGCCTGGCCTGGCAAATCGTTCATCCAGAAGATGTCGAACGAGTCAACGCTGCTGTTGCGGCATCTGCCGAAAATTTAGAGTTACTGAATATCGAATTTCGCCTCCTACCTGCCTCTGGAACACTGCGGTGGGTGCAGACTTCGTCAACTCCCACAAGACTAAGCAATGGCGATACAACTTGGGATGGCATTGTTACCGATGTTACTGACCGTAAACAGTCAGAGGCATCCATTTTGCAATTAAATCAGGAACTCCAGCGACGAGTGACTGAATTACAAACGTTATTGGATGTCATTCCAATCGGCATTGGCATTGCCGAAGATCCAGACTGTCGGCATATTCGAGTGAACCCTGCCTTTGCCGATGCGCTTGGGATTCCGCCTACGGTCAATGCGTCTCTTAGCGCACCCGAAGAGGAGCGTCCAACCAGCTTCAAGGTTTACCAGAATGGGCGAGAACTGGCACCTGAAGAATTACCGCTCCAATATGCGGCGGCTCATGGCGTTGAAATTCGAGATTTAGAAGTGGATGTGGTGTGGCAGGATGGTACAACCGTCACGCTTCTGGAATATGCGGCTCCCTTATTAGATGAATCTGGACAGCCAAGGGGCAGTATTGGGGCCTTTTTGAATATCACCGATCGCAAACGGGCAGAACTGGCATTACGCAACAGCGGACAACAGTTGACGTTAGCCCTGCACGCTGCAAAAGCCGGAGCCTGGACGTGGGAACTCGCAACCAATGACTTGTATTGGTCAGATGAATATTACCGGGTGTTTGGTCTGGAACCCGGCAGTCTCGAACCGTCTTATGAGAATGGGTTTAGCCGCTTGCATCCAGATGATCGGGGATGGGTGGAGCAAGAAACAACGGAAGCGATCGCTCAAGGCAAAAACATCAACGTTGAATACCGCATTCTGCTGCCCGATGGGTCGTTGCGATGGGTCAACGGGCTTGGGCAAATGTTTTATGACGAGTTAAGCCAATCCGCCAGAATGGCAGGAATCGTGATGGATATCACCGAGCGTAAACAAGCAGAAGCCGCTTTGCGAGCAAGTCAGGAACGATATCGCACATTAGCTCAAAACTTTCCCAATGGAGCTGTGTTTCTCTTTGATCACGACCTGCGCTATGTATTGGCAGAGGGGCAGGGATTAGCTCACGCTGGCATGGATCGGACATCCCTCGAAGGAAAGACCATTTGGGAAGTGCTAGATCCTCAAACCTGTCAACTTCTTGAACCGCTTTACAGAGCGGCACTTTCAGGTGATTCAGAGACTCTAGAAATTCCCTTTGGCGATCGCACCTATTGTCTTCATTGCCTACCTGTGTATGATGACCAGGGATTCGTACCATTGGGTATGCTCATGACTCAAGACATTACCTGGCAAAAACAGGCAGAACAAGTCTTGAGAACCGCCCGCGATGAACTGGAACGGCAGGTGCAACAACGCACCCAAGAATTGCGGGAAACCAATGTACTCTTAGCGCAACGAGAGCAAGAATTTCGGACGTTGGTGGAGAATACGCCAGATGTGATCACTCGCCACGATCGCCAGCATCACTGCCTTTATATCAATCCCGCATGTATCCAATCCCTGGGCATGCCTCCTGAATTCTTCCTGGGCAAAACGCCATCCGAGTTGGGTTATCCAGAAGACCTTGCTCAGTTTTGGGAGACTTCCCTGGAAACCGTCTTTAGCGAAGGCAAAGTGCGCATTGATGAATTTAGCGTAATGAATGGGGATGAACTTAGGAGTTATCAAGTATATGTTGTGCCAGAACGGGGAGTCGATCATTCCATTGTTTCGGTGATGACCATCGGACGAGATATCACTTCTTTGAGGCAAGCCGAAAAGTCTGCCCGCAAGCTAGCCGAAGAGTTGCAACGTTCTAATCAGGAGCTAGAACAGTTTGCCTATGTCGCCTCTCACGATTTACAGGAACCGCTGAGAGCCATTACCAGTTTTACCCAACTCCTGGCGCAGGATTACAAGGAGCAACTCGATGGCGATGCCGATATGTACATCGAGTTTATTGTAGATGGCGCAACCCGGATGCAACAGTTGATCAGAGATTTGCTGACCTACTCTAGAGTGGGGCGATATGAACTGCAACTCCAACCCGTTGATTGCAATGCTCTATTGGAACGAGTCAAGAATGATTTACAAGTGGCGATCGCTGAAAACCAGGCGACAATCACCGCAGATCTGTTGCCAACCATCACCGCAGATCCGAATCAAATGAAAAATCTCCTGCAAAATTTGATTGGCAATTCTCTAAAGTACCGGAGTGAAGCAAATCCACAAATTCACATTTCAGTCAGAAGCCATATAGTGGAAGATACCGATGATTTCAGCCATACTGGTTCTTCACACTTGAGAATAGGAGCTGAAGAATGGTTGTTCTCTATTCAGGATAATGGCATTGGAATAGAACCTCGGTATGCTGAGCGTATCTTTGGTATCTTTCAACGCCTGCATACCAGCGATGAATATTCTGGCACCGGGTTAGGATTAGCCATTTGCCAAAAAATCATCGAGCGGCACCAAGGGCAGATCTGGGTTGAGTCCCGACTGGGGCAGGGAGCAACCTTCTTCTTCACAATCCCCCTCTCAATAAGGACTCAAGATGGCAACCCACGCTCGGTTACTTAAAATTTTGCTTGTTGAAGACTCCAAAAGTGATGCCATTCTCATTCAAAGAACGTTAAAAGGCAGCAAGTTTTTGAACGAGATCCATCTGGTTCGAGATGGGGTTGAAGCCAGTGATTTTCTTTATCAAAGAGGGAAACATGTTGATGCTCCCCGCCCTGATATGATTCTGCTGGATTTAAATTTACCTAAAAAAAATGGGCGTGAACTTCTGGCTGAAATCAAAGCAGATGACAATTTGATGACAATCCCTGTTGCGATTCTGACAACCTCCTCCGACGAAGCCGATATCCTGAGAAGCTATCAACTCCATGCCAACTGCTACCTGGTTAAACCCGTTAATTTGGACCAGTTTGTCGAGGTAGTCAAGTCGATTGAGCATTTCTGGTTTGCCTTGGTCGAACTTCCCCCTGAGCAAAGTTCATGATTTTTTAAGCTTTTGTGTCATTCACCCTGAATCTGGGAAAAATAACAAAAGGTCTACGAGCATTTAATTCTTTTGCAAAGAAATATAGGCTTTGAAATAGATAGCAATTCAACTATTTTATTTCTCGACTTGAAATTTACTTGACATCAGGTAGGCAGTTTATGAGTGCTGATGTGATTTCTGCCCTGTTGGTGGAAGATAACCCCGCAGATGTTGCCTTATTGATGAAGTTGTTACAACATAGTGAGGCAAAATCCTGGAAAATCACTCATACCAAACGCCTAAAACCTGCCTTAGATCATTTGCATCAAATTCAGTTTGATGTCATTCTCCTTGACCTTTCACTCCCTGACTCTCAAGGGCTTGAAACAGTTACTCAAGTTCAAACCGCTTTCCCCTACCTCCCGATTGTGGTGCTAACAGGGTTACAGGATGAGTCGTTTGCTCGACAAGCAGTCGCTCAGGGTGCCCAGGATTATCTAGTTAAAGGACAAGTCTCCGCAGAACTACTGCTAAAGTCAGTGAGCTATGCGATCGAGCGGTCACACATCTTAAAACGACTGCAGGAGAGTGAACACCGTTTTCGTGAAGTGTTCAACCAGACTTTTCAGTTCATGGGGTTACTCAGTCCCGTTGGTGTGGTTCTGGATATCAATCAGCCTACGAGAGAAGCCTGCGGCTTTCAACATGAAATTATTCTCAATCAGCCTATCTGGGAGGCTCCCTGTTGGCAATCCAGTGAAAAATCCCAGTTCTGGTTGCAAGAAGCGGTGCTAAGAGCCTCCCAGGGTGAAACTGTGCGTTCAGAGCTTCAAGCCTATACACCAAAGGGCAATTTGTGGTGGTTTGACGTTTCCATTAAGCCGATGAGAGGTGAGAATGGCTGCATTGCTTTGTTAATTGCAGAAGGGAGAGACATTAGTAAACTCAAACGAGCAGAGGAAAACATCCGGCGTTCTCTTGAGAAGGAACGAGAACTAAACCAGATGAAAAATAGTTTTATTTCAATGGTTTCGCATGAGTTTCGTAACCCCATATCATCAATTAGTTTTGGAATTGATTTTTTAGAAGATTGCGATCCGCCAGCAGAGCAAAAAGCGTAATGTTTTGAACGTATTCATGATGCAATTGATCAAACACTTCACTTGCTTGATGAAATCCTCTTACTCGGTCGCACGGAATCCGGACGGGTTGAAGTTGAATATACTCGACTTGAGCTCAAAGAATTTTGCTATGAAATTGTAGAAGCTTTTCAACTAACCGGAGGACGCTCCCATCAGATCCTCTTTTCGACAGAAGGAGATTGTACTCAAGCCGAAGTAGATGTTGGTCTACTTCGGCATATTTTAGACAACTTGTTCTCAAATGCGATCAAATATTCCAGCGAGGGAAGTGCGGTTCGTTTCACATTAAGTTGCCAGGATAATCAAGCTAAGTTTCATATTCAAGACCAAGGAATTGGTGTTCCCAAAAAAGACCAATCAAAATTGTTTGAGGCATTTCACAGAGCTTCGAATGTGTCTGGAATTCAAGGAACAGGCCTAGGATTAGCGATTGTTAAACGTTGCGTAGATCTGCTCCAGGGTCAAATTCATTTTGAAAGTCGAGAAGGGATTGGAACTACTTTCACAGTCATCCTCCCACGCAACCTAATGCAACCAGAACACGAACAGGCTCCGGAAGATTACTGCCTGCAATGACAACAGTGATGCGGCAAAGCGTTCTTCCCAGTTCCGTACCGTCTCGTGCGTAAACTTACAGCTAGTTTCAGGTAAATAGCCTAAAGGCTCTGGTAGACTCTAGTGGTCGATGAGCAGGCTCAACGTTTTCAAGTCAGTCCCAGTTTTGTCCAACGACTCCTGCGACACCACCGCCAGAGCGGACAAGCGACGGCGAAACCGAAAGGCGGCAATCATCCACCTAAAATCCGGGACGAACATATGGGTTTAGTTCAGCGCCTGATTCAGGCTCAACCCGATGCTTATTTAACTGAATTAGCAGAGCAGTTCACTCAACAAACGGGCATTTCAGTCAGCCGAGTCACGATGCATCGCTGCATCCAACGCTTGAGCTTGAGCACAAAAAAACACGATACGCCAATGAGCAGGACAGTGAGCGGGTGCAAGTTCTGCGCCATGAGTATTGGCGCTGGCTCGACTGGGTTAACCCTTGCAACTTTGTGTTCCTGGACGAGTCGGGTGTGAACTTATATCAAGTCTTGGAAAATGGCCATAGTAAGAGTTATTGCACAATCCTTGCCAAACAAAGCTTTTGGGATATTGCAAGGCTATCCATGTCATGGGTGATTAACCCGACTTGGATATTAGCTGTGAACTTAGCGATTTCGTAAACCTTGGCACCTGAGCGATCGCAATACACCAGCTTGCCTTGGGGGACATGCATCAATCCACTAACCCAATCGGCAAAAATTGGGTTAGTGTCAATCATTTGGTAACACCCCACAATGTCAATCAGATAGAGTTGGTCGTTCTGAATCTCCCAGATGTCGGTATAGCCTCGCCAACAAGCAGTGGAGCCGATGACAGGATCAACATTTTTGCTATCTTTATTGTCTACTTTAATGATGCCCGGATGTGAATTTGGCAACGGTGAATGAAATGTGATCGACGTTTTGTTGCCATTAAAAAGAAGGATCTCATCGACTTGAGCCGTCATATCAGTCCTCTTGAGTCTAGCTGTGAAGAGTGTAACCAGTGTCGAACTTGGTACACTAAATCCTCCAGGGAATGGGCGATCGCCACATCTGGACGAACTAACGCGGTTTGAATTTGCACATCCTGGTGGCGTTGATATTGGGGATGGATCCCTACAAAGAGTGGTTTCGTCGTCATCGACCAGGCTCCTAATTCATAAAGCACGATAGGGCAAAGTGTTTCACACGGAAACCAGAACAGAATTGCATCTGCCTTTCGTAAATGGTCATACTCCCAGCGAATCTGAACTTCTGAGGCTGCAGGATCGTGGATAGGAAACTGCGATCGCCGGGGATTGAACAGGGTCAAGGGCATCTCTTTCAGTTGCTCAACCACGATCGCCTGCCAGTCGGGGCAGCCTGTAATTCCCCCTGCCAGAAAAAGGCTCGGTGAGGTTTCAGCCGTATGAGGACATTCAATGTAATTCATAGTCACATTCCACGGGTAACGATCTCTGCACTTTCACTCGTTGGGTATCAAAAAGGAGGGCAACGATCCGCCAGTGTCCTGCTTCTCGTGCCACACAGTGAATGCTATCGGTTGTCCAGTCAATGTCGTCTCCTGCCATTCTGACCGACCATTCTAAGCGCAGAGCTAACGGAGACACTGCTTCCTGCCAGCGCTCGATAGCTCGAATCTCAAACGGTTCGATCGGAATGGCTTCCAACCCAATGCCAATTGCAAGCGGTAACTGTAACCAGAGCCGCGCATCCTGTAATGCCTGGGAACGGTAAGGTTCGTAATGGGTAATCGTTGCTTCTAAATGAGCCGGAATGGATTGAATGGGTTGAGTCGTAAAATCCAACGATGCATTGACCGGCCGGGACCAAAACCAGGGTTGCAACAGAGCGAATAGGGCTGGATCATCCATCAAGGTAACTCCCGTGTCAGGAACAGCTGGATCAGTTCTTGCTTCACGGATTCGTAGCCCCATTCCTGCAAGCAAGGGAAGTAACTCGCTGGGGCATGCCCATGAAAAACCTGATTTTGCGGCACTTTAAAGCGCAGTAACCAGATAATTTCTTGACGCGGGTCTCATCCTCTAATTCCCAACCCAATTGAGTGTCAAATCGCTCCAGGCTTCTTGTTCAGTACGATCGCCCGTTTGACTGCCACACTCCCAGCTTTCGGACAGAAGGCTAAGAGTAGAATTCTTGTCCTAGAAGGGAACAGGATTATGGCAGCAAATCGTCGCCAACACAGCGCAGAATTTAAGGCAAAAGTCGTCTTGCAAGTGCTCAGCGGCGAGAAGACATCGGCTGAGATTTGTCGCGCGCACAAATTGAATGCGAATCTCCTCAACTGCTGGCGCAAAGAATTTTTAGAGCAAGCCCCCAGCCTGTTTGAGCGAGACAGTGCCAGCAGCGGAGACAATGAGCGCATTGCTGATTTAGAGCGCCTTGTCGGGCAGTTGACGATGCAGCTTGAGATTGCAAAAAAAGCATCGAGCTACTTGAACCCGGACAAAAACGGCAGCGGTGATGGATTTGAACCAACAGTACCCAATTGTGGTGGTGTGTAACGTGCTCAATTATCCCCGCAGCCAGGTCTACTACCAGGCGCGATCGCCGTGTGATGAAACGGCTCTCAAAGCAGCCATTATCGCGTTTGCTGGAGCGCAGCCCACCTATGGTTACCGTCGCATCCCCGCGATGTTGAAGCGCCAAGGCCATGTCGTCAACCACAAGCGCGTCGCTCGGTTGATGCGGGAGTTGCAGTTGATGGGCAAACGTCCCGTCAAGCGCAAGCGGACGACCAATAGCAATCATGGGTTCAAACGGCATCGAACCTGGTGATGAACTTACAGATTGAACGTCCAAATCAGGTCTGGGTTGGAGACATCACCTACATCAAATTACGGCAGGAGTTTGTTTACCTGGCAGTGCTGATGGACATCTACACCCGCAGTATCCGAGGTTGGCATTTAGCACGCAGTATAGACGGAAGCTTGACGATGACAGCATTGAACAAAGCCTTCGAGAAGGGGCAACCAGAGATTCATCATTCCGACCAGGGAGTGCAGTATGCGGCCAATGAATACGTGAAACAGTTGCAGAAGGCGGGAGTCAGAATCAGCATGGCAGAAGTCGGTCAGGCATGGCAGAACGGGTATGCAGAGCGATTAATGCGAACGATTAAGGAGGAAGAAGTTGATTTAACAGAGTGTGAGAATTTCAGGGATGCGTATGAACAGATTGAGGAGTTTTTAGAGCATGTGTACATGAAGAAGCGAATCCATTCGTCATTGGGTTATCTAACACCAGATGAATTTGAAAAAAGATGGAATGAACAGGAGTAGAAGAATGGTGATATAAGAGAGTTATATCCTTAGATTCGTCGATCTATTGTCCGAAGCAAGGGGTTCACTTCAGTTCAACATCGACCCCCATTTCAGCTCTGAAATCTAGCCGCTGGTTCGTTGTTTGAAATTGTGCTGTGCATCAACAGCCAAAACAATCGCCGCGACTGGATATACACCCTGTCATTTCTCTGTCACTTCTCCTCGATATGTTACGGAGAACAGAAACCGCTATGGCTTCTAGTCTTCTAACTTGAGAGGAACAAATTATGAATCGTTTAGGTATTGTGGCTGTATTGGGTCTGAGCAGCGTCGCGGCTTTAGTAGCTGCTGCACCCAGCGATGCACAAAGTAGCCATACCGGAGTTGTGGAACGGGTTTGGGAGGATGGTTTTCGTTTGAATACCGGAAATCGGACGTTTAGGGTTGACTCGTGGGATGTTTATGGAGATAACACTGCTCAACATATCCAGGTCGGCGATCGCGTTACTATTACCGGCGAATTTGAGGGACGGGAATTTGATGCGTTTACCATTCAAGTCAATCGCTAATTTCGCTATGGTAAGACTTGTGCAATCTTCATATATTGCTCTATCCCCCATGCCTCAATAGTGTTTTAGAGCGTGGTCAATCATGCAAATAACCACGCTCCACCGCTCTTAACACAACTGACGATCAACCATGCGTATTCTGTTTGTTGAGGATGACCCCGAACAACTGGAACCCCTGGCGATCGCGCTCAGCCAGGTGGGTCATGTCGTCGATGCGGTCGAAGACGGACAAACGGCTCAGTGGTTGATGGGGGAAAAAGAGTATGACCTGTTGATTCTGGATTGGATGTTGCCCGATCTGGATGGCATCCAGCTTTGTCGCCTCTATCGAGATGCAGGGAAAGGATCTCCCATTCTGCTGCTCACCGCAAAAGATACAATTTCAGATCGTGTGGTGGGTCTAGATGCAGGGGCAGACGATTATTTAATTAAACCCGCCGATGTGAAAGAGTTACTGGCACGGGTACGAGCCTTGGGACGGCGATCGCCCCTATGGACGGGCGACATCCTCTGTATTGCTGATTTGCAACTGCACCTAAGCACCATGACTGCCGAACGGCAGGATGTAAGCGTCTCACTATCCAGTCGGGAATTTCAATTGCTGGAATATTTCATGCGCCATTCCAAGCAGGTGTTAACCCGTGATCAGATTGAGTTAGCCCTTTGGCAATGGGGCACAGAACCGGAAAGTAATGCCGTTGCCACCCTAATTCGCCGCCTCCGTCAACGGCTCAAGTCTCTCAACTGCGAAACCTGGATCGAAACCGTCCACGGTACAGGCTATCGGCTGTTGTGCCCCGGAGACGCAGGATGAAATGGTTTCCCTCCCATCATTCCCTGCGCAAACGGCTGACCCACCTGACAGATTGTGGGCAAGGCTTTTTGAAAACACTGTCGGCTCAGCAACAGGGAACGCTAATTCTGTCTATTCCCATTGTTTGCCTGTTGACCTCCCTGGGAGCCTTTGCATGGCTCAAAGCCAGCCTTGTTGAAGACGAATTTTGGGTACAGCATACCCAGCGAGTGCGGCTGGAAACCAAACGATTACAGGCGGCTCTGTTGGATGCTGAAACGGGGGTGCGGGGCTATGGGTTAACGCGTCGCCCTGAGTTTCTGGAACCCTATCAACAAGCTCAGCAACAAATTCCCCTATCGCTCAACACATTGGAGGAATTGGTCAGCGACAACCCCGCCCAGACCCGACAACTGCAAAGAATTCGGCAATCCGTCGATACTACCTTGCAAATCCTCTATCAAAAACAAACCCTCCAACAGGAATTAGCTGCCCTCAACCGCGCTCCAGATGCTCTCGTTCCTGCGGCTCTTCTTTACGATTGGCTGGAGGAAGGGAAAGCCTCGATGGATGCCACCCGTTTTGCCATCGACCAGTTTGCGGGTGAGGAAGAACGCTTGCTGCAAGTTCGTAAGGAACATCTGGAAACCTATCGCCGCATTACCTGGTTTGTCCTGTGGCTGTCAGCAGTGATTGGGATTTTGGGTGGCATTTTCTCAACTTACCTGTTCCGGCGATTGCAGCAAGAATTAAAACTACGCCAACAACGATTAGAACAAACCAACCAGCAGTTAACGCAGGCTTACGACCAGTTACAACGCTTCACCGCCAACGCATCCCATGAGTTGCGGGCACCCCTGGCTGCTGTGTTGAGCAATGTCCATGTGGGTCTGACCGCTTCTGAAGAGGATTGGACAACCCCCCGACAGCGGTTGGTCAAAATAGAAAATTTGGCTCAATCGATGAGTGCCCTGGTGCGAGACTTGTTATTCCTGGCTCGACATGAGGGGCAGCTAACAGAAGAGGTTCGTCAACCCTTAAAATTAGTGCCATTTTTAGAGGCGATCGCCCAAGATTGGGAACCCCAGGCTGTACACCACAACTTGAAACTACTGACCGATTTGCCATCCCAGGATGTGGTGCTGCAAGCGGATGCAAATCTTCTGCGACAGGCGATCGCTAACCTCCTCAGTAATGCCTGCCGTTACACTCCCGCAGGAGGCACGATCTCCCTCCATACATCCATTCATCCTCAGCAGGTTGCGATCGCCATCCAAGACACTGGAATAGGTATTGCAGAAGACGATCTCCCTTATATTTTTGAACGGTTTTATCGTACCCGATCCAGTCGTGCCAGGGTCAGAAATGGGTTTGGATTGGGGTTAGCGATCGCCCAACATATCGTTCACGCCCACGGGGGGCAGCTCTCGGTTTGCAGCACCCTGAATCAGGGCAGTACCTTCACCCTTGTCTTTCCTTTAAGCACGACAGAACCTTGAAACAATCCACATTACCCCCTGTCATTTCGGTGTCATTTCAACTCGTTACAGTCGCATTGATGAATAGGTAAATTCTTCAATGCAACAATGGATTCCTTTACTGGTTGTCGTTATCTCTAGCTTTACTGGATTGTCGGCTACCGCGCAAACCCCCATTGAGCAACTGCGCCGAAATGCTGGCACCACCATTTCAGGGACGGTGCAAAGCGTGGTTGGCAACGAGTTCATTTTGGATGATGGTACTGGACAAATTATTGTGGATGCGGGGCCTACCTGGTATCACCAAATTTCTATCCAGCAAGGTGAACGACTGACCGTGGTTGGAGAATACGATGATTACGACTTTGACGCCTTCCGCATTACCCGCAGCAATGGTGACGTGATCACCATTCGCAATGGGTCAGGTCGTCCTCCCTGGGCAGGCGGGCGCGATCGCCGCTAATCAGGGCTGGAGCGCGTTGCAGTTCAATTGACTAGGATTGACGTTGTTCCTTTTGCACACTGCCTATGTCATTGGCGGGTTTGAAAGTGCTCGTGAAGGATTAACTACATTACTCCAGGAAAAAGAACTGGATGTGGATCTGTTGATGATTGTGGCAGCCCTCGGAGCCGCTTTTCTAGGACTGTGGCGGCAGGAGTACTATCTGATTGTAGATGGAGCCATTCTGATCCTGATTTTCTCCGTCAGTGGGGCGTTGGAAGGCTACGCTACGGACTGAGCGGGGCATCCGTGGCTTAGTGAGCTTGACGGTAGGTACCGCACGGGGGTAGTTCACGGGCAAGAGGGAACCCTGCCCATTTCAGAACTGCAGGTGGGCGATCGCGATCGCGTCAAACCAGGAGAACTGATCCCCACCGATGCAGTGGTTGTGGAGAGAGACCGCCCTCAATGAAGCAGGAACGACTGATGAAAAACTCAGTTCTCGTAGGGTGGTGTCTTCTTCAATCGTTAACTTGACTCGTAACGGAGCGGACATCTGGATAGCAAGGATAATAAATACTCTGGCTGTTTCATAGCTTTCTATGGCCACCTACTTAGGTGGATGAATCGCGATCGCCGATACCCTTCGACCCGAAGCAGTTGAAGCGATCGTGATGCTCACATGAGACAATCAACAAACAGCAAATAGTGTGGCGCATTCAATTGGAATTGACCAAGTTTATGCCGAATTGCTACCACGAGAGACACTATTCGTGTGAACTCCATCTCTTCGTTAGGTGCGGTGATTGGCACGCTGGGTGGTGCAGCGGTGCGTTCTCGGCTCGCGACTGCCTTTGATCGTGACCTACCGGCGGCGCTGGTCGAAAATGTTGTCGCGATCGGTGAAGCTATTTTAGTAGTGGGGCTACTGTGATGACTCAATCCTTTGACGCGCTGATCATTGGTGCTGGTCAGGCAGGACCACCGCTGGCCGGACGGCTGACCGCCGCAGGCATGCGAGTGGCGCTGATTGAGCGACATCTGATTGGCGGCACCTGTGTCAATACGGGCTGCACACCGACTAAAACGCTTGTTGCTAGTGCCTATGCCGCTCACATGGCCCGCCGCGCTGCCGACTATGGTGTGCTGATCGCAGGGGAGATCGCGGTTGATATGAAGCGAGTTAAGGCGCGGGCTGATGCCGTTGCAGCCAACTCTCGCAATGGGCTTGAGACTTGGCTGCGCAGTATGGAACACTTGACGATGTTCCACGGGCAAGCGTATTTCGAGAACGTAAACACACTACGGGTTGGTGATGAACGGCTCACTGCACCACAAATTTTCATCAATGTTGGAGGTCGTGCGCGGGTACCTGAGATGCCCGGTCTACAGGAAATCGATTACCTAACCAACACGTCTATCTTGGCGCTGGACAGTCTTCCCCGGCATTTGGTGGTGGTGGGAGGTAGCTATATTGGGCTAGAGTTTGCCCAGATTTATCGCCGCTTAGGCGCGGAGGTGACTGTCATTGAAAAAAGCCTGCGCCTTGTCACCCGCGAGGATGAGGATGTGTCCGCCGCAATCCAGCAAATCCTTGAAGCAGAAGGTGTACATATTCGCACAAATGCTGAGTGCATTGCCTTTGCACCTCATTCGGAAGGTGTGTCTGTGCAGGTTGATTGTACTGAAGGGTCACCCGAGGTGATTGGCAGCCATGTTTTGCTAGCGATCGGGCGGCAGCCCAACACTGACGATCTGGGACTCGACCGTGCTGGGGTTGCCACTGATGCCCACGGCTATATCACGGTTGATGATCAACTCCGCACGAATGTACCGGGTATTTGGGCTTTGGGTGACTGCAATGGACGGGGTGCATTCACCCATACGGCTTATAACGATTTTGAGATCGTCGCGGCTAACCTGCTGGATGGCGCTGCCAAACGGGTCAGCGATCGCATCCCCGGTTATGCCCTCTATCTCGATCCGCCCCTAGGGCGCGTTGGTATGACAGAGGCGCAGGCGCGCGCTTCAGGTCGTCCGCTGCTCATGGGCATCAGATCGATGACGCGGGTTGGCCGGGCGATTGAGAAGGGCGAGACCCAGGGCTTTATAAAAATTGTGGTTGATGCTGAAACCCACCGCATTCTCGGTGCCGCAATTTTAGGCACAGGCGGCGATGAGGCTATTCACGGGCTGCTCGATATGATGAATGCTGACCAGCCGTACACCACGCTGCAATGGGCCGTACCCATTCACCCAACCGTGTCTGAGCTTATTCCCACAGTCCTGGGCGAAATGCAGCCACTGTCAATGCTTGTGACACAACGTTAGAGGTGGTGCGAAAAGTATCGTTAAGGGTTTGCGATCGGGACGGGCCACATTGGGTAGACGACTCATCGCAGATTTGGAGAACACAACTCCTTTCACGGTAGAAGCTATCTCCCCTAGCCTTGAACCATATTTACATTCTCTTTAGAACTCAGCTCTAAGAGAGCAATCTCCCCTACTCTCTAACAACGTAATCGGAAGCAAGTAGATTCAAAGAAAAAGTTAAGGGTAAACGGCGAAGCAGAGGATACTGAGTTACGAGCAAGTTCAGAATAAGCCACAAGTGATACATAGACTGACAGGGCTGAACGTCAGCGAATTTGAGCAGTTAGTGGTGAGTTTTGAACAAGCCTAGCAGGACGAGGTTGAGGAACACTCCATGAATGAGCAAAGATTCAAATTTGGTAAGAAGAACATCACAACTTTACTTGAGAATAAGCGGTGTTAGAACAGGAGCCATTAGCATTTCAAACTCCAGATTCGTCGCACTGACCACATTCTCCACAATCTTTCCCCCTCGTAGCCGCATGACATGGGTTTCAATAAATGTGATATCCCGATTGGTAGCGGGAATACCAAAAAACTCTTTGGCATGTTTTTGCACGGATTGAAACCGAACGACAACCCGATCGCCGGCTGCAAACATATCTTCAATCATCATCTCAAAGCCCGGAAGGGGAGGAAAGGCATCGAAAAAAGCACTAAACACTTGCGTGTAGGCTTCACGCCCATTAATCGGTCCGTCGGGCTTCAATCCGGTGATTGCCTGGACATTTTCGTCCAGCACATCTGCTGCTACGGCCATATCACCTTTGCCCAAAAACTGCTCAATAAAGATACGGGCGATCGCCAAGTTTTGTTCTTCCGTTGGGGTCATAATTCCTAATTCCTGCTGTATTTAATGAGTCGTTTCGATTCGATAAATTACCAAGCGAGTGCCACTGCACCTCCAGCTTTCCGCATTTCTGCAAAAAACTTGCCCTGTGCTCCACCCTCTGGAAGCGTTGCCAAATAGACGGCGGTTTCGGCACCCTCATCGGCAGTGAACGGCGCATTCGAGCCACCCATGTCGGTTTGCATCCAGCCCGGAGAGTAAGCATTGATTAAAATATTGGTGTCCTGAAGTTCCTTTGCCCAGAGTGCCGTTAGCCCATTCAGCCCAACTTTAGACAAGCGATAGGACGGAGCCAGGGGATAGTAATCGCTGCCCATTGAAGTCAGGGAAGCCATTTCAGTAGACACGTTGACAATTCGCCCGTAGTTTTGCGCTTTCATCAAGGGCACTAACGCTTGAGTGATACGAGCAACCGCTAAAACATTGGTTGCCAAAGTTGCCAGCATCGTTTCGATTTGAGCCGTAAGCAAACTGGATTCTTCGGGCTGCATCGTGGGGTTGATCCCCGCATTATTGACTAGAATATCGACTCTGCTGTACGTCTGTTGCAACCAGGCTGTAAACTGCTGCACACTGGCATCACTGGTGACATCTAACGGATGAAAATCTACTTGAAGGTTTTCTTGAGATAGGCGCTGTTGAGCCGCAAGACCGTCTTGCTCTTGACGACTGGTCAGCACCACCCGAATATTTTCCTTCTGTGCAAGTTGGCGAGCGATCGCAAACCCCAACCCTTTATAGCTACCCGTGATTACGGCAATTTTCTGCGTCGTGCCCATTGAGCTTTCCTGGATAAACTGGCTGTACTGTTACAGTAACGACCCCTAAAATATTAGACAAGTCGATATTTTAGATATATAACATCAATGAAATCGATAAACTTGTCGGCGATCGACCTAAATCTACTGGTTGCCTTTGAAGCCCTTCTAGAGCAGCAGAGCGTTACCAAAGCGGCTGAGCAACTTCAGATTGGGCAACCTGCCATGAGTGCAGCCCTCAGTCGGTTACGGATTTTGTTTGAGGATGAATTGTTTGTGCGGTTAGGACGACAGATGCAGCCGACGCTCAAAGCCCAGGCAATCGCCCCCAGTATTTTGGCCGCATTGCAACAGATCCGCCAGGCTGTAACTGCCAGTCAAACCTTTGACCCCTTGGTGAGCGATCGCACCTTTACGATCGGGAGTTCAGACTACACCAGCTTTGTTCTGATGCCACCGTTGCTAGAGTTTAGCCTTCAAAATGCCCCCTCCATCGATATTCAGATGATTGAATTTGAGAAAGACAGAATTGGGGATTTGCTAGAACAAGGAGAAATTGATGTGGTATTGGGTGTTTTTCCCAATCCACCCCGTCAAACGCAATGGGAACCCATCTTTGAAGAACGATTTGTGGGAATTGCCCGTCGAGGACATCCGGCTATCCAGCAAGGAACGATGAGCTTAAAAGCCTTTGCCCAGTTTCCTCACGCCCTGACAACGTTACGCCGCGATACGACAGGTGCGATCGACAGGGCGTTGAAGGAACAAAACTTAGAACGTCGGGTTGCATTTACAACGCCGCACATGATGGTTTTGCCGTTTGCGATCGCATCGAGTGATTTAGTTGCGGCGCTTCCGCAACGCATTGCGCTGCGTTTGGCACCCGTCTGTAATTTGACCCTTTTTGAACTGCCCGTCAAAACAAAACCCTGGATGGTTTCCATGCTGTGGAGTACTTTGAGCGATCAAGATGAAGCAAATCGTTGGTTACGCAACACAATCAAAGTAATTTCTCAAACGATCGAAACAAGTTAAACTCTCAATAGTTTAACGCTAGGACTCGCAATCATGTGGTATTTACTTATCTTCGAATACTAATAGATAAAATTCAAGTTGCACCGCCACTAGGGTTAAGTCGCACAACGACAAAGCTATGTGACGGCAAACCTCAAATTCTCACCGATAACATCTGTTGCGTCCGGACCAAGTGGCCTTACAAAATTATGCAAGTTGTTTTTGTAAGAGAGCCTAAATCGTGTTGACCTTCGACAAGAAAACGATGGAATCTTCGCCACAAATTTTTGATGCCAAAGTTCTTGACTCTATTTAATAAGTCACCTGTATAGCATTAAAAATGTGCCCAATTTCATGAGCCGCCTTATATGCTAAAGCTACTTTGGCGTTAATATCACAGCAGGGTATGATATTTCAGTTTACTGATACATTAAACGCTACAATACAGAGATCAAAAATGCAACTTCCAGTCCAGTAATGTTGCAATCTCTTCAGCAGAAAAAACCAAATAACTGTAAGCTTATTCAAGATTCCTCAAAAATTACCTCAACAAATTCTATTAATGGACTTGCAGAAATCCGCGAACAATACAACTCTTGAACCTTGGATCTCCCAAGCTGAGTATGCAAAAAAACTACGTCCATTACTTCCTGTCGAAGCTTTTTTCCCTAATTATAGCAGCGTTTGGCTGCTGTTAATCAATGTAGCAATTCTGGTCTTAGGTTGGGGCATTGCCCATGACCTTGATCAGTGGAGCTGGGGTTGGTTATGGCTTTATCTCCCGTTCTCTCTTGTGATGGGAAACAGCATTATTGTTTTATTGTTTAGCACTCATGATCTACTGCACAGTAAAGCAATTAAGCATCCATCCATTAGGCAGTTTGTTAGTTTGATTGGGTTAACCCTGTTATGGTCGCCTCCTACGTTCTGGAAGGCTGTGCATAATCGAGAGCATCATAGTAAAACAAACTCTTCACATGATCCGGATCGAAACTATTTATATGAGCAGCCCAACAATTGGGGAAAGTGGATTCAAAACCTCTTCGTCCCCTCCACGGAAGTCCATTTATTTTGGTTGGTTGTAGGGATGGGTCATGCCTGGGGAATGCATATGTTCCGCAACCTAAGTTCTGTACTGCTATTTAATAATGGATTAACCAATTATCCTCCAGCAGCTTTTAAGGTAAGTTTAAAGGAGAGGAAGGCGATCGCCTTTGAGTTCTTAGTCATTCTGGCAATTCACCTAAGTATTTTATTTTATCTAGGTTTTCATCCTGTCAAACTACTTCTCAGCTACTTTTTACCTATTTGGATTGGGTATGCTGGCATCATGTTTTATGTTTACACAAATCATATGTTGTGTCGCATGACTGATATAAATGATCCGCTAATCAATAGCGTTTCAATTCGGGTTCCTAAACTATTTAATTTATTACACTTAAATTTCTCATATCATACAGAGCACCATGTCTTCCCCGGTATTAACTCAAATTACTACCCACAAGTTCAAGCTTTATTGCAGACTTACTACGGCGATCGTTTTAATTTGATAGATGCTGGTAAAGCTTGGCGCTTGCTACTGAAAACTCCTCGTCACTATAAAACTGAGAACACTTTTACAGATTTGAAAGGAGAAAAAATCGTCTCCTGCCCTCTTTCCTGTGACGATGATATAGATATCCGAAATGCGTTATGAGAATAGGTGATTATACCGGATAAAGAGATCTTCCCCTACTGTGCCATTGGTGGTCGATTGGCTTACACCTAGTTTGTTTTGAAGCATTGGCTATTCTATCCAAAGGTTCGCAACTATGACGGCTTATGGAATGAGTGGAGCCGTTTACTGGATGGGTTAACCGAGAATTGACTAATAAGCGTGATTCCCCAAAATGATTGCTGAGCAAGCATTTTGGGGAATCACATCATTTAGCCTAAACTTCAGTTATTGATTGGACTTCTTGCATAAATACATGTTTGATGGCGTGAATTGTTGTGTGGCACTGCCACACAACAATTCACGCAAGAGGTCTATTGTTCTACAGCTTGTGCGATCGCCTCCAACGCTTCATCACACCAGGCTACCCAATCTTCTTGATAGCGAATTCCGCGACGAATAATCAAATGCATATAGAGATCCTTCAGTTCGAGCGAATCTAGATGCTTGGCGAAATGTTCATCTAATTTTTTGACGTGTTCGACCATCTCCAGGTGAAGTTGTCGTCGTCGCTCAATTTCGCGAATAACCACCTGGGGAGAAACCAGATGACCTGCTAACCCCATCACCCCCAAATCTTCTCGAATGGCAGTCGGTTCACAGGGTTTTGCCAGCCAGTCGAGGAGTTCTTGCCGTCCCTGTTCTGTAATGGAATAAATTTTTTTATCGAGCCGTCCGGGTTGGGGAATGGCTTCGTAGTTGACACGGCCCTGCTGCTCTAGCTTCGTCAATTCTGCATAAATTTGTTGCTGGCTGGCTTTCCAGAAGCAGCTTCCAAACCCTTCCGCAAATTCCTTCGCAACGTCGTAGCCGCTCATGGGCTGACGCGAGAGAAACGCCAGAATCGTATGCTTCAGTGCCATGTTTCAAAATTTGCTTGACGGATTTAATTTGTCCAGTATACCTTAGTTCTTGTATTCAAAAAATTGAATACAAAGCTTGGAGTAAATTAATGACCAATTTTCAAGAAGTGAGTTCAGGCGATTCAAGGAGGGTAATCCAATGAACGTCATGAAGATTCCACATTTCCCGATGGCTTTTGTGGCGATCGCATCCCTTTTAGCTGGCGGAATTGGCTACAGCGCGATTCAGAATCGTCCTACTCAAACCCCGATTGCAGAAGCACCATCCGTCGCCAACGCATTGGTTGAAAGCGTGTCGGCACTGGGACGGTTGGAACCGGATGGGGAAGTGATCCAGGTTTTTGCACCCACATCGGTCGAGGGGGCACGAGTAGACAATCTGCGTGTCATACAAGGGCAACAAATCCGTACAGGAGAAGTAATCGCAGTCCTAGATACCTATGAGCGGCGGTTGGCGGCCCTTCAGGAAGCACAGGCGCAGGTCAACGTCACGCAGGCCCAATTGATTCAGGTGGAAGCGGGCGTAAAATCTGGGCAAATTCGAGCGCAGGAACGGGTGGTGAATCGTCAGCAGGTCGAATTGCAGACGGAAGTCCGGGCGCAGGAAGCAACGATCGCCCGTCTGCAAGCTGAACTGCAAAATGCACAACTGGAAGCCGATCGCTATCAGGTTCTTTATCGTGAAGGAGCCGTTTCTGCATCATTGCGAGACAGTAAGCAACTAACCGCAGATACCGTACAACAACAACTCAACGAGGCACAGGTTAATTTAAGCCGAATTCGGCTCTCCCGGCAGCAGCAGGTTTCTGAAGCGCAGGCAACGCTGGAGCAAATTGCTGAAGTGCGTCCGGTAGATGTAAATGTGGCGCAATCGCAGGTGGCAGCATCCCAGGCAAGGGTGGCACAGGCACAGGCAGAACTGGATATGGCAATGGTGCGATCGCCCCAGGATGGACAGGTTCTGAAAATCCACACCCGTCCTGGAGAACTGGTTGGCTCTCAAGGCATTATCAGCCTGGGGCAAACTCAGCGCATGGTGGCCGTGGCAGAGGTGTACGAGTTAGATATCAGCCGTGTGCGAACTGGACAAACCGCAACGGTGGTCAGTAAAAACAATGCATTTTCAGAGGTGCTGCGGGGTCAGGTCTTTGAGGTGGGGTTGGAAATTAACAAACAGGATGTCTTGAATACCGATCCGGCAGCCCAGTTTGATGCGCGGGTCGTAGAAGTAAAAGTGTTACTGGATGAAGCCTCTAGCCGTCGAGTGGCAGGGTTAACGAATTTAAGTGTGCAGGTCACGATCGATGTCAATCCATGAGGGAATTTCAAGCAAATGAGCCAAAAGAAAAAACCGTTGTTTCTCTCCTGGTTGCAGCTTCGCAAAGAACGGGTGCGGTTACTGGTGGCGATCGCTGGCATTAGTTTTGCCGATGTGCTGATGTTCCTGCAAATGGGCTTTCGGGGGGCGTTGTTTAGCAGTGCTGTGGAATTTCATGACAGCTTAAACGGTGAGATTGTCATGCTCAGCAGCCGATCGCGATCGCTCATCTCCCTCGATCGGTTTACAGAACGCCGATTGTATCAGGCAGCAGGAATCACTGGGGTGGAATCCGTCACGCCGATTTACTTGAACTCAATGCAGTGGCGCAATCCTGACAACAGTGAGATCTGGGATATTTATGTGATTGGCATTAACCCCGAATATCAGGTGTTGAATATTCCTGGAGTGGAAGCGAATCGTGACAAACTTCGTCAACCCGATACCGCTCTGTTCAATCTGGGATCTCGCAGCGAATTTGGCCCGATCGCCCAACAATTTGAGTCAGGAGAAAGGATCACCACAGAAATCAACGAACGAAATATTCAAATTGAAGGTTTATTTAAACTCAGTCCGACCTTTGGAATTAACGCGTATTTAGTCACCAGCGATATCAACTTTCTCCGCATGGCTCCTTTTCGTCAGGGTGGTTTGATTGACGTGGGTGTGATCAAGTTGAAGCCAAATACAGATGTTCAAAACGTGCTTGCAGAAATGCGATCGCGCTTACCCAACGATGTCAAAGTGATGACGCGCAAAGACTATGCCAAAGCAGAAGTTGCTTTCTGGAATGCCAGTACTCCCGTTGGCTATACCTTTGATTTAGGGGTGGTGATTGCGTTTATTGTCGGTGCAGTGATTGTCTATCAAATTCTCTACAGCGATGTCACCGATCATCTCCCTGAATACGCCACCCTCAAAGCAATGGGATTTCGCGATCGCTATCTCCTCATCGTCGTCTTTCAAGAATCTCTCATTCTGGCAGCACTGGGATTTATTCCCGGAACAGCGATCGCCCTTGCCATTTATCGAATTACTAACATTGCAACCATGCTACCCATGGCAATGGATTTAGGTCGAATTGTATTTGTTTTTGTCCTCACGGTATTAATGAGTTCGTTCTCTGCTGCAATGGCAGTGCGTAAACTGCAAACCGCTGATCCGGCTGATATTTTTTAGAAGTCAAGGATGTCTCAAGTGCTAGAGAATACTGTTATTGATGTCTCTAAGTCTGCGATCGCCATTCATCATCTCAATCATTATTACGGTCAAGGATCTCTCAAAAAGCAAGTTTTGTTTGACATTAATCTGCACATCGATCGCGGTGAAATTATTATCCTGACAGGCCCATCCGGTTCCGGTAAAACGACGTTGCTGACGTTAATGGGATGTTTACGCTCCGTTCAAGATGGAAGTCTAAACATCTTAGGACAGGAATTACTTCACGCCAGTAAAGAAGCCATGACATTAGCACGTCGCAATGTTGGCTATATCTTTCAGGCTCATAATCTCTTGAACTTTCTGACTGCCTATCAAAATGTGGAAATGGCATTAGAGCTTCAAGCGGTGACTGCCGCCGAAGCAGATTCCCGTATTCGCTCGGTGTTAAATGCTGTGGGTTTAGAAGATCGCATGAACTATTACCCTAGCAACCTCTCCGGTGGACAGAAACAACGAGTGGCGATCGCCCGCGCATTGGTGAGCCAACCTCAGATCATTCTTGCAGATGAACCAACCGCTGCCCTGGATAAAAAATCCGGTAGAGACGTAGTAGAAATCATGGAAAAACTGGCGAAAGAACAAGGTTGCACCATCTTACTGGTAACGCATGACAACCGCATTTTAGATCTTGCCGATCGGATTATTTATATGGAGGATGGATGCTTAGTGGATCATGTTGAGGCTACTGCGGCCATTAAGTAAAAACAGCATTTTCTTTCTGTTACTTCTTTCGTTTGCGCTCATAGTGCCGATTTGCCTTAGCACGATTGCCACAGTCTTCCATATCACACCAACGGCGACTGCGATTACGGCTGAAATCTAGAAAAACCCAACCGCAACCGACTCCTGCACATTCCCGCAGGCGATCGCAATCCGAAGAAGTCAACACATCAGTAGCAGAGCGAACAATCTGCCACAGAATAAAATCAAGCTGATTGGTTTCTGCCCACTCCCAAGTAAAGCTAGAATTGACTGCCACGAAGCGAAGATGACCCTGCATTTCAGACAGCAGGGTATTCAATAATTGCAGATCATCTGCTGTCTGAGAGCGCTTTGCAGCGAAGGCTGAAAATATGCGGTAAAGCGCCTCTCGCAGTTGAATCGCTTGATTAAAAAATTTTACAGACTGCTCTGGCTGCTGCTGTACTTGACGCAGCAATGCTTCTGCCTGGGCGGATGACAAAAGCCCAACAGACTGTGCCCAGCCGATTACATCTATCGTGTCACGAAACCAGTCCTGCGAATACCGCTCCCCATCGCGATCAACCGTGTTCACAAAATCTAGGCACGGTTGACCACCCACTAACTTCAATTGCTTCCAGTCTTGGGGTTCATTCATGCAGTCATTTTACCACCAAAGGTGGATTAGCTGGTTAGAACCTGTGATATTCTAACCTGTATAGTGCTTTAAGGTGGTTATGCGCTCGTGAATTACCAGGATGCAAACCAATGACTCCGACGAAAACGAGAACGGGGTTTAATTCTCATGCCATACTCCTCATTACAGCGTCCGCTGGTTGCTGGGGATTTGGAACCGTCATAAGCAAAGAGGTATTAGCGACTGTGCCACCCCTGACCGTTCTAGCAGTACAACTCTCTACCAGTATCGTAGTTTTATGGTTGCTGGCGGTATGGCAGGGGCACGTTGCGAGGTTGCGACAACACCCCTGGCTCACTTGGATAAAACTTGCAACTCCAGGTATTTTTGAACCCGGTCTATCCTACGGCTTTGGCTTGATTGGGTTGTCCTTAAGCTCTGCCAGCCAAGCTGCTTTAATTGGCGCAACGGAGCCTGTGTTCATTTTGGGATTGGCATGGTTGCTCTTTCGGGAATCAATCTCACTGAAATTGCTCATGCTGTCTGCGCTGGCAATGATGGGGGTCATGTTAACCGTTGGATCGCAACCTGCAAACGGTGGTCAAATTCTGCTGGGCAACCTTTGGATTCTACTAGGAACATTTTGTGCGGCGTTTTATGTGCTTCTTTCTCGTCGTGCTGTGGCTGACCATGACCCTCTAATATTATCTGCCCTCCAGCAAACGATTGGACTCGTTTGTATTGTGCTGTTTAGCTGGAAGTTTGGTGTAGGTTTTCAATTTTCATCGACGATTCCAATCCAAATTTGGTTAATGGCAGCACTATCAGGAATTGTGCAATATGCATTGGCTTTCTGGTTGTATTTAAGCGCAATCCGATTAATACCCGTCAGCATTGCGGCTCAATTCCTCTCTCTGATTCCTGTGTTTGGTGTGGGTGGCGCTTATCTATTTCTGGGTGAGCGTTTGACCCTGATACAGGGAATGGGGATGACAATTACGATTGCCGCTGTTTCACAAATTTCTCGTTCGCAGTCTAGTCCTGAGTAAGCTGATGATTACTCAATCATCGAGACATCAGATACTTCCTGCTACTCTTCTGAAAATGGTTCCAAGGCTTTGAATGCGATCGCCTCCACATCATCACTACTCACTCCCAACGATTTGAGAATTAACTTTGTAATTTGTTCTGGATAATTTGCTTTTGCTTTGGTATGTCCTTCCAGAATGGTGCGCATTGCCATAGGGATGTTCTAAAACAAGATTGACATAGGCTTGCACACTGTCTACACGAAACCATTCCAACCGGATTCCCACTTCTAAGTAGCTAGACATGAGTAAACTTAAAACGTTCAACGGCATAATTGCCCTTGTGCCCGCGCTGCTCGATCGCCTCAATTAACGCCAAAGCTAGCTCATACTCATCCTCGAATAAGCGACTGGCGAAGGACTCCCGTTTGAGATGTAACCATTCGTCTTCAATGCGATTCATCTGAGGGCTGTAGGGAGGCGGGAAAAAGATCAACAATCCTTGGTCCTGCCAGCGTTGCCAGTGGCGTTGAGCCAGCTTGCTGCGGTGCGATGAAGCCCCATCTTGAATCATGACAGTCAGTTGTCCAGTGGTGGCAAAGCGTTGAGCAGCGCGCTCGGCTTGCCAATCCATCAGGGCAACGTAGCGTTCACTGTTAAAGCCACCCACTACCAATCCATACTCGAAACTGTACTGGGGCTCCCACCGTCCCACCGCACTGATGCGTCTGCCTCGCCGTTTAGCGTGAGGAATGCGTTTTTGCACACCCCGTCGAGCGTAGCTGTAGTTGAGCGGACTGCATTGCTCAAATCCACTTTCATCGAGGTACTTGAGGACAATTGCCCCCGTTGTTGCCCACACTTGGAGCAGGTGCCAATCGGCTTGCTTGGCTTGATGGAACTGAGGCGAGGTCGGCTCAGGCGGACAGTACCTCAGGCGCTTCCAGACGTAGCCCTTTTTTGTAAGATCCACCCCAGTTGCTTCCCACTCAGGACAACGGCGCGCTCAGTTGCCAGTTGTCGACACAACTGCACGCTGGTGTAGCTGCGGGGTTCTTGCAGCCAGGTTTCCACTGCGTCAATGTCCGCAGTTTGCCATTTGGGTTTGCCGCCACGACCGGGGGCCTCCCACAGACCACCCAGTCCACCATCACGCCAACGGTGTAGTGTTTGACGCACCGTATGCTCACACTGATGGAGATGTTGGGCAATTTGGGGCGTTGTCCAGCCGCGGGCGTTGAGCCGCAAGGTAATTGCTCTGCGCTTGATGCGACGGGCTACCCCATCCGCCAAGCTTAACTCGTACAACGTGCGGTCTTCTTCAGCAGTGAGGGTGATGTGATGAGCGGCAGGCATAGAGCAACTGAGGAGAACAGCCCTATCTTATATCTTTCCTTGCCTACCTACTTAGCATTGTGTTTCAACCTGCTCGTTGCCCCGATTGTTTATGCCGCCAGTAGCAATGAATTTTCTCGCTCTCAAGCCTGGTCATTGGGGCTATTGGGTCTGGGAACCGTTGCACTTTCCATCTATCTGTTTTTCGTCATGTTTGTGCCGGAGAAGTTCTAATGAGTTTTGCACGCGAAGCAGGTCGAGCGATGCATCACCAGATGGGACACGTTGGAAATGCGATCGCGAACCTTCAGTAAGCTGCCCAATGCTTTTATGAGCAGAGTGAAGCGCTCGCTGATCGGAATACGCTGCTGCATGTTTAGACCAGATGCAGACACGCCCTTTAGCAATTGTTTGAGTCGCGGTAACTCAAGGCTTGCAACAGTTTGACAGTCTGTCTTTTGACAACGTTTCTGATAGTAGTACATAGTCATTACGCCTCTGTTTTTTGCAAAAGACAATTAAGATGACTGAGCCAGCGACCGCTTTTACGCAACCATCAACCACTCCATCTCCGGGTAATCGCTTCTACCGCACGGTGTGGCGCTGGCACTTTTATGCGGGATTGTTTGTTATTCCTTTCATGCTGATTCTCGCGGCAACAGGAATTATTTATCTCTTCAAACCGCAGTTAGATACTGCTATGTATCACAACCTGATGTTTGTGCAGCCCGGCGCAACGGCGCTGCCTTACACCGAACAGGTACAGTCTGCTCAGAGCAGTTATCCTGATGCTACGGTGACGCAAATCATGCCCAATGTTGCCCCCGATCGCAGCACCGAAGTACTATTAGCGACGGCTGATGAGCGCAACCTGATGGTGTTTGTGAATCCTTACAACGGGCAGGTATTGGGCGATCGCGATGAAGATAATAATCTACAGGCGATCGCCCGCAAGATTCACGGTGAGTTATTAATTGGCAAAGCGGGAGATTATTTAGTCGAGTTAGCCTCCTGCTGGGGACTCGTGCTGTTAATTTCAGGACTGTACTTATGGTTACCACGCAATAAATTTTCAGTTACAGGCACTCTCATTCCCCGTCTTTGGAGCAAAAATAAACGCGTATTTTGGCGAGACTTACATGCAGTTCCCGGCTTTTATGGCATTCTCCTGATCGGGTTTCTGATTCTCACAGGCTTACCCTGGACGGGCTTCTGGGGAGATACCTTCGCTCAAGTCTGGGGCAGATTTCCGGCCCAGATGTGGGATGACGTTCCTCAATCAACCGTATTAACGGGTTCCCTCAATCAACGAGGGCAGGTTGTGCCCTGGGCAGTGCAGCAACTCCCCATGCCTCAATCCACGACATCTGGGCATAGTAATCACACGGGTCATAGCGATGCCCGTTCTGAGATTCAAGAGAGCGTTGCAGGTTCATCGGTCAATCTCAATACAGTGATTTCCTTAGCGCAAGCTCAAGGCGCACCTCCTGGATTTAATGTCACCTTACCGGAAGGAAAAACTGGAGTCTATACTGTCTCGGCGTTCCCGAATGATCCAACTCAAGAAGTAACGATGCACATTGACCAATACAGTGGAAAAGTTTTGGCAGATGTGCGCTGGAAAGACTACGGACTGGTTCCAAAAGCGGTGGAGATGGGCGTTGCCATTCACATGGGGAAATATTTTGGAATTGCCAATCAATTGCTGATGCTCGTTGCAGCGTTAATCACGATGTTGCTTTCCATGACTGGAGCCGTGATGTGGTGGCAACGTCGTCCCAAGGAATCAGGACTGGTTGGCGCTCCTTCCATGCCCCCTTATGTGCAGCATTGGCGAGTGCCACTGGCGATTGTTGCCATCATGGGTTTGGCATTTCCGCTAGTTGGTCTTTCATTGGTGATTGTGCTACTGCTCGACTATTTTGTTCTATCCCGAATTCCTGCCCTCAAGCGTATTTTTAATTGAGCTAAATGGCTGACACATTAAGAAAGAAGCGGAAGAAAATATCTGTGGGAATTGGCGCTCATGGCGTTGTGGCGATCGGAGTGTCTGCACACGGGGTTGTCGCGATCGGGGTTATCACCCACGGGATTGTCTCGATTGGACTTGTCTCAATGGGAGTATTCTCCTTTGGATTGGTGTCAATGGGGCTTTTAAGCTCAGGATTGGTGTCGATGGGACTTGCTGCATTTGGTCAGCACAGTATGGGATTGGTGCAGCCTGCTCAGAACCAGCAGGACACTCATCATCA
This sequence comes from Leptolyngbya sp. AN02str, assembly GCF_050565595.1. Lineage (NCBI taxonomy): Bacteria > Bacillati > Cyanobacteriota > Cyanophyceae > Leptolyngbyales > Leptolyngbyaceae > Leptolyngbya > Leptolyngbya sp. AN02str. Next base: position 77,117 of record NZ_JBNXVR010000004.1, on the reverse strand, counting down.
CCACTCACCCGGAACGCATTAGACCTCTTGCATATTGTTTTTTGTAGGGGCTTTACCCCTACAAAAACAATTCAAAAACCTTAATTTGCAAGAAGTCTATTAGGCAAAGAGAATCTTCGTTGAGTTGCAATCGCAGCAAAATAATCAAACTGAGGTATTTACCAACGCACCGCCAACAAAACCCGATCATCAAATCGCTGCCAGATAGTACTGACTTCTCGAAATCCTGCTTCTTGCAGGGCTGCCTCATGAATGACCAGCGTTGGCTCATGTTCAGTAAATCGAGGTTGAAAGCGTCGGTGTCTTTCGGTTAGCAACGCTTTGAGTTCCGTTTCTTGTGCGATCGCCTGCCACCACTGTTGCCAATCTTCCTGGTTTCTCACTGAAAAAGACTGTTCTTCCTGTTGCACCTGTACGGCTTTTGCTAGACGTTGAATGATAGCTAAGTGTGGCGGAAAGTAGAGATGATCGCCATTGAGGAACACACCACCTGGACGTATCACCTGACCGAGTTTCTGATAAAGACGCACCAATCGATCGATCGGCAACCAGTGCAATGCAGTTGTTGTTAAAACAGCATCAACCTGAGTGTCACCCATTTGGTCTAACCAGTCATCCTGCGTTAAATCTGCTTCGATCCAGCGCAGGCGATCGCCCATCGTTCCTAATACACCCTGACCGATCGCCAGCAAAACCGGATCATAATCAATGGCGATACAGTTGGCGTGTGGAAATCGATTCAGTAAACGCTGACTGATCGCACCGGGACCACAAGCCAGATCAATTGCGGTGAACGATTCGGGTAACAGATGAGCAATCGCATCCAGCATGATTTGAAACCGCTCTTCTCGATAGGGGAGATAGCCACTTTGCTGGGCATCCCACCGTTCAAGCCAGTGGTGCCAATTGATTTTAAGCAGATTGTGGGTCATGGTTTTGCAGTGTAGAGGAAGGATTTGCGATCGCGGGGATGGGCAGGTAACTGAGCCGCAATTAACTGTCGTGAATACGGATGCTGGAGGTTGCTCAAATCTAGAGAATCGCTCGATTCCACAATCGCCCCTTTGTGCATGATGACAAACCGATCGGCAAGATATGCAACGGCAGCCAGATCATGGGTGATAAATAAATACGACAGGTGAAATTGTTGTTTCAGATCGAGCAGTAAATTAAGAATTTGAGCCTGAATGGTCATGTCGAGACTGGAAACAGGTTCATCCAATACAACGAGTTTGGGTTTGAGGGCGATCGCTCGTGCAATAGTGACGCGCTGCAACTGTCCCCCGCTAAACTGATGCGGATATTTATCTGCATCTGCTGCCGTTAAACCCACTGTTTCGAGAAGTTGAACGGTGCGATCTGTTGCCTCAGCAGACGTCAGATTTAAGTAGTTGCAGATGGGTTCACTGATAATCTCCCTGACTTTAAATCGCGGATTCACGGCATTAAAGCTATCTTGAAAAACCACCTGAATGTCGCGCCGCAGCGATCGCAGTTCCTGGGGTTTGAGATGGCTCAATTCTTGACCCTGAAACCAGATCTCGCCGCGATCGGGCTTTTCTAAGCCAAGCACGATTCGTCCTAAGGTGCTTTTTCCGGCACCACTTTCCCCCACCACGCCCAAACAGCTTCCAGGTGTAAGATCGATCGAAACATCTTGCAGCGCGTGAATAAGCTGCGTTTTGCCACTCCAGCCCAGTCGCAGATCATAGGTTTTAGAAACGTGCTGCACGGATAGTAAGGTCATCGTCTTGCTCCCAGGTGAGGGGTTAGTCGAGAGGCAAGCAGCGATCGCGTGTAGGGATGTTGAGGATGATCGAATAACTGCTCGACGCTGGTTTGTTCGACAAACTCACCATTCCGCATCACCGCCACGCGATCGGCAAGTTGAGCAATCACGCCCAGGTCATGGGTAATTAACAGTAGAGCGCAATTAGTTTGCTGTTGCAGTTGTTTGATCAGTCCCAGAATTTGCATTTGGGTAATCACATCCAATGCGGTTGTTGGTTCATCGGCAATTAACACTTGTGGTTGTAAAGAGAGTGCGATCGCAATCATCAACCGTTGCAGCATTCCACCACTGAGTTGAAATGGAAATTGACGCAACACTCGCTGTGGATCGGTTAAACCCACGGCGGTTAGGTGTTCAGCGGCAATTGTGCGAGCTACTGTATCTGTGAGTGAGCGGTGCGATCGCAGGGTTTCGATGAATTGCCGTTGAATCGTGGTGACCGGGTTAAAGAAACTGACTGGATTTTGCAGAATCATGCCGATTTTGGGTCCGCGAATCTGGCGCAACTCAGCCTGGTTTAACCCAATTAATTCCTGTCCTGCAAGTTGAGCGCTACCTTGAACGTTTGCGCCTTTCAACAATCCCAGAATTGACAAACAGGTGACACTTTTGCCGCTACCACTTTCGCCAATAATACCCAAAACCTTGCCCGGTTGCAGTTGAAAGCTGACATCTCGAACGATCGATTTCGCCGCCAATTCAACCTGCAAATGATCAACCGTCAGAACAGATTCAGCCATTTTGCAACTTCGCTTTCAACGTTTCAGATCGCACTTGCTTCTCCATGCGCGGATCAAGCACATCCCGCAGCACATCACCCACAATATTAAATGCGAGTGTCGTGATAAAAATCATCAATCCGGGATAAAGCATCAGTTCCGGTAAACGGCGGAAATACTCGCGCCCATCGTTGATCATGGCTCCCCATTCGGGTGTGGGAGGTTGAATCCCTAATCCCAAAAATGATAAGCCTGCAATATGCAAAATCATGTGGCTGATATCGAGCGACATGAGAATAGCAAGTTCCGCGATCGTAAAGGGCAAAATATGCCGGAGCATAATTGGCAAACTGCTGGCACCTGAGACGATCGCCGCCTGGATAAAATCGCTTTCCTTGACGCTCAAGACGCGACTGCGAACAATGCGGGCATAGCCTGCCCAGTGGGTAATTGCCAACGCAAAGATTAAATTGCCAACTCCGGCTCCCAAAATGCCGACGATCGCCAGCGACAAAATCAGTGCCGGAAAGGCAAGAAACACATCACACAGCCGCATCAGCCAGCTATCGACTTTTCCGCCTACATAGCCCGCAACTAGACCGACAATCAGGCTAATCGTCGTTGTGAGTGCAATGACCACCAGGGAAATGGATAGCGACACTCGCGCCCCGTAGATCAAGCGGGACAGAATACAGCGACCCAGATGATCGGTTCCTAAAGGAAAGGCAGCACTGGGCGGCTGAAGTTTCTGCATCAAATCAACCGCTAAAGGATCGTGAGGGGCGATCAACGGGGCAAAGATGGCGGTGAGAACAACGATCGCAATCAGGCTCAGACCCAACCACGCCAGTTTGTGATCCAAAAGTTTTTGCAAAATTGCCATGATTAAACTTCTTGTTTACCAAAACGAATCCGTGGATCGAAATAGCTGTAGGTCAGGTCAACGATCAGATTGACAACGACAAATAGCACAGCCGTTAAACAGACATAACATTGCACAACAGGATAGTCGCGATTGAGGATGGATTGAACAGCGAAGCGTCCCAGCCCTGGCAACGCAAACACACTTTCCACAATCACTGCACCGGAAAGCAGATTAGCGAAACTTAATCCAAACACCGTGACGACAGGCAGAAGCGCATTCTTCAGCGCATATTGCAGAATCACCAGCCGCTCTAATAAACCTCTAGCTCTGGCATACAGCACATAGTTTTGACCCAGACTTTCCAACATACTGCCGCGCAACAAACGCGCATAAACCGCCGCAGGTGCCCAGGCTAAGGTGAGTGACGGCAAGATCCAATCGGCGATCGCCCCCTGATGAATCACCGAAACCCAGCCCAGCTTGAAGCTAAACACATAGATCAACAAAAATCCCAGCCAGAAACTTGGCATCGCCACGCCAATGTAGGCAAACAAGCGACTGATCTGATCGAAAACAGTATCGCGGTACAATGCCGCCACAATTCCCATTGGCAAGCCGATCGCAAAAATCAGTACAGTGGCACAAGCCGTTAAAATCAGCGTTGTTGGCACATAGTGCATTACTTCTTGCAGAACGGGTTTACCCGTAACGAAGGACTGTCCGAAATCTAGCCGCAAGACGTGCCAGAGCCAATCGAGATATTGGATTGGAAGCGGGCGATCGAGTCCAAGTTTTTCGCGCATTGCGGCGATCGCTTCTGGGGTTGCCGGAATATTTGCCACGCGCAGCACTACCGCCGCCGGATCGCTGGGCATTAGTTGAATCAGCAGAAACGTGACGATCGAGATTCCCAGCAACACGGGAATAAGTTGTAGGATGCGCCTAAAGATGTAGTGGTCAGTAAGTTTCACAGGAATATTTGTGATGGGTTAAAATGCACCCTCACCCCTACGCTGTGGGAAGGAAGAGGTGAGGGAATCAGGAGTGCCTTTAGGACTTACTGAGTTTGCTCAGCGGCACTTGATTTGCCTGGGGCATAAACTCAAATCCAGATAACTCTTTGTGCATCACGGCAACGTTGGTTGAGTAAGAAATTGGTAAATAAACTGCCTGTTCATGCAGCGTCGTGAGAATGTCGCGGTAAAGCTGTTGGCGCGGTGCTTCCTCAGTTGTCAGCAGCACTTCCCCGATCTTGCGATCGATCTCAGCTTTCATCGGCAGTCCTTGCTGAGCTGCGTAATCAGCATGAGACGGAACGCGCATCGAAGATACCATTGCCTGCGGCTCGTAGGGTGGTCCCCAAGTGTCGTTGAAGATCAGGTTAAATTCGCCGTTTGCCTGCCGATCTAACCAGGATTGCTCTTCTTCGCCCAACAGCCGAACATCAATCCCGACTGCTCTTAGATCAGCCTGAACCGCTTCGGCGATCGCCTTATCCACATTATTTTCCCCGCTAAACGAGAGATCGAGCGTTAAAGGCTGACCGTCTTTCTGGCGGATGTCCTGTCCTGCGGGCTGTTGCCACCCAGCTTCGTCGAGTAAGGCTTTAGCTTGATCCAGGTTATAGGCATAGGGTTGCAAGCCAATATCGGCATAGGGTACTTCGGTGGAAAAATAGGTGTCGGCTCTTTGTTCCGTGTCGTAGAAAATGGCGGAAACAATCGCATCTTTATTGACGCTATGCTGAATCGCCTGCCGTACATTCAGGTCTGCGGTGGCTCCCCGATTGGAGTTGATGGCGATCGCTCGCGTATTCAGCGGTGGCGATACCTCAGCCGTATAGTTTCCAGAATCTCGCAGTTGCTGGAACGAGTCGAGACTAATTTCACCGTTACCGTAAATTAAATCAATTTCGTTGTTTTCAAACGCCAGTGCTCGCGTTTCGGCATCGGGGATAATCTTGACCGTCACCTGCTCAATGGCAGGTTTGTTGCCCCAATAGTTCTCGTTGCGCGTGAATACGGCTTGAGTATCCTTCTGGTAATCGGCTAACACCCAGGGTCCTGTACCGATCGGGGCTTTGATGCCTTCTGCGGTCGTGCCACTGTCGGGAAACGCTTTGGGCGACAGAAAACGAACCGGACGAATCAATGTCAATTCTTGTAAGGCTGGGTAATAAGGCGTTTTTAGATACATCTGCAAGGTGCGATCGCCCTGAACTTCCACGCGATCGATCGCCTCAATCAGTCCCAGCCAGTCATGTTCTGCACGGTTTTGCAATATCTGATCGAAGTTGGCTTTGGCGGCAGTGGCATCAAACGGAGTGCCATCAGAAAACTGAACGCCCTCGCGCAGTTGGAACGTGATCAATTTGCCGTCGGGCGATACTTCCCAGCTTTCTGCCAGTGCGGGCTGAATTTCGCCGCCGCGATCGTAGCTCACCAGTGGCTCATAAATTAAATCCTGAGCAAACATCTGGCTAGGATTGTACATATGCGGATTGAGCGGTCCCACATCCTGTGACCAGGAGAACGTGAGCGTTGAATCTGTAGAGTTTTGGGATTGACTGTCGGGCTGGGCACAGCTTGGCAGAATGATCACAGCGGCAACCGCGATCGCCAGTAGCGCACGAAAAAAGATTTTTCTCATGAGGAAATGGTCACTAAATAGTTGTTTCGCTCTCACGTCGGATTAGGGAGGCCATTGATTCTAAAGAGGTAAATTCGTTTATTTCAGTAGTCAAATGACAACACCATCGGGGTCAAACATTACTACTTGAATCAGGGATGAAACAATGCGGAGGGGAGGGATAAAACGGTGAATCAGAGCAAAGTTTTATCCTTTTTTAAGGCATACCTTCTTCCAGGAGAAATTTTGAAGATGCAACGGCTATAGCGGAAAATGACGAGTTCGTCTGGACAACGATCGTCCACGCCAGCCAATTCGCTCCTAATGGCAGCTTGACATTGTTATCAATCGTCTCAAAGGCGATCGACACAAAACCATCATTATCCAGATGATCGGAATGGTGATGATGGTGCTCATGAGGGTGCTGGGTTTAATTTTCATGATGACCATGCGAATGGTGATGATCATGCGATGATGATCGTGATCGTGCTGAGTTTGCTCAATCTCTTCTTGAACGAGATCGGCATAGTATCCTACGTCTAATATCAACGGCAGTGGCACCATTCCATGCTGACTGTGCAGGATTCTGGCACCTTCTTTGACCGTATGGATATAAGCTTCCAGGTTTTGGATTTGGTTTGGATCTGCCAAATCAGTCTTATTCAAGATCGTGACATCTCCATAGGCAATCTGCTTGAATGCCGCTTCACTGTCGAAATGATCCGGCGTACATGCCTCAGAATCGACAACGGTGACGATCGAATCTAGCCGGGTCAGGTCACGTAATTCTGTACCCAGAAAGGTCAAAATAATCGGCAGTGGATCGGCAACACCTGTGGTTTCTATCACCATGTAATCGACGCAATCCTCCCGTTCTAGTACCCGATAAACAGCATCCACCAACCCGTCATTAATCGTGCAACAGATGCAGCCATTACTGAGTTCCACCATGTCTTCATCCATCGCCACCAGTAATTGGCTATCGATGTTAATATCACCAAATTCATTCACCAGAACGGCTACTTTCAAATCTTGGCGATTGCTGAGAATTTGATTGAGAAGTGTGGTTTTACCGCTGCCTAAGAACCCTGTGATGATGGTGACAGGCATCCCTCGCGTAGGGAGCTCAAACACTGTCGTGGTTGTCTCATGGATTGTGCCCGTCATATCAAACCTCCATTTTCTCTAATTGAGTGAAGAAGCGGTAGCAGCCATTCTGGCTGCTACCGCTTGCTGCATAAACCGGAAAATGTTGTAAAACCCATTGCTCCGGGAGGGGGTAAGACTGACATCCAGGCCCGTTTGCTGAATAAAATCCGGAGTTAGTTGGAGTATTTCGTTGGGGGTAAGTCCGTTTAACCCCTCGATCAGTAAACCCACCAAACCCTTTGTAATTTGAGCATCTGAGGTTCCGCAAAACGTAACGCTATCATGGTGAACCTCAGCCGTGATATAGACCTGCGACACACAGCCTGGAACCTGGTTGGCTGCGATCTGCTCCGCTTCCAGTAACTCTGGCACCCGTTTTGCAAACCAGAGCAAATACTCATACCGCCGCTTCGACTCAGTAATTTGTTGAAACCGTTGAACAATTCGGTCCAAGTTGGGGGGCAGAGGTCGAGAAGCAGAGGGCATAGCGATCCAGTCTCAAAGTTATAATAATGATAATCATTCTCATAATATAGGAAATGAGTGAAAAACTGAAGTAGTTCTTCGCAAATGGTGCAAACCCTGCGGCTGATCTACTTCCTATGCAGTGCTAAGGCATACTGCTATTGATCTAACCAAACCTGAAATTCGGAACGTTTCATAACACCCTTGTTGTGTTATTGTTCAGTTATTCATTCGGTTCTGATGGGAAGCAGCCATCAGACGCAAGGGGGAAAGTGCAGTGCGAATCTGCCGCTGTCCCGCAGCTGTGAGGAGAAGTGCAATTCTCTGAGTCAGAATGCCCGCCGATTGGTAAACCCGTTACATAAACATCTGCGAGGTACGGATGATGAAAACTTCAAGCTTTTGTGATTGGCATTTTGTCGGAACTTTAAGGTTGTAGCGTTCTGAGTTGGACCAAGCTATCGACATCCAGCGAGGCTGCCTTGAGTAAAGGGGACTAGTGGATTTGCTAACGAGCGATCGCAGTTAGCCCTCTTTTGTGATGTCTTGGTGACTGCTTCCCAGTAGGAAATAGTCGCTTTTTTACTGCTCAGTGACAAAGTTTAGGACGTTACAACAATGACGATTCAAACTGCAACGTTGGGATATCCCCGCATTGGCAAAAACCGTGAAGTTAAAAAAGAATTAGAAGCTTTTGGAGTGGTAAATCGGATGCGGAAACTCTGCTGCAAACCGTTCGAGAAGTTGAATCTGCAAACTGGAAGACGCAACTTGAAGCAGGCATCGATCGCATCGGTATCGGTGACACGACACTTTACGATCATGTTCTGGATTGCATTATTCGTTTGGGGCTAATTCCCGATCGTGTTCGTCATCTGACTAGACTAGAGCAATACTTTGCATTGGCGCGGAGCAGGACGGCATTCCGGCACTGGAAAGGACCAAATGATTTGATACCAAATCACTATCTGGTGCCCAAAGTTGCGGCTAATGCAAAGCCAGAGGCAACCTTTGCAGACTTTTTGAATGGTGCAGCGGGCAAAAGCCCTTCTCGATGAACGCATGGTCAATGGCACTACGGCTACTGGATCTCTAAACCGATCTCTAATTCAAGACTCAATATGTTCAAGTATTATCTACATCGTTCTGAAACAATTCCTAAATCCGTTCATTCATTGATGAAACACCAAGTCGCCTCCCAATCCAATTCCCCTCCTCAACCCGGTTCAATACAGATGATCGATCGCATCTACAACTTTATTCCCTCTAAAGTTCAATCTGCTGTTTGATAGAAACGCTATACAGCTACATTCATTCAAGCATTCAATCTGTAGAGATCGAGTGGTTGGTAGATTTCCGCTTGCGTAGATAACTCGCTTCAAAGTTATTCTTCAATATTGAAAATTGGTTCTGATAGGGAGCAGCCGTCAGACGTAAGGGGGAAAGTGCAGTGCGAATCTGCCGCTGTCCCGCAGCTGTGAGGAGAGGCGTAACTCTCTAAGTCAGAATGCCCGCCAATAGTTAACCTACTTTCACCCATCTGCGAGGTACGGATGATGACTATCTTTGTGCGGCTTTCCATCACCGGAAAGCTAGTTTTTGGTATTGTTGTAGGTACAATTGCCGTTCTCTGCAATGTTGCGATCGGAGTTGCTCAACCTGTTTCCCCCTCTTCTGCATCAGAGTTACTCGAAGAAGATGAGGAAACAATTAGAATTACGGTTACAGACAGAATTCTGAATCAACCTGTTTATGCTCCATTTCGGCGGGAGGCAACGGTAGAAGATTCTACCCGTCCTGTGTATGTGGTTACTCGTGAGCAAATCGAGGCGCAAGGAGCCAGAACAGTTCAGGAAGCCCTGAGATATCTACCGGGCATTCTTATCGATGGCACGGCGGGTGGACAATTAGGCGCACTCAGCAGCCAATTTATTCGCGGTGGCAATTCTGCTCAGGTGTTGATTTTGCTGGATGGTCGCCCCATCAATGATGTGGGATTTTTTGGTGGATTTGACCTGTCTGAATTCACCACAGATAATGTTGAACGGATTGAGTTATTTCCGGGAGGAGGTTCCACCCTCTATGGTTCCGATGCGTTGGGTGGGGTAATTAACATCGTTACTCGATCGCCCTCTGCTGAACCAGAAGTCACAGTGCGAGCTGCCGCAGGTAGCTTTGGACTGAATGAGCAAGCCATTCAAGCGCGGGGCACTACCGGTGATTTGGGTTGGGCGCTAGGCTACTCTCGCATTCAGTCCAACAATGATTTTCCCTTCGAGATCGTTCGCGTAGCGTCTCGGAACGAGAATCGCATTGACTTAGAAAATCGCCGCGAGAATGCCGAAGTTCTCTACAACAACTTAAATTTGAGTTTGCAAGGACAATTGGGCGATCGCAACACCCTCAACTTCAGTGCCCTTTACCTGACAAAACAATTTGGTGTCGCAGGCGGAGTGCCTATTCCAGACAGCATTGGAGAATTTAACACGCTTACACCTGAAGCGGAACAGTACACCGATGAAGTGTTGTTAGATCTGGTTTGGCGATCGCAGTTAGGACGCAGCGATCATTCATTACTCACCAGTCGCGTCTATGCTGATTTCCTCAGCTATAACTTCAATAACCCTGACCCCAGCACCTTTGGAACTAGAGATGATGTCAATCGCCGCGCCTTGGGTGTGCAAGTCCAGCACAGTTGGCAATTTGCCGAAAATCAAACCCTCACCTATGGCGTTGATTACCGCAATACGCGATCGCGCAATACCACCTTTAGCTATGGTTCAGGCACGACTAGTGTCAACTATGACGGTGACATCAGCCAGGGCGCGCTGTTTGCTCAATATGAGGTGGATTTCACCCCTGACTTCAGCGTTAACCTGGGGCTGAGGCAAGATTTCAACAGTTTGGCGAATGGCTCCTTCACGTCTCCTAGCGTCGGTGCACGACTGGCACTTAGCCCCAGCACCACCCTGAGAGCCAACTATGCGAGAAGTTTCCGAGCACCGCAAATTTCAAATTTGGAAGGACTGGCAGCTTTTAATGTCGTTGGCAACCCAGATTTACAACCAGAAACAGGCAATAGTTTTGATATCGGGATTGATCAAGAATTGGGTGAAATTGGTCTGCTGCGGCTGACTTTCTTTCGCAATCAGATCGATAATTTGATTAACTTCAGGTTTGGTTCTCCCAGCACGTATGAAAATATTGGGCGCGTCAGAACACTAGGACTGGAAGCTGACTTGAATCTGCAACTCGCTCGTAACCTCTATGCTTTTGCTAACTACACGCTAAACGATCCGCGAATTGTGCGCGATCGCAACGCCGACATTGAAGATAACCAACTGAGTTTTCGAGATGCTGATAGCTTAAACGTTGGACTCGCCTACGAAACTCCTGAAGGCACTTATGGTGCCGTCGTTCTTCGCAGTCTCAGTCGTTACTTTGTCAACAACACCAATACCGAATCCTTACCAGGGTACACCACAGTTGATTTCAAACTTCGCATCCCCCTGGGGAGGACTGTGATTTTTAATGGCAACCTCGATAATCTATTTGACGAACAATATGAACAGTATCCAGGCTATCCTGCGGTAGGACGCAGCTTTCGAGTCGGAATCAGTGCCAGGTTTTAGGAGAACGATGATGAGTAACTTTTCACGCCAAGTTACGCCACTCCATCACACCATTACAGAATCCTTGCCAACGGGCGGACACGTTGAGTACGAAGACTTTCCCTGCACCATTGATGTGACCGGGCCACTGCTCTACACCCTGTTTCAAGAGCGCTGGCAGGAAACTCAGATTGGTCATGTTGTAGAAGGCAGTGTGCTGGAGTTGGAATTCACTCAACCGCCTAAAATTTGCATTCTGTATGATGGCTATCTCACTGTCGTTACCGAGGCATGGCATTTGCATCTTTGCCTGGAAGAACATCTGGGTGGACCGTTAGAGAAGACCCCTCCCGACCTGCGGCGTGAACGACTGATTCACCGTGCCTCTCTCTATCGACGGTTGAATGAACGAGGAGAAGCCCGCAGTTGGGGGATTCAGTTCTGGAATGGAGCAGGCGAAAAGATGATGAATCTATTTTTGCCCAATCCCTTTGTCGGTGAAGATGAAGACCTGCTCCCAGAAGGCAAACCCCAACTCGAAAAGTTGAGTTTGTATCAGGAATTGCGCGAAACCTACGTTCTGGGAACTCGTTCGATTCCGTTTGACCAGAACCCGTTGAAGCGCCCCTATTTAGCTGTATGTCGCTCCAGTCGTTGCTATCCTTCGCGCAATTGGCAACCCATTATTGAGGCGCTTCAAGAAGCTGTAAAACAAGCAGGACTGGATGTCTATGTGATGACCTCTGGTTGTCTGGAGGTTTGCAAGCTCGGTCCAGTCGTGTTCTATTCCAGTGACAGAACCTGGTACACCCGCGTTACACCTGACATTGCCAGACAAATTGTGCAAGACCATCTGGTAAATCACCAGAAAGTAACCGGGCATCTTTATCCTTATACAATCAAACCATCGGAGGCATCATGAGTTTAGTTCAACGTTTGACCATTCCTGCAAATGAGACGTTATCAGCAGCATGGCGATCGGCATCCCGATCACTGGCATACGGGCAGTTCTGGCAAGCCTTACTGATTGGTGTAGGCAGCCTCAGCAATCTGGTCTATACCTGCACCTTGCCGTTCATCTGCTTAGGTGTAATTGCTGGAACCACTCTGCCGCGCCGCCGTGCCATTGTCACGGCAACGATTGTCTGGTTTGCCAATCAGCTTTGCGGCTACACTCTGCACAACTATCCCCGCACCTTCAATTGTTTCGCATGGGGACTGGTGCTATTGGCTGGAACCCTTTGGGTGACGCTACTGGCTGGTTACAAGCCGTTATTTAGCCAGGGGGCGATCGCTCACCATTACCTTCGCCTGGCGGGTATGTTCATCGGCAGCTTTATTCTGTTTGAATTCGTGATTTTAGGGGCTGGATTCCTCTTAGAAAATCAGTGTGTTTTAACAGTGCCGATCCTATGGAGTATCTTTATCAGCAATGCAGTGTGGTTGGGTTCTCTCACCCTTGCCCATGCCTGCCTGGTTTGGGATAGGATAGGCTCAGGACATCACCGTAGCTTTTCTGACTCAACAACTTCGGTGAATTGACGGTATTCCCGATCGAAGTCCAACCTTTAATGATTTCAAGTCTGACGTTTCATTACCTAATTGACAGACTCACCGCATTAAGTAGGCGGCCACAATTAAACATAAAACCCGAAATTGTATATCGCCTACTTATTTTGCTGGATGCCGATGACTGAAATAGAGGATCCTACTGCTTTCTCCAAAAATGCAGGAGAATCCCGCAATTGGTTAGATTCCCACTATCCCATCATCCCCTTCGTTTTTACGAAAGGATTTACGTTTCCCTTCTGGTCACGTTGGCTCAACTAATCGCTGGGTGAAACCGTCCAGGCGATCGCCTCTGCCTGCTGTAACACTTGTCTCGCATTTTCTGAGTCCATGGACTCGATATACAGGTCTGATAGCTTAATCAAGACCGCAATCTGGTTCTGAGCCTGAAATAGCGCTAGATCTTCCCCATCTGCAGCTGATGGATAAGCTAGGGGAAACATCTGTCTGGCCACATCTGCCTGACCCGACGTTATTGCAATGGTTAGCAAATCTCCGGCCAACCGAGGTTTCATGTTCTCGGAAATGCTGTTGAACAACTCCCATGCCCTAGCAACTTCTCCGACTTTTAGGTAATGGCGGCTGTAGTCTGCGCGTCTGAACTCGTGCAGCAGGTTGGGGATAACAGGGGAATTGTCCTTTTGAGCAGTGGGTGCACTCCTGAACAGGGATATTTGACTCAGCTTTAACGGCGAAGCTGAGAGATGGGCGATCGCCTGAGTGGATGGCTGGGCAGATTGCGGGGCGGGGGAAGGAATCGGAACCAACTGCGGGATGGGAAGGGATGGACGGAACACAGGCAACATCACTTGAAACGCCAGGGAAGGAACATCCCTACGGAACGTAAAAGCAGAGGGAGAAGGAAAATAGAGAGCGGGGACAGGGGGCAATACTGGCATTGTCAACAGACCGGGTTGATTGCTGGACATCTGCGCTGCAACCATCTGCTGCTCTTGCTGCCAAAGGCGATTGAGGAGGGCGATCGCCTGCGATGATTGTCCGGCTTGGGCATACCGTTCTGCCAGCGTGAACCAGGGCTGCAAGGGCTGTGATCGCAGGAGAGATTGCTCCCCATATTCCCACGCCTCCAACTGCTGATGCACTCGCTGCAAAATCTCCTGGGCCTGGGGTGTTTGCTCCTGTTCGATCAATTCCAGCGCAATGTCTAACCAGCGGGTCATCTGGGTTGTGAATTCGGCCTCCTCCCGGAGTTGAGCCGCCAATTCGGATTGCTGCTCCTCCAGAATGGGGGGCTGGCGATCTGGTTGCAAGGGCCGTTCCACCAGAGTTGTCGCAATATCGGGGCGATTGGCCTGGAGCGCGGATTCCGCAATCAGCGGAATCCACTGTTCTTGATCCATTGCAACCAGGTTAGTAACCAGCGCTAGGGCGACATCCACTTGGCCTGCGGCCGCCAATCGTCGCAGCGTCGCTTCGGCATAGAAGGAAGTGTGGGAGGCGAAGGGTTGTTGGGCAACCTGCACCGCAAAGGCATCCTGCCCGGTGGCAGCCGCTTCCTCTACGACTTGCAACAGCACCTCGTTTTGATAGTGGGAATTGGGGCTAAGTGCTTGCAACAGGCGCAGCACAGGTGCAGGCTGTTGGGCGGTCGTGTAAGCCAGAATCAGGGTTTTTGCCTGGGAATTTTGATAGAAGGGGAAGTTGGGCCGTTGCTGGAGCCATTGGGCAGCCTGGTCTAACAGCGGCAGCGCCCGATCTGGCTGATTCGCTGCGAGCAACTGCTGCGCCAACCCAATTAGAAACAATGCTTGTTCTCCCAAGCCCCGCTCCCGCTCCGTCGGGTCAGGATTGACCGATGCCGTATTGCGTTGACGGAATTGGGCTGAGGTTGCCACCGTGACCAAGTGTTGAAGAATGCGATCGCGCGCGTCAGTTTCTCCGGCAAGTGCGGCAATCTCAGCGGATTGCAAGATGAGTTGTTGAACGATTCCATTGTCCATTGATGCCGATCTCACAAACTCTGTCGTGAGACTGTGTTCGTCAAAAATCAACGATTCGGCTTCGAGAGTGCGTAATTGCTGGGCGATCGCCCGACTTTCTGTCTGCAAACCGGCCTCGTCATAGAGCGTCATTAGCCGAATTAAAGCCGCCCGTGTTTCTCGCCCGCTGGCTTGTAAATGCTGGTCTACCAACTGTTTTAAGGTGGGTAACAGGCTGACCAGTTGCGGATTGGGGTTCTTTGTAGGGATGGACTCAACAAAGCGTAGGATTGCCGGAGGCGGAAACTGCATTTGGTTAAAAGCGGCGATCGCCTGGGGATAAGCCTGCCGATCCACATAGGCATCAAACAAACTGGCCCAGACGAGATCCTCGGCCCGACTGTCGGGAGTGACCTGTTGCCGAAGCCGCTCCATCAAAGCGGCTTCGGCCTGGGGCAAGCCTGCATCAGCATAGGCAGCCACAACGGGAGACAGTAAAAAGATGCGCTGGGCCGCTTCGGAACCTGCCACAGCGCTGCCTGGGACGATTAGCGGCAATCGGCGCAGGGGAAGGGAGACAGCAGGAGAGGGGGGAATGAGAATCGGCGGGATGGGCGTCAGTTCAGAAGGCGATGCAGGAGGGGGAAGTTGTGGCGGATCAGATTGCTTCGTGCAACCTGACTCGGTGCAGGGATAGGAGGAGCTCCGTTCCTCCCATCCCTGTTCTGGAACTGGGACGGATTGCGCCTGTGCCTGGCCAATCTCAATCGCGCTAGCACCTAAAACTCCCAACAGTAGACGAACGAAGATCCGATCACTCATAACACCACTCCTGCAATAACCATCAACTTCAACCAGGATGTAAATTTCCCGTCACTAGCGGCAAGGATGAAAGCAACTGCTTTCCCTCTGATGACTGCGAACCTGCTCAATCCAGGAAAATCACTCATTGACTAACGAAATAACATACCGTAGCCTCGCCGTAACCGATGCAAAGGATCGCTCAATCCCAGCAGATCAACAAGAATTAACGCTGGAGCTGGCTAAAGCGAAGGCCCCTGGCATCCGTTCTGGTATCCGTGGAAACGACTTGAACGAGAATGCCCGTACCAACCCGATCGCCCGTGGATAAAAACTGGACGGAATCTGTGGCTCCCATCGCGGAAAAATGGCGATCGCGTAACACCCGTTGCAGACCACGGCGCGTGGGGTTGGACTGTAAACCTGTGATCACGGCCTGGGCGGCATCATAGCTGTTGGCCGTGCGCCAGTTCACCATACCGCCCCAGCGCTGCAACGCCCGACTGGCAAAGGGCTCTGAGGGAAACCACGGCACCGATATGGTTAACCCTGCCACAGAGTCGCCCCCGTCCTGCAACGTTTGCATGGTGTAGAACGTAGGACTGCCAAACAGAGGGAGTTGAGTTTGGTTGGCCTGAACCAGGGCAATCGCTCGGTGAATACGATCCACATGGGGAGCCATGAGGATGCCCTGTGCGTTGTGACTCCGCATATCGGCGATCGCCCGCTTGGGGTCAAAGGTTGGAGCGGCAAAATCGCAGACCCCCGAGGCCAGTTGCCCTCCCAATTGGGAAAATGCAGCGACAAATTCATCACGGAAAGAGACATTATCCGGAGCCTGGGAATCGTAGCAAACGGCTATCCTTTGAAGACCCTGCTGCTGGATGATGTACTCCGCCAGGGGCGTGGCGATGGACTGAATATTGAACACCGTCCGAAAGATGTAATCGCCAAATCCCGATAGCGCATTGGAGAAACTCGTTGGAGAAATCATCACTAAGCCAGCGTGCTGATAAATAGGTGCGGCGGCCAAGGATGCATCGGTCGCATTGTGGCCAATCACCGCCAAAATCTTAGGGTTATTAACCAGGGTCTCTGCAATCCGTTGGGCGATTTGGGCATCATTATCGTCATTGGCAATCAGCACCTGTAAGCCAACCCCCCGAATTCCTCCCTGACGGTTGATCTCATCCTGAGCTTGAGCTACCCCCCGCAATAGTTCCTGGGCAACATTGGGGTTTGTACCAATGGGAACGCTGACGGCCACTTGAAGATGGGGGCGATCGCCCACCCTTGCATTATTCAAATAAATCACCATTTCAGGATCATTTCGCTGCAACTCCAGGGCCGTTTGAAAGGATTGGGCAGCTGCTGCATAGTCTCTTGTGGCAAAGGCATGGGTGCCTTGCTGTTGGGCTGGGTTGCCCTCGTGGGGAAAGAGTAATCGCTCGCCCAAGCTCATACGCTGAGCAATGTCCGAGGAGGCTGATCGGGCGATCGCCCCAGACGACCTCCAGAACAACGGTTTCTCCCAAGCTTGCATCCAGGGAATGAGTCGGGGAACTCCCAAGAAGAGGATGAACCCCAGCACTATCCAGACAATGGGAGGAGGCATGGAACGTTTTCTAGCATGGGGGGTCATGGGAAGTCTCCTGCTGTTCGAGGGTAAGAGGACTGTGTTGTAACCGCTCATGAATTACGTCATCGAGGGTGAGTTTTTCTAAATCAGCCGTGAGTGTTTCTGTAGAACTTTCGGAAAGTTCTACCAGCGCATGGTTACGCAAATAGCGTCGTTGAATAGAGGATTGCGCCGTTTCAAATTGCGATCGCGATGATCTAACCTCAAAGCTCTGATTAATGCGCGTGATCGTCTTTAACGCCTCACTCACTTCAGACAAATCCTTGAGATGTTGCATCTCTAGCTGATAGGTTTCCAGATGTTGCTTCTCTCGCCGTAAGCGGTCTTGATGAGCGCTCAATATCTGCTCAGCCTGGGTCACTTGCTCGGCTAGAGTGGGCAATACCCGCTCAATAAGAATGGCTTTTCTCATCGCCATGCGAGCAGCTTCTACATGTCCCTGCTGTTGTGCGAGAAATGCTTGTTGCTGAATATCCTGAAATTCCTGCTGCTTTGCGCTGTATTTCTGCTGCACCCGTTGGTAGCTAGCTGTCATTTGCGCGACGGATTCGGTGAGTTGCTGTACGGCCTGCTGCATGGCGTAGAGCGACTCTTGTGCGGCCTCTACAGAGAGTTTGCCGCCCGCTTCTAGAGGAATGCCCCATACCCAATTCCACAGAGCAATCAGGGTTTGGGCAGCGCGATCGCCCAATAACCAGTACACCACACCACGGAGCGTTCGCTCTCCCAGGAGCCAGTAAAACAGGGGTTTCATTGTTGTATCAATTCTCCTCCATCGCTTTAAAAGCAAAAAAACCGACAGATAGACCTCACGGTCTACAGGTCGGTCATGTCAGACTCACACGTGATCAGAACCGAATGAAATGAGATAAACGTTTCAATTGCTGCGGGATGAATGCCCGGTTATTGCGGGAAATAGGCTAGTTGGGCGATCGCCTGTTCTTGCTCAAGCCAGCGTTGCACATCCCGATCTGAAAGATGAAAACAGAATGACGGGGCACCACTGATCAAAACCCGAGTAGTCTGCCGACCGCTGCGATCGCAGGTAATCGTCAGGCGTCCACATCCCGTCTCGCTCCAGGTTCTCAACAGCCGTTGCTCCAAACACTGCAACACCTGCTCCGGCTGGTTGGCGATCGCATCTGGCAGCAAGCTATCCGGGCGATAGGTTCTTCCTTTTTTCCAGAGGGAAATTTCCTGGATAGTAAAGGCAAAGAAATATTCCGTAGAATCGCACAGGGAAACCAGCTGGCGCGTGTACGAAAGAGATCGCTGGCTGGTGATGGAAAAACAGCCAAACCCACGGTGCTGGAACGTTTCCCTCAGCGTGCGTTGCAGCAATTGAAATAGATCATCAATCGTTCCAGGCCGACAATACTTCACGACGTACCTCACAGGACGGTAAAGGATATTCTTCTTGAGAAAATCTCATCAAGCATGGAAACATCCTAAGGACGAGCGCTTTATATGTCAAGTAAGTAATGCTTAAATCCTATTTATTTTCTAAAAATGATGGTTCTATCAGGACCAGGAAGGCTTCACCCCAACAGTGTAGGCAATCACCGTTCGCAATTTTCATAAATTCAGCCCAACTCTGCATCCTGTGGATGCAGAGTTGGGTGAAAAGTCCCTGCCAAGAATGGCTGGGCGGCGTTTGTTTGTCAATTTAATGAGTAAAGTCAGTGTATAGTCTATGTAATCCTTGTTTTTTTTGAAATGCTCCGCTGCAAGCCGCGATCCTATGGCGAAACCTTCCCTATCGGCCTCTCCAACCGGAATTCACTTGGCAAAACAGGCTATGGCAAAAGCCGGATGGACTCAAAAAAATTTGAGTGCGCTGGTGAGTTGCAGTCGCCAACCCATTACCAATTTCTTTAAGGGAGAGTCGATCGCCCAACCCATCTTTGTCAAGATTTGCGATCGCCTAGGGCTGAACTGGCAGAATATTGCAGATTTCTCAGCCCTTGCCCCAACAGCAACAACATTGCCCCCACCCCCACCCAATCCGGTGGTATCTGCAGCATCCAGCAACGCAGACCTGAGTGCCCTTGTCCAAGATCTCCGCCGCCACTTGGCCCCCGCCCTAGAAGAAAGATGTGGCACAATGCGCATTCTAGATATGTCTTACCCCATTGGCATTGAGGATATTTACACCGATGTCAATATTCTGGAGCAACTCAGCGGGCGCAGACGCAAGCGGCTCGATGAACTCCTAGCAATCTATGACCTGGAAGCGGGCGATCGCTTGGGGTTAGGTCAGGTAACCGAGGAGCGTATGTCGGGTCTGGAGGCGGTGCAAAAGTATCACAGGCTGATCATTGTTGGAAAACCAGGGGCCGGAAAAACAACATTTCTCAAGCATTTAGCGATCCAGTGTAACCAGGGAGCTTTTGAAGCAGCTCGGCTGCCTATTTTTGTGACCTTAAAGGACTTTGCCGAAACTCCAGAGCAACCAGGGTTATTGCCCTATATTCTTCAGCGCGATTTCAGTAACCATCCCGCTTCCGAAGCAACCATCATCAGTCTCTTCCAACAGGGCCACGCCTTAATGCTGCTGGATGGGTTGGACGAAGTTCGCGCCGATGACCACGATCGCATCCTGCGGGAAATTCGCACCTTCTCAGAACAATTCTGCGACAATCGCTTCGTGATTACCTGCCGAATCGCCGCCTGGGAATACACCTTTGAAAAATTTACCGAAGTCGAGGTTGCCGACTTTGACAGTGCCCAAATTACAGCTTTTGCCGCGAAATGGTTTCATCAAAAACCTGTCAAACCCGGTAGCTTCCTGCGTGCATTAAACCATCATCCGAAGATTCATCAACTGGCGGTCAGTCCTTTACTGCTCACGTTGTTGTGTCTTGCCTTTGAAGAATCAGGAGAGTTTCCCGCCAGTCGTTCTGAATTATATAAAGAGGGCGTTGACGCGCTGTTAAAGAAATGGGATGCGAAGCGTGGCATTCAGCGGGATCAGGTCTACAAAAAGCTTTCCCTTCAGCATAAGCAAGACCTGCTCAGTTTCATTGCCTTATTGACCTTCCAACAGCAATCCTACTTTTTCAAACAATCCGTTTTGGAAGAGTATATTGCCGACTATATTGCAGATTTGCCGGATGCCCAGGCCGATCCTGAAGCGTTGCAACTGGACAGCGAAGCCGTGCTGCAATCCATTGAATCTCAGCATGGTCTCTTGGTGGAGCGGGCTAAAGGCATTTACTCCTTCTCCCACCTCACCTTTCAAGAGTATTTTGCCGCCCGTGAAATTGTCTTTAGCGCAACCCATCTCGATCAATCTCTTCACGATTTGCTGGAGCACCTGCACGATCGCCGCTGGCAGGAAATCTTTCTACTCACCACAGAAATGTTGCGGGATGCGAGTCGGTTGCTTGTTCCCATGAAACAGGCGATCGATCACCTGTTGGCCGGAGAACCCAAGCTTCAGCAATTCTTGTGCTACGTGCGCGATCGCGCCACATCCCCCACATTTACCTTCTGCAAACCCCTGGCAGCTCGTGCATTTTGTTTTGATATTGATTTTGATATTGATAAGCGACGGGCGATCGCCCTTCTGGCAGATCCCACGGCTAAAATTCTTGTCTGTGCTAGTTTCTTTACCCGTGTTCTCAATATTCACCTAGATGAGGCCATTGCGATTGCCCAGGATTACGAAGCATCTGCCCCTGCCGACCAAAAAATTACCGCCATGCGCTCCGCCGATGAGGCCATGTGGATTGGCATTCAAGTTGTCCTCCAATCCAACCACATCAAACCAAAATTGCGAAAACGGTTAGAGACCTTCACTCAACAGACGGAGGAAATATTACAGGATGAGGAAGCTCTGGAACAAATGGCAGATGATGCTCGAAAAATGGCGAAAGATAACTTGCATCATATTGGCAATGACGCTTGGAAACTGAGCGATCGCCAATTCACCGATCATGAGAAACATCTTCTCCGCCAGTATTATAAAGCCACTGAATTATTGCTCCGCTGTCTCAAGAGTGAAGGGTGTCGGATGGATCGCCAAACCCGCCAGCACATCGAAGAAAACCTACTGATGCCGAGTTAAACCCTATGGATATACAGTCCATTCACACCCCGTTTGTTCAATCTCTCAACTCGAACCTGACCCTAGCAACCTGGCAGAATCATGCCCTGGAACTGCCCGACAATGGAACCCATTGGGGCTTTGTATATCAGGGAAATCCCCAACTCCATCGCTACCGCGAAGCCCAAACGTTTTCCCTCTACCCTGGCATGTACTTCTGCTTACCAGGCGGGGGGCGTATCGGGGGCGAACAGTCCTGCGGGATGGTGATGACCTGTTTAAATACGGACGGGGCCTTTAGTATCGGGGGGCCAGTGGAATCAAACGGACGTTTTGCATACATTGATGGCGCAACAAACAGCGTTCTCATTCCACCGCTGCGCCTGGGGGAACCCTGCCTCAATGCACTCTACTTCCCCGCCGGATGTCATCAAACCTTGCACACCCATCCGAGCGATCGCCTGGGTGTAGTTCTGAGTGGATCGGGAGAAGCGCAAACCCCCGACCAGGTGGCTCAACTCCACCCCGGTATGATCTTCATCATTCCTCCTGAACACTTACACAAGTTTCGTACAGACACCAGCACCCTTTCCCTGGTCGTCTTCCATCCAGACAGCGACCTAGGCTTCTCCCATCGCAATAACCCAATGCTGAACCGCACTCTGGTGGAAGGGGTGAGTGCTGCCAAAATTTCCCATATCCAAACACCCCTGGATTGCTTCAAAACGGATTGATGTTTGGGTATTGTTCTAACCTGAGTTTTGGTTAAGGGCATTTTGGAAAGTAGCACGCTGTGCTGTCCTCCAAAATGCCTATTTTTATGTGCACATCTTGCAAGCAAAAATAGGCACTTCAGCTGATTCAGAACCATCGATGCCAGCGAGTTTGCCATCCAGCTAATCCATGATGGTGATACCTGCGGATTGCAACCCATCGCGAATGCGATCGCTCTCGATTGACCGCCTCAGCGTCCAGTTCGTTAGGAGATTTAGCTTCCTTGTCACCCCGTAAGGCCCGCGACTTCCTCATAGTCTGCCTGCACGTCGGGAGTGGCCGGGATCAAACCCTGGAATTGCCGGACAGATGAAATTTCGAGATCAGTGGAAAGGATTCACTGTGCGGGTTCTCAAACCGGGTTGCTTGCCGTAGCCGAGCATCTCGTACCTTAACGGTTCGTCCATGATGCAATCGCAGGGTACGATCGCATCCCTGACCGAATGCTTGAGGTAAATACTCCCGGCACTCTCCGTCCGCTTGATGGTATAGCGTTTCGCCTTGCTGGTGAGCGAGTTCATCTATTTCCCGGCAAGCGCCTGAACTAAGAACGAGAACCATGCAGTAAAAATTGAAGGTAGCTTAATAGAAGTGAATCTCATTAACGTCATATGTCATAAGGGTTCCCCTACCTTACTTGGTAAAAACCAACAGCTTCAGTCACAAACGGAGCCAAATTTGCATAACCTACCTCATTGGCTACGTTTGTGTTTCAACCAAATTGTTTATTGACCCAGCATTAGTGAGAGTCCAGACTGAACAGACCAGAGATTTGCATAAATTCCATTGAAAACTAACAACTCCTTATGAGTTCCCTGTTCCACAATCTGCCCCTGATCCATCACATAGATGCAGTCTGCATGGCGAATGGTGGAAAGCCGATGAGCGATCGCAATCGTGGTTCGGTTCTGCGTAATCTTTGCCAGGGATTTCTGAATTGCGGCTTCAGTTTCGTTATCCACCGCTGAAGTGGCTTCATCGAGAATCAGAATGGGTGGGTCTTTGAGGATGGCACGGGCGATCGCCAATCGTTGTCGTTGTCCTCCCGAAAGCTTCTGTCCTCTTTCTCCCACAATGGTGTCGTAGCCTTGCGGCAGTTGCGCAATAAACTCGTGCGCTTCCGCTAATTTTGCGGCATGAATAATTTGGTCACGAGTCGCGTCAAAACTGCCGTAGCGAATGTTTTCGGCTACGGTGCCGTGAAACAAAAACACGTCCTGACTCACCCAGCCCATACACTGTCGTAAATCCAGTAAGTTGAGTTCGCGAATGTCTACACCGTCAATCAAAATGCGTCCGCTTTGCACTTCATAGAAGCGCAGCAAAAGTTTAACGAGCGTACTTTTTCCTGACCCTGTTACGCCAACAATACCAATAGTTGCACCCGCAGGAACTTGAAGAGAGAGATGTTTGAGAACTGGGTTGCGACCGTTGTAGGCAAAGGTAATATCCTCGAACTGCACCTCTCCTCGAACCGTGTTGAGCGGTAGTGGGCGATCGCCATGCGGAATTGAGATCGGAGTATCCAGCAGCCCCATCACTCGCCGCACCGATGCCATCGCTCGTTGATACTCATCCATAATTTCGCTCAGCTCCGTAAAGGGCCACAGTAGGCTTTGGATGATGAACACCATGAAGCCATAGGTTCCCACTGTGAGCTGATCCTGAAGCACCTCTCGACCACCCAGATACAACGTCATCACGAATCCCAACAGGATGAGAAATCGAATCAACGGTTGAAAGGCAACGCTGAGGGCGATCGCCCGTCCATTACTGCGCCGATAGGATTCACTTTCTTGATAAACGCGATTGCGCTCATAAGCTTCAGCGGTAAAGCTTTTGATGGTGGCAATGCCAGAGAGGTTATTGGAGAGGCGATCGCTGATGAGACCTGCCTGGTCACGCACGGCATCATAGCGAGGAGCCAACCGCGATTGAAACAGAAAAGTTCCCCACAGAATGAAGGGAATGGGCACCATAGCAAACCAGGCAATACTAGGAGCCAGCAGCACAAAGCTAATGCCAACGGCAAAGACTCGCGTGAAAAAGCCGATCAAATCCTGGGCACCAAAGTTGAGGAAGCGCTCAAGCTGGTTGATGTCGTCATTGAGGATAGACAGCAACGTTCCCGTACTGCGGTCTTCAAAGTAGGCGAGTTCGAGGTCTTGCAGGTGATTGTAGGTATCAACCCGCAGTTCGTGTTGGAGCGTCTGCGCCAGGTTACGCCAGAGTTTATCGGCTCCGTATTGACTAAGGGACTCTAAGCCCCAAGTGGCGATCGTCAAGATGGACAGCACCAACAACTGAGTCAGCGGATCTTGAATACCAAACCGAGCAATCAATGAGGCTTCTTGTTCAACGACGATATCCACCGCAACGCCGATGAGATAAGGGGGAGCCAGATCAAACAGATTGCGGAAGATTGAGCAAATAATTGCGCCGATGATTTGCCCTCGATAAGGGTTTCCATAGCGAAGGAGACGCTGAAGTGGATGAATCGGATGAATCACGTTTCAGAAGTATTAAGAAGGTATTTGGATACGTCATCAAGAACTCTTTGGGCAGCGAAAAAATTCAAACCGCGCCATACCGAAAAATCAACTATATATACCTGATCTTTCTCCGCAGCTTTAAGCTGTGACCAAAGGGGATCTTTTCGGAGTTCATCAATAACGGCGCGATCGCCCTGCTGCAAAGATGCAAGAAAAATGACATCACTATCCACCTCTGGTAGAACTTCCTCAGAAATCGTTAGATCGAGATCACCTGATCCTTCAAATAGTGGATTTAGAATGTCAAGCTCTTTTAAGATTGCACCTGCAAAGGAGTTTTCACGGGCTAAAACCAACTGCCCTGTAGCCACAAACATGAATGATGTTTTAATCTCCTGTTCTTGAGTGAGCTGTTGTTTCAGCTCACTGATTCTCTGGTGGTAATCATACATTTTCTGAGTGAGAACATCTGACTTCTCCAAAATTCTTGCCAGTTCCTCTGTTTGTTGTTCCCAATCACCCGTAATCTCCTCCCAAGGCAAAATCACGGTCGGTGCAATGCTGGGCAAATACTGATAAACCGCTTCAAACGCTGAATGAGAGATAGTGACAATCAAATCAGGACTGAGTGCTACAAGCTTTTCTAAATTAGGTTGACCCGTTGGACTACGAAGAATTTCGACCTCCCTTGATTGGGTGTTAAAGTAATCGAAATCATCTTCAATCTCAGTCGTGATCCAGGTTGCAATGGGTTCAACATCCAATGCGAGAGCCGCCGCAAAACTATTAAAGTCTAATGTCACGATTCGCTTCGGATTGAGAGGA
Source organism: Leptolyngbya sp. AN02str (assembly GCF_050565595.1). NCBI lineage: Bacteria > Bacillati > Cyanobacteriota > Cyanophyceae > Leptolyngbyales > Leptolyngbyaceae > Leptolyngbya > Leptolyngbya sp. AN02str. The sequence goes on along the minus strand of NZ_JBNXVR010000004.1, from coordinate 51,800 downwards.
ATACAAGCTTCTCCTCTCGCATGTTTGACTACACGACAATCAGTTGCGACCTGTTTGGACTCCGACTCTGTAGAAGTCTGGGACCCATGTTGAGTACATGCTGAGATGAGCAGAAATACCAAGGTTCCCAACAAAACCAGGGACAGAATACGGCGCACAGAACGTTTCATAAACCAGGCTCATCTTGGTGTTTTAGCGGCCAGCATTAGTTAACAGGAGAAACATCAAAATGTCCAAGAAATAGTTCCTTGTAAGGTAAAGGGTGCTCCAGGAGAAACTCGCAATCGACTAAAGGCGTTCTCAAAATAGTCTACATCGAAAATATTTTTGAAATTGAGAGCGGCACGGAACCTGTCTCGTTCATAGAAAATTGCGGCATCCGTTGTTAAATAGCTGGGAACTTCAAAGGTATTGGCTGCATCTCCAGCGCGATCGCCCACATAAAAAAGCCCTAAACCAAATCCCAACCCTTGTAAATTTCCTCGCTGAATTTCATAGGTTGTCCACAAGCTGGCAGCATTAGGGGTGGTTCGCTGCACCCGATTGCCGACAGGAATAGAATTATCTTCAGTGACGCGAGCATCGTTATAGGCATAGCTAGCAAACACATTCCATCCTGGTAGAATTTCGCCTGTGAGGCTCAGTTCAATTCCCTGGCTTTGCTGTTCTCCCGTTTGAATAGAGAAGCCCGGATTAGCTGGATCATCGGTTAGAACATTGGATTGGGTGATATCGTATAGCGCCAACGTGGCTGAAAGATCGTCTGCAATATCGCCTTTAACGCCAATTTCAAATTGAGTCCCTCTTGTCGGCTCAAAGTCTTCACCAGCAAAAGAAGTGCCGATCGCAGGCTCAAACGAACGACCGTAACTTGCGTAAAGAGAGATCGCTGGAATGGGTTGATACACAATCCCCACTCGCGGACTAAACGCCTCTCCTGATTGACTCGTTTCTGTATTTGCCAGGAAGTCTTTATTGGTTTGGCGAAACAAATCAAACCGCCCGCTTAAAAGTAGATTCAAATTATCCGCAAGCTCTATCTGATCTTGTAGTACGAAACCCAGTTCATCGGTTACGGTATTTGTATCCAGCTCAAAGGTAATGTCTCCTGGCGGTTGACCATAAATGGGATCAAATAAATCAATCGGCGCACCTGATCTGCCTGTGAACCTTAAGCTGTTGTCTAACCTGCCCAAATCAATTCTAAACAACAACTGATGATCGATCGCACCCGTTGAAAATCTCCCCAAGATATTGGTGACAAACCTGTAATCGTAGTACCGATCTTCTAGATTATTAAAGGTTCGCAGCAACGTGCGATTATCTGGCAAAAGCTCAGTGCCAATATTGATTCCATCCCCGTCAAAGTTCACATATCCATATCGAAAGGTGTTATTTAACGACCAATTTTCGCTGAATTGATGCTCTAATGTGTATCCAATTCTTGTCGCCTCAACACCAAGTTCCCCTTCATTAGTGATGCGATCGCGAGGGATGTCACCATTAGGATTAGAAAATAGGGTTCCAGTTGCTGGCAAGCCCAAATTATAATCATCCTGGTACAGGTTTCTGTACGCTCCTTCAACGATTAAGTCGGTGTTTTCTCCAAGTTCAACGCTGATGACAGGTGCAATAACTAAATTCCTAGTTTCACTAAAGTCGGTGAAAAATCCTTGATCCCTGTAAGAAGCATTGAGTCGATATAAAACTCTTTCGGAATCATCCAACGGTCCCGATAGATCGATTTCGCCCCGATAAAAGTCAAAACTTCCAGCCATCGCCTCAATGAAGTAATACGGATCGCTCAAGGGGCGCTTCGTCACAAAGTTCACAGTTCCCCCCGGAGAGGATGTCCCAAACAGGACAGAGTTGGGTCCCTGTAAAACTTCGATCCGCTCAATTCCGGTCAGATCAGGTCCAAGGTTAGAGGCTATACCGTTTGTGTCCCGAATGCCATTCAGCGTTGGTTGGCTGAAGAATCCCCGCACTTGCAACCGAAGGGAATCGAAGTTACTTGGGGCGGAGTTACGCACGCTTGGCGCATTGAGGAGCGCACTGGAAATGTCAGCCCGTTGATCGCGGAGTACTTCTTCAGGAATCACCTGAATGGACTGGGGAATATCTCGCAGCGGTGTCTCCGTTCGCGTTGCCGTAGTTGTGCTGGACGGGTTATACCCTTCATCCTGCTCTCCGGTCACGACCACCTGAATGGCATCTTCCTCTGCAACGGCATCTGCATCTCCCTGGGTCACCCCCAGTACCAATCCTTGTGCTTCTGTCGTCACCTCAGCCACAGGCGGCGCATCCGTTCCGGTAATGACAACCCGCACGCTGTCACCCGGCAACTGCGACACGCTCACCAACGCGATGCCGTCGCTGGGATTGGCTTGAGAAAACTCTTCGGCAAGAGTGGCATTGGCGATATCCACGATCAGGGCATTTCCGACCGATCGCGTTTCCGATACGCTCAGATGCCCCTCTGCCGCTTCCAGCACAATCTGCAATCCCGCCTCGGTTTCCTCTAGGCGCACTCCTGTAATTTGCACCAGCGAGGTTTCGATCTGAGCCATCCACTCTTCGATCGTGGTAGTGGGTTGCTCCAGTTCACTCAGTTGGGGAATCTCAGCAACGGATAAGGGCAATTCAGCCGCTTGGCGATCGGGTTGTCCGTTCAGCGCATCGCCTAACACTAAACCTTCATCCCGTTCTTGTGCGTCCTGCGCCCACCCCGGCAAAGCCAACGCACCCACTAAACTCCCCACCAAAGCCACCATCAACGCTAACCGCACTGAAACCGAAAACCACAATCTGTGCATCTCAACTACTCTCACACCAAGGAAGCTGTTTTATTGGCAATTATTCTTAATAGCAATAGCGAGTAGTGTAGAGAAGTTGATTTAGCCTGTCTATCTAAAATCCGCCTTTGATCTAAAAACCGTCTTTTCCCCTGCCAAACATTGACGCGGTGTAATGCCAAACTGCCGCTTAAACGCTGCCGAAAATTGCCCTAGATGCTCATAGCCGACGAGATGGGCAACCTCTGTCACCTTCAGATTCCCCTGCCGCAACAACTTTTCTGCCTGCTCCAGCCGTTGCTGAATCAAATACCCCACGACCGTTGTGTTGAAGAGTGCTCGAAAGCCCCGTTGCAGCGTGCGATCGCTCACACCCACCTGTCGCGCCAAGTCTGACAACAAGGGCGGATTGGCAAATTGGCTGGTCAAAATCTCTTTGGCGTAATTTAGACGAGCGATCGTCTCTGGTTTCAGTCGTGAACTCGGCGCTTGATTGGAGTAATCCGCAATGATTTCCAGGTGCATCGCCAGCAGTTCCAGCACCTTTGCCTGAAGATACATCCGCTTTGCTGCACCGCGATACGGGGCATTCCACATCTGTTGAACCAGCGATCGCATCTTGTGAGTCACGGTTGGGTAAAACGAGACTTTCCAATCCTCCCCTTTAAATAAGCACTTCAGAATTTCAGGATCGTACTGTTCATCGACTAGAAATGACTCCAACCATTCCGGCTCAATCTCGATATTCACATCGATCAGTCGCTCTCCTGCCCTGTATTTTTCAACGTAGGCAGGCGAGATGCCGCTCCCCGAAAAGTAGCTGCAAGTTCCACCTAAATTGGGATGAACGGTATCAAAGTAGATAAAGCCTGACAGGTGAATTCCGATTTGAATCGGATGATTGTGGATTGGTGCTTTCACCATGAAGTCTTGATGGTATTCCCGGTCTGCAAAATGCAACCCCATTCCAGGTGATAACTCAATGTTTCGGATATAGCCTCGGCCCAAGCGTTCTGGCACACCCATTAACTCTTCAACATCATTGAGCACCGGATTGCCACAGTGCGGTTTAGGAGCCTGTTCACACAGTTCGTCCCAATCTGATTGGTTAAGAATGAGCGTCATGGTGGAGACGGCAGAGAAAAAGTCTAGTTGAAATCTATTCTCAATAATTTATCACCATCCATACAATTCTGGGCGATCGCACTTTTCTATATACAAAACCTGCTCGGCTTTGCCGTCTTGTAGAGAGAGTGGAAAAAAGTTGGGGATTGCAACGACAAGTGAATTAGCACACAGGCTGATCAAAAAAGCATTGGACTACAAAAGGACTATATCTCTATCGAGTTATAGTCTGAGTGCCGCATTCTCTCGTTGCCTAATTGGCACAACGACAACGCTACAATGCAGGTTCCAGCCTTGATGACCTGCTTCCCGCGCAGATAGTCCATTGCACTCTGCATCTGTTTTCGGTTTCAAAATCCTGGCCAATTCTATCGCCCTTAACCCCTGTCAAGCTGCTTTGACTTCAGCCTTTGAGTACCAATGCTCAAATGTATTGCGCCACTCTCCATCTAAAACACGAGTTCTCACCTGCAGCAGTAAATGGGCTCCTTTGCGGCTCCACCGCACCTGCTGTTTCTTGACCATCCGCTGGCTGACAACTTGATTGACCGTAGACTCCACAAATCCCGTTGAAATCCGCTCTCCATTTCGATAGCGATCGCCATAGTTGGGGATGAAGGGACGGTTGTTGGGGATTTCAATCCCTGTAAAGGTTTTGGGTTGAGAGTGACTCAGCCATGTACGCCAATGGCTGGGTTAGTGTTCGTTTCAATCCCTGTAAGGGTTTTGGGTTGAGAGTGACGCTGAGGCGATCGGGTTTAGCCGTGTTTGGTTAGCCGTTTCAATCCCTGTAAGGGTTTTGGGTTGAGAGTGACAACTGTTGGGATTACGTCCCAAAGTCAATTTTGAGTTTCAATCCCTGTAAGGGTTTTGGGTTGAGAGTGACCGCAGTGTGTCATGCCCTCACGATGATGATCCGCGTTTCAATCCCTGTAAGGGTTTTGGGTTGAGAGTGACGCATTGAGCCGAGCCGTGCCAATCAGGGCTTCTAGTGTTTCAATCCCTGTAAGGGTTTTGGGTTGAGAGTGACGTTTCCTCAAAATAGATGGCGGCTAAATCTTCAATGTTTCAATCCCTGTAAGGGTTTTGGGTTGAGAGTGACATCGGGTGAAGGTTGCCAACGCCACGAACATCTACGTTTCAATCCCTGTAAGGGTTTTGGGTTGAGAGTGACCCAAGATGGTTGAGCGATGGGATCTTAATGTTGAGTTTCAATCCCTGTAAGGGTTTTGGGTTGAGAGTGACCATGTTGGGCAAAAATGGCATCCCTGGTTTTGATGGTTTCAATCCCTGTAAGGGTTTTGGGTTGAGAGTGACGCCCTGTCGCTCCCTGCGGTCCAGTTGCACCTTGCGGTTTCAATCCCTGTAAGGGTTTTGGGTTGAGAGTGACCTAGTAATACCTATGTATGCAGTTTCATCTACCCGGTTTCAATCCCTGTAAGGGTTTTGGGTTGAGAGTGACCGAGCAAGAATTGCACCATTGCCGTGCTGAGCTTGTGTTTCAATCCCTGTAAGGGTTTTGGGTTGAGAGTGACGTGAATCACCCCACGTACAGCCTCAACACACCAGGTTTCAATCCCTGTAAGGGTTTTGGGTTGAGAGTGACTCTTTCGCTCGGCCACAATCTTGGCGAGTACTGCTGTTTCAATCCCTGTAAGGGTTTTGGGTTGAGAGTGACAATGTATTCTTTTGTCCAGCCCAAGCGTGGGAGAGTTTCAATCCCTGTAAGGGTTTTGGGTTGAGAGTGACGGTCATCGATAAAACTGCCATCAGGCGTTAGATCGGTTTCAATCCCTGTAAGGGTTTTGGGTTGAGAGTGACTAAGCCAACCAGAACTTTTCAGGCAACCAGCTTTTGTTTCAATCCCTGTAAGGGTTTTGGGTTGAGAGTGACTGAAGTTGTTACTCTTTCGAGGATCAAAAAGTGAGTTTCAATCCCTGTAAGGGTTTTGGGTTGAGAGTGACAGCGCTGGTGACGTTGACCGTGTTGTTTTGCACTGGTTTCAATCCCTGTAAGGGTTTTGGGTTGAGAGTGACTACAAGCCAAAAGATCGTGCTTGTCTTTGGGTCGCGAGGTTTCAATCCCTGTAAGGGTTTTGGGTTGAGAGTGACTGCACTTCGCCAGCATCAGGCGCATCACTAACCATGTTTCAATCCCTGTAAGGGTTTTGGGTTGAGAGTGACTTGAGTGGTAAATCACGAATGCTATAATTCGTTTGTTTCAATCCCTGTAAGGGTTTTGGGTTGAGAGTGACGGAAACAACGGCTGGATAAAGTTATCAGCACCCAGTTTCAATCCCTGTAAGGGTTTTGGGTTGAGAGTGACCTACGAACACGACGATCGCCCCAAGGACGAGAGCGGTTTCAATCCCTGTAAGGGTTTTGGGTTGAGAGTGACATTGGTTCACGACAGGTGTTACGGCATTTGGAGGGGTTTCAATCCCTGTAAGGGTTTTGGGTTGAGAGTGACCCAAATCTGGCAAGGCTTCAGCATTGTCGAAATTGTTTCAATCCCTGTAAGGGTTTTGGGTTGAGAGTGACGCTTACCCATGAGAGGGGGTTGCTTCGGTCGGGGTGTTTCAATCCCTGTAAGGGTTTTGGGTTGAGAGTGACTTCCTAAAAGGTGCTGCCCAAGAATGCGATCGTCGTGTTTCAATCCCTGTAAGGGTTTTGGGTTGAGAGTGACTCGTCCAGCGTTGCCACCCTGCAAGCCAGCGTCACCCGTTTCAATCCCTGTAAGGGTTTTGGGTTGAGAGTGACGCGTGAAGCAACTGAAGCTATCCGCGAATCAAACGGTTTCAATCCCTGTAAGGGTTTTGGGTTGAGAGTGACCATTCAAAAAGCATAAGAGGAAACCCGTAAATAGGTTTCAATCCCTGTAAGGGTTTTGGGTTGAGAGTGACTTAGATACATTGAGCGCTCAATACCCCAACCCCAAGTTTCAATCCCTGTAAGGGTTTTGGGTTGAGAGTGACATTGTCGCGGCTTGGTTTTGGTTGAGCGAAAATCTGGTTTCAATCCCTGTAAGGGTTTTGGGTTGAGAGTGACGCATTCGATACGTTCAACAAGATTGGCTCTGCCGATGTTTCAATCCCTGTAAGGGTTTTGGGTTGAGAGTGACCTCGTGACTCCAAATGGTTCTACTCTTGTTCGCTGGGTTTCAATCCCTGTAAGGGTTTTGGGTTGAGAGTGACTATCTGGTGTGCTCAGTTTGAAGAGCAAGTCGATAGTTTCAATCCCTGTAAGGGTTTTGGGTTGAGAGTGACCTGCGATAGATTATATTGCGGTCTTGTTCCCTTCGTTTCAATCCCTGTAAGGGTTTTGGGTTGAGAGTGACGAGCTATGGCTATTCGTATTGGTGTCAAGTTCGTCGTTTCAATCCCTGTAAGGGTTTTGGGTTGAGAGTGACGCTTGTGTAGATCATCCATACAGAAATCTATCCGAGGTTTCAATCCCTGTAAGGGTTTTGGGTTGAGAGTGACGCTCACCCTAGAGTGAGCCCGCGTGTTGGAGATTGTTTCAATCCCTGTAAGGGTTTTGGGTTGAGAGTGACCTCGGATCCGCCATATTATTTTCTCTGATGAGAGTGTTTCAATCCCTGTAAGGGTTTTGGGTTGAGAGTGACAGCATCAGCAACGATCGCAGCCTAAAATTACCTGTGTTTCAATCCCTGTAAGGGTTTTGGGTTGAGAGTGACGTGACCCGTCTCCCCGTTGGGTTTGAGGCAAAATTTCTTGTTTCAATCCCTGTAAGGGTTTTGGGTTGAGAGTGACGCATTGTTCGCCTCCTGTTCGCCTTGTTCGCCTGAGGTTTCAATCCCTGTAAGGGTTTTGGGTTGAGAGTGACCTATCTCATCGCTCAACAAAAATCTCAAATTGGGTTTCAATCCCTGTAAGGGTTTTGGGTTGAGAGTGACCTTGAGCCTGTGGAACCCTTACTTGCTCCGCTAATGTTTCAATCCCTGTAAGGGTTTTGGGTTGAGAGTGACTAGAGATTCCTCTATCGGCCTCTATCGCTTGCAGGTTTCAATCCCTGTAAGGGTTTTGGGTTGAGAGTGACCATAGGCTTATGTCTTCGACATAAGAGTATTGTCTAAGTTATGTCATGTTTCAATCCCTGTAAGGGTTTTGGGTTGAGAGTGACATCGATTACGGCGTACGATCGATCTCTTAAAAATGTTTCAATCCCTGTAAGGGTTTTGGGTTGAGAGTGACCAGACAGCTCGTGATCTTCCGAAGCTTCTTGAAAGTTTCAATCCCTGTAAGGGTTTTGGGTTGAGAGTGACGAAAATAAACATTAGAAACCATGCCATTTAAGGTGTTTCAATCCCTGTAAGGGTTTTGGGTTGAGAGTGACATCATCAATTTACTGTTGATGTCCGCTCCAAACGTGTTTCAATCCCTGTAAGGGTTTTGGGTTGAGAGTGACATGAACTCTTACGGTAAACCCCATGCAATCAGCTTTGTTTCAATCCCTGTAAGGGTTTTGGGTTGAGAGTGACCAGCTTTCAACGTGCCCTAGAATACGCGCTGAATGTTTCAATCCCTGTAAGGGTTTTGGGTTGAGAGTGACGAAAAGGTACTCAGAATCGGACTTGCCACTAAAGGTTTCAATCCCTGTAAGGGTTTTGGGTTGAGAGTGACGGAAGTTTGACAGACTAAACCTAGGCGTGTTAAGTTTCAATCCCTGTAAGGGTTTTGGGTTGAGAGTGACCTGTATTTGCGCTGCAAGATTGGCCAGAATTTCATATGTTTCAATCCCTGTAAGGGTTTTGGGTTGAGAGTGACTAGGGTTTTGGATTGAGTTACTACTATAAACCTTAGTTTCAATCCCTGTAAGGGTTTTGGGTTGAGAGTGACCTTTTCTTGAATAGTGCCATTTTTCCCCACAGCAAGTTTCAATCCCTGTAAGGGTTTTGGGTTGAGAGTGACCAATTGTTTTTGAATCGCGGTATCTTCGTCAATCTGTTTCAATCCCTGTAAGGGTTTTGGGTTGAGAGTGACTTGTTTAAACCTCTATAATATCGTCTTCGGTTTCGTTTCAATCCCTGTAAGGGTTTTGGGTTGAGAGTGACGAAATTATCAGCACCCAAAGTAGTTGTTTTGGCATAGTTTCAATCCCTGTAAGGGTTTTGGGTTGAGAGTGACGAGCCCAATCTGCTCCGGTAGTTGATGGCATCAGGTTTCAATCCCTGTAAGGGTTTTGGGTTGAGAGTGACACTCACAGTCATATGTTGGCGGAGGTCAAAAGGTGTTTCAATCCCTGTAAGGGTTTTGGGTTGAGAGTGACATCTCCAAGTTCAAACTACCTAAGAGGTTGCTAGGTTTCAATCCCTGTAAGGGTTTTGGGTTGAGAGTGACGGATCAGGTTTTCCTGAGCCTTCGTATCGTTGCAGGTGTTTCAATCCCTGTAAGGGTTTTGGGTTGAGAGTGACTTTACCAATCCATTCGCCATCGTTCTATCTCCTAAAAGTAAGTTTCAATCCCTGTAAGGGTTTTGGGTTGAGAGTGACCTTCCATCGTCGATTGTGTTTGCAATAGACACAATCGTTTCAATCCCTGTAAGGGTTTTGGGTTGAGAGTGACCAGGGCGATCGCTTTGTCGAAGTGTGGGTATTGAGTTTCAATCCCTGTAAGGGTTTTGGGTTGAGAGTGACGCTCCCAGTCTTCGCGTTCTACACCATATTGCAAGGTGTTTCAATCCCTGTAAGGGTTTTGGGTTGAGAGTGACGGTGATAGATTTCCTCTGCCATTTCGGGGAGGTTGGTTTCAATCCCTGTAAGGGTTTTGGGTTGAGAGTGACCCCAACCTGTAAGAATTCGGCAGCAAATGATATTTGTTTCAATCCCTGTAAGGGTTTTGGGTTGAGAGTGACGGATAGCGGTGATGATGATCGGCGGGTTTTGGCCGTTTCAATCCCTGTAAGGGTTTTGGGTTGAGAGTGACTTGAGCGACGTAATTGCAGATGCGATCGCACTTTCGTTTCAATCCCTGTAAGGGTTTTGGGTTGAGAGTGACCAATGGGCGAACAATAGCTTTATGCGATTTAGCTGTTTCAATCCCTGTAAGGGTTTTGGGTTGAGAGTGACGCGATCGCCTTTTGCCTTTCAGGTGATGAAAATGGCTTTTGTTTCAATCCCTGTAAGGGTTTTGGGTTGAGAGTGACTCGTCACGACCTAGTGATTGTTCAAGAAAAGTTGGTTTCAATCCCTGTAAGGGTTTTGGGTTGAGAGTGACGGAAAATGAAACTGTTGTACCGGTACCAGCGTTTGGTTTCAATCCCTGTAAGGGTTTTGGGTTGAGAGTGACGGGTTTAGTCCAGTACCGGGAGTAAGTAGAGATGCGTTTCAATCCCTGTAAGGGTTTTGGGTTGAGAGTGACTCCGACGAAATCACCGAGTGTAAAGGGTTTCGAGTTGTTTCAATCCCTGTAAGGGTTTTGGGTTGAGAGTGACTTTTGGGTAGTACCAGCACGGCTATAGGATACGGTGTTTCAATCCCTGTAAGGGTTTTGGGTTGAGAGTGACTTAATGTGGTGTACGTGGAATTCTTCAGGTATGGGTTTCAATCCCTGTAAGGGTTTTGGGTTGAGAGTGACTTTGTCGGGCTCCCTCTTTTTTGAGGCCTTCTTGGTTTCAATCCCTGTAAGGGTTTTGGGTTGAGAGTGACTGTGCCCTATTAGTTTGGGTTAAGCAGATTAAGCGTTTCAATCCCTGTAAGGGTTTTGGGTTGAGAGTGACAGCAGGTTCTAAAGCGATTGCCCTAGCTAAAACTGTTTCAATCCCTGTAAGGGTTTTGGGTTGAGAGTGACGTCTTAGTATCAATATTAGAAATTGTGGAATCCAGGTTTCAATCCCTGTAAGGGTTTTGGGTTGAGAGTGACGCTGTAAGATTTCCCCAAAAGATAGCCCAGTAAATTGTTTCAATCCCTGTAAGGGTTTTGGGTTGAGAGTGACACTTGCTCGATTAACCGGGTATACTGCCAATCATTGTTTCAATCCCTGTAAGGGTTTTGGGTTGAGAGTGACGTTTTCTTATCACACCAAATAGCGCAATAAAAGAGTTTCAATCCCTGTAAGGGTTTTGGGTTGAGAGTGACCTAGGGTTTCATTTTGGGAGAAGGGAACTACTAGTTTCAATCCCTGTAAGGGTTTTGGGTTGAGAGTGACGGGTGATCCCGCTGCGGTTAGTTTGTTATTAGCAGGTTTCAATCCCTGTAAGGGTTTTGGGTTGAGAGTGACTCACCGCCTTGCAAATGTAGAGATTCCAAAAATCTGTTTCAATCCCTGTAAGGGTTTTGGGTTGAGAGTGACAAGACTGTGTTTTTGAAAGCAGGAACCTATGTTTTTGTTTCAATCCCTGTAAGGGTTTTGGGTTGAGAGTGACAATAAGGTCTCATTTTGGGGGAAGGGCACTAGTAGTTTCAATCCCTGTAAGGGTTTTGGGTTGAGAGTGACGTAACGACAGAGATCACAAAAATGATCAGCATCTTTGTTTCAATCCCTGTAAGGGTTTTGGGTTGAGAGTGACTTCTTATAGGTTTAAAATTCCAACCCAATCTTAAAGTTTCAATCCCTGTAAGGGTTTTGGGTTGAGAGTGACGTTTATACTTTGGTGGCATCAACTCAGTATCGGGTGTTTCAATCCCTGTAAGGGTTTTGGGTTGAGAGTGACTTGGTTTGAGTACTTCGCTTGATGGAATTCTAGGGTGTTTCAATCCCTGTAAGGGTTTTGGGTTGAGAGTGACAAGCCACGTTTATGTTTAATTGGGTTTCTAATAAAGTTTCAATCCCTGTAAGGGTTTTGGGTTGAGAGTGACATTTTAGGATTAGGGTTGTCATCAACTAGCCAATAGTTTCAATCCCTGTAAGGGTTTTGGGTTGAGAGTGACTTAATCGATCAATTTCCCGGTTTTGCTCTAGTAATGTTTCAATCCCTGTAAGGGTTTTGGGTTGAGAGTGACTTTAGCTGATCTCACCAAAGTGTCAACCCTAGCTGTTTCAATCCCTGTAAGGGTTTTGGGTTGAGAGTGACCCTGTATGAGCAGCTGAAAAATGATAAACCTCAAGTTTCAATCCCTGTAAGGGTTTTGGGTTGAGAGTGACGATGTGCCATTAGGGTTAACTTTTTTCAAGTGGTAGTTTCAATCCCTGTAAGGGTTTTGGGTTGAGAGTGACGCCAGCTTTTTCTTTATTGATTCTCTCATCCAGTGTTTCAATCCCTGTAAGGGTTTTGGGTTGAGAGTGACCAAAATTAACCTATTCGATTGGAATCAGATTGCTAGTTTCAATCCCTGTAAGGGTTTTGGGTTGAGAGTGACCACACTTGAAAGATGCCTTCATTTCGGTATACTCTGTTTCAATCCCTGTAAGGGTTTTGGGTTGAGAGTGACCAGGTTTTTACCCATTTCGGATGAACCAACTCCAAGTTTCAATCCCTGTAAGGGTTTTGGGTTGAGAGTGACAGCGGTTAATTCTCAAATCTGCCAAGTATTAGGAGTTTCAATCCCTGTAAGGGTTTTGGGTTGAGAGTGACTCGCATAGGTCTAAAGTTCCAACCCAATCTTAAAGTTTCAATCCCTGTAAGGGTTTTGGGTTGAGAGTGACAATAAGGGATCAGCGTTTAATGTTGTTTCTTCTATGTTTCAATCCCTGTAAGGGTTTTGGGTTGAGAGTGACGGCATAGTAGAGCTCAGGAGCATTCTTAAAATCGGTTTCAATCCCTGTAAGGGTTTTGGGTTGAGAGTGACACCTGGAGATTAAACCTAATACCTGCGCTATATAGGAGTTTCAATCCCTGTAAGGGTTTTGGGTTGAGAGTGACTCTTTTTCTCTGCCTTTTCCTCTGGTGTTAGAATTGTTTCAATCCCTGTAAGGGTTTTGGGTTGAGAGTGACGGGGTGTAGGGTAGTTCAAGATAATAGGCTCTTCTGTTTCAATCCCTGTAAGGGTTTTGGGTTGAGAGTGACAACTATCTTTTGAATAACAGCCAAATTTAGAAACATGTTTCAATCCCTGTAAGGGTTTTGGGTTGAGAGTGACCATTGGCACACTTCTATAAATCCTTTCCACACCTTGTTTCAATCCCTGTAAGGGTTTTGGGTTGAGAGTGACTGCCAGGTCTCCCCTAGAAATTGCCCTCCTAATAGGGTTTCAATCCCTGTAAGGGTTTTGGGTTGAGAGTGACGTCTGGATTCACAATAAAGGTATCCTGTTCATCAGTTTCAATCCCTGTAAGGGTTTTGGGTTGAGAGTGACTTGAGTAAATGTCTACCCATTCGCCTGAAATCTTAGTTTCAATCCCTGTAAGGGTTTTGGGTTGAGAGTGACCAGAATTAGGCTCAGAAGTCGATTCAGCTTTTGTGTTTCAATCCCTGTAAGGGTTTTGGGTTGAGAGTGACAGATTCACCCCAATCCGGAGGCATCTCAGATTTTGTTTCAATCCCTGTAAGGGTTTTGGGTTGAGAGTGACAATCTTACACAAAAAACAGTGAAAAAAACTTTTATGTTTCAATCCCTGTAAGGGTTTTGGGTTGAGAGTGACCCCATTAGGTCATGATAAATTAATCATTGGTCACGTTTCAATCCCTGTAAGGGTTTTGGGTTGAGAGTGACTAAATAAATCCGTTTCCTGTTAAACCCCCCGTTGGTTTCAATCCCTGTAAGGGTTTTGGGTTGAGAGTGACTCCTTGTTCATGTTTTGATTCATCATTAATATTTGTTTCAATCCCTGTAAGGGTTTTGGGTTGAGAGTGACTCTAGTAGGATTACTATTTTGAAATCCCAAGCTTTGTTTCAATCCCTGTAAGGGTTTTGGGTTGAGAGTGACCTAGCTTTCCTTACCCACACAAAAATGTTCAGGAAGTTTCAATCCCTGTAAGGGTTTTGGGTTGAGAGTGACATTTTAGAGATTGGCTCTGGATTCCAAAATGTAGGGTTTCAATCCCTGTAAGGGTTTTGGGTTGAGAGTGACCTAAATAGGATGATAGGGGTTAGTGATTGGCAGTAGTTTCAATCCCTGTAAGGGTTTTGGGTTGAGAGTGACGGCGGGAACCTGGAATAGTTGCTGTATGCAGTTTTCAAGGTTCGACTGCGCGAATCGTTGAAATTGTAGCATTTTTGAGTGGGATTCGGCTGCAATTTCATATGAGCTGAATCTTTGTATGTCAGAGAAGGCAAGGCTTTCAAGTGGTGCGCGAATCTCATTTGGATGAGCAGGCATGAACAGCAGGAGTACAAGGCATTTCGGCTTTTGTCAGCATATTTCCTTCCAAACACCTACCCCTCCGCGCATCAAACAAAGAAGATTGTGTCATCTCGTAGGGCTTCTCCGCCAATCCGCTCTACTTTAGCCTGACAACAGCGGCAGAGAAAATAAAAACGAATGCTGTCTTGTTCCGGTTTTATCAACTTGCTCAAGCGCGATCGCAACTTGGCATACTGAGTTTCGGTTAATTCGCACTCAAACACGCTGTACTGCATCCACTGCCCATAGGATTTGAGGATTTTATGGATTTTGGTACGGCGCTTATCCTCAGGAATGTCATAACTAATAACAACATACATAGGAGTGAATGAGTGAATGATTGAATTATCGGATTAATGGATGAGCGGATTTTTCCAATTGTTTATTTCAAAACCAGGGGAGGATACTTATCGGTTTCCGCCATCAGGTACTTGGCCAAAAGACGCGCCTGGATTTCAAATGCTTCCTGATACGTGCATTGGGTTTGCAGAACGGGATGCTTAAATTTGGATTGCTTTTTTTGCTCGTACAGCCGTAGGAACGTGCGTAGTCCATCTGATGTTAAGGAAACAGCATTACTGAGGGGTTCAGTGACAAAATCTTGGGGAGCGATCGCCCGTCGATTGATACTACTGAGCACGACTGCATCCACCACCAGGGGCCGAAACTCTTCCATCAAATCCAGTGCCAGTGAGGGTCGCCCGTAGCGTTGAGTATGCAAATATCCTAAATAAGGATCAAACCCCACCAAATTCACCGCGCTTTGTACATCATGGCGTAGCAGAGCATAGCCCAGACTGAGCAGGGCATTCACCGGATCGGTGGGAGGACGACGGTTGCGAGACTTGAACTGAAAGCCATCGGCACGAATCAGGCAATTAAAGCTGCCAAAGTAAGCAGCACTGCCACTGCCTTCCAAGCCTCGCAAAGAGTCGATGGTCTGAGTCCGTTCAATGGGGGCGATCGCTTGCTCTAACTGAGTTACTGCAGGTTGAAGTAGGAATTCCGGTGATTCCCGTTGGGCACGCATCAGGGCATTACGATAGTTCTTCAGCTTGCCTCGAACGAAGCCACGCACCACATGGAGGGCAGGCTCGGAGGGGGCAATCGCCTTCCACTGCGCCGCTCGAACAAAAATATTTTTCGTTAGCTCTGGCTCCAACCGTCCCAAATAACGTCCGGTCTGGGTCAAAAAGCTGAGCGCGATCTTGCGTTCCAACAGCTCTATGACAACCGCCGGAGAAACCGTCGCTCGTCCCAGTACAACAACACCATCCAATTTGATGAGAGGCACATCAAGGAGAGTTTGTTTGTTAGCGCGAACGGTTAGACGCTCATCTGTTTTACCGATGTAGCTATCATCCTGAGTGATATAAAGAGTTCCCATAGGTATTTGTCCTTCTCAATCTACTTCTCGGTAGCGGGCCACTTTATCAGCTGCTTTGGGTAAACATTGGCTGTAGAGGCTACAGCCCTTGCAGCGAGGTGAGTACACAGCAGGGGGCATTTCGCCTGTGGTCAGGATGTGGTGAACTGCTTCAATGGTGGCGATCGCTTGTTGTCGTAGCTCTGGGGTAATTTCTACGGGCTGCCGTTGATGAGACTGAGCGTAGTAAATGTAGCCCAGAGTTACCGACTGTCCGGTCATCTCTTCGATACAGAGAGCCTGGGCGCATACCTGCAACTTGTCATTGTCAAACTCACCTCGGTGTCCCCGTTTGTATTCCACCGGAAACCACTGGCCATCACTTTCCTCAATGAGATCTGATTTTCCGATCAAGCGATACCGTTCGGACTTGAGCCAAACAGCCCGAACTTGCCATGTATCCTCTCGTTGTCCTTCGCCTGTGGTATGAACGCGATCGTGCAGGCTTGTTCCTTCGATGGTGTACTGGTTATCGACAAACCCACCCATACAGAACATGCGCCAACAGCGATGCGGGCAATAGGCATATTGATTGAGAGCGGCAATAGGACTGTAGTCGTTTTCAGTCATGCCTCACACTCCTGCTTCTCCAGTGGTAACCAGATTAACGCTGGCAGGCATCTAGCGATCGCTCCCTCCAGTTCCTGGTGAATGATGTTCGATGGTGTTTTCTTTATCCATGCAGACAGCACAAAGCCTGCCGTCATAAACGGCAAAATGGTTACTCCTTCCATCGTTCTTCCTAGGATTAAAAACCGAAAACGTGAATAGAACTTACTTGCTCAAGCGGCGAACCATCCCCATGCCCATCGGAGTTTTGCGACCAACGCCACTATAGAGAGCAAAATCAGCTAGGGCATTGATTTGGCGGATGGTTTCGGGAGAGACATCGCCCAAAATGCGGTAGCTAATGGTGCCAATGCATCCGGCCCATTTGCCATCTGGATGATTAACTAATTCGGTCTGAATGTCAAAGAAGCTGGGAAACAGGCACTCGGCCAGTTCATCTTGAAAGGGAATGTCACTATACCGTTTCCAGCGGTGAAGCAGGCTATGGAAGATGCATTCGCGTGTAGGGAGGGCAGAATCGTATTTTCCCTGACGAAACGTGGCCGGAGTACAGAAGACGAAGCTGATCTGGCGATCGCTCTCCGATGCCTGTTCATAAAGCTGAGAGTAAGAACTAAAGTTAGCCCAGGGCTGTGTAGATTGGGGTGTGCCTAAGACGCTGGTAATTTGTAAGTCGGCTGGTCCCAAGTGCCAGGGTTGAGTGGGGTTGAGGTTGAGCCAGAGAGGGGTAAGGTGTCCAAACAGGGTGTCATCGAGCAGAGAGATGCGCCACCAGCAGGAAGTTCCAGCAGGGATAGGGCGGCTGTGAGTCCATTGCAATTGATGGCCTCTGGGATGGCGTTGGCATTGCCTCTCCGCAGGAGAATCGCTCACTTGCAAAGGACTGAGGGTAAAAGATTTCTCGGTCTTTTGTTCGTGAAGGCGATCGCCCAATTCCTGATCCACAGAACTCACTAATGTTAGGAAAAGGGCATGGAGGTGCTTGCCTGTAAGATAGCCGGGAGGGATGGGCGATCGGGGTTGGAGGTTAAGAATGAGACTGTGTGGCATAGTTAAACTACCCAAAAATCTTCTTCATCGGGACATTTCAGGGCAACTCCAGCGGAGGCGATCGCCAAAATTCCAGACAGGCTAGGGAAGAATAGATAATTATCATCTTTAAAGCCATCTGAAACTTTGATGGAATACCGCTCTATTCCTTGTTTTCTCAACCGTGCAATTGCCCAGCAATTTTTACCAGATTCTGAGACAACTAACCCAGGTATTAGACTATTTTGGATTTCTTCTCGAAGGGACTTAGGTAAAGTTGTCGGGCGAATACTATCGCCTGAAGAACGAACGATTGAGCAATTTCTAAATGCAGAGAGTTTACTGAGGCAGGTATTTCTGAACCTTCCCAGATCATCAACCTTTAAAGTGAATGACAATTGATAGGGATTTTTAGCTCTTTCAAGAACTTCAATCCGTCTATCATCACATTCAAATTCATAGAACCGTAAAAGATGAATTGGGTCTAAGTTCGTTTCACCCGAGTTATCCAGAAGCAATTTACGAGGATCATAAATTGCTAGATTCTGAAATAGACTATCTCGGAAATGAAATATAGGAGACCACACTGTTTTCCAATAAATTGCAAATTCTCTAAGCTCCGTTGCTGATTCTTCATATTCTCGAAATTCATCTTCGATCTCTTGGATGGGGAACTCCTGTCTGAGTAATGCATCAAGCTGTTCTGGATAGTTGAGTTCCAGAAACTTCTTAATGAATTCGTGTCGTGAGTAGGGTGATTGCTTGAATAGAGTTCTCACGAAAGACCACTGTTCTGGTTTTGTTGTCCTTATTGGGGCCTTTGATAGAATCTCAGCCGTAGCAATTTGCATCATCCGGTACTTATAGTGCTTCCAAGAACGAGAACCTCCTAAAACTTTTTTGAGTACTTCATACAAATCATGAATTAGATGTTCTTGCTCTAAATTGTGAAGCGAACTCTCCATTTCAAGTAAAGGACTAGCAACTTCCAAAAACGCTTCCGATTTCCAATAGATTTCTAGAAATGGGCGTTTCATACAGTCCAGATTTTCTAGAGCAGTTCTTAATGCGTTTCGTCCGCCAGAGCTATCTAAGTTTTCAATGCCTTGTTCCCAAGCTTTCTCTGGTAAGTAGGAGATTGCCTCAGATGGTATGTCAGCCTGTTTTTTGCCGAGAACCCGTCCAACCCGTCCAATTCGCTGCCAAAACGAGAAGCGATCGCGTGTTGAGAAAATGAGCCAGTCCAGATTTTGTCGATCGGGAGCGTTGTCCCGTTCAAAATTAAAACCAACATCTACTGTGCTAGTTGCAAGGATTACTTGGCTCTGAGCTGCCTTATGTCGTTTTTCTGGTGATTTTTCTGGCCCTGTAATACGCCCCCGAAGATCCTCAATACCTGCATCACATAACCATTTATTGAGCAAGTTTACTTGATCAAGAGAATCAAGAATGACAGCACCAAATTGGTTAGGCTTCTGCTCAATTCGTTGCAGTACTTCGTTGGCTATTTCCTTGATGAGAGATTCTTTATCCAACTGCTTCCGAATCTCTAGGCTAACTGCCGTTTGAGAAGGAAGCATTTGGTCTGTTTCTTTTTCGCCATCAACACTATAGATTCTGACACCTGTTTCTTTGAGCTTCCCTAACGCTGCTTCACATGCAGGCTCAGGAGTTGCTGTCAAAAGTACAACTTTGCGATTGCACTGGAAGTAGCCAAAGACTTTTGAAAGTGCAAGGTAGAACAATAAGCCAACAAGTTGTTTTGCATCATAAAGATGAAACTCATCAAAGATGATGGTGGCAAAGCTGTTATAGAAAACGCTGGCAATATTGCTGCGATCGAGGGGGCCGTATTGAAAGAACGCTGCATAGTAGAAAATATCTGGATTTGTTACCAGTAGCAGGGGTCTTCCAACACATTCAGGAAAAATGGTAGCAGGTTGTCGCAGTACGTTATACAGTTTCTCCCCAGACCGACGACCAACAAGATCATCAGGCCACTCTTTAACGTGTTGTGCTGAGGCAGCTTTCACGATATGAGGTAGCCCCGCATCACGTACGAATTTTCTGGCCGCTTCCGCTTGCTGTTCAATCAATGCATTAGTCGGCGCGATGTAGATGGCGTTGCGATCGCAATTATAGGCGATAACGCTGAGTCCCGCACTAGTTTTCCCGGTTCCTGTAGGGGCGAGATCCAGGATAATGTCATGGTCTTCGGCTGCCTGATAAACCTCGACCTGATGTTGCAGCATCCCATAAGGAAATGCGTTTTGGATAGTAGGCGGAACGTCGGGATTTGGACAACTGGCAATGCTACGCGGTTCCAATTCAATTTTGAGATGGCTCATGCTGTCCCCCACAAAAGTTAAGGTGGGCAGGTAAGATAAAGTCGCCGATTTGCCACGCTACTCCGCGAAACTGGAGATTTTTCAGCAGTGAAGCGGGAGGCATGGAAATGAGGTCAAATGAAAGCATTTCCAGGTTGAAAGGAATATCGGCAACGTTCAGATAGGCACTGCATCGATAAATTCCTTCCTCAAGTTCGGTGATGGGCCAAGTCTGAACTAGATCAACCCGAACTTTGCTCATGAATTTTCCAACCCGAATGTATTCCGGCAAAGGGCGATCGCCAAATACAAGTGTCCGAAACCGATTGCCCCGTTCAATCACTCGCAGCCGTCCGGTTTGAGGAAAGTTACTGGGGCGAAAGGTATTGGGCTTTTTCCCCGTGCGCTTGAGGGGCAAGTCCTCCCGTGCTGTTGCCACTCGGTTGTTGGTCATAGTGTACCAATAGGAGTCAGACAAGGCATTAAAGCGTTCAAACCGAAAAGAGGCTGCTCCCTCAACGGGCCAAGCGGGTAGGATATAGCACTGATTTGCTAAGGGGGAGAGGTCTTCCAGATACCTCGGTCGCCCAGTATCAGTGCCCAGCAGACGGTAGGGCGATCGCGCCCAGCCCAAGGCGTAGGCTAGAGCGTAATTGCCGATCACTCCTTCGGTGTAATACGTGTCAGATAGTTCCCGTGATGCAAAGAAAACGGGTTCCGCGCACCATAGTTCAATCAGTTGAGCCGTTTGAAAGCCCATATCAGGTGTGGAACTAGATAAGGGCAAATCTAGCTGAGGCATGACTTACTCCTCTTTTTTCCCTTTCTTCTTGCCCTCACTCTTCACTTTACGAAGCGGCGCGTAGGACTCATCCAGTCGCTTTAGGAACGTTTCCTGTTCCTCTGGTGACCAGTGGCGATCGACATCGGCGATCACATCATTTTGCTCGTCCGTAGAGAGTTGAAGGGAAATCCCTCTTTTGGTTACCCAGTTTGCGATAACGGTTTGGGTTGCAGACGCTAAAGCATCCGTATTAAAAGGATGTTCGAGGGATTTCCCGTCTGTAATCAGTTTGTCGTAAACCCCTTGAACGAGTTCTAGTGAACTGGGAAGTTCGGCTATACCCCCGAAGATACCGAGAATTCTGTTTTCCATACGCCCAACCCGACTGGAGACAGCACCGTAGCGGGTGGTCAGGAGGATATTGCCGAGGGCGTAGCGCAGCTCGTCAGCTGTTACATCCTTGAGGGTAATGATGTCGAGGAAATGGACTCCAGGCTTGATGTACTCACTGGTGTTAAGGGCTGTTGAAGCATTACCCTTTTCATCCCGCATCGTGCCAGTTTCAAAGATGGCGTTGATGGTGCGATCGCCAATCAGCTCTGTAGCAGGTAGGACGCTGAAGGCATCCTCTGTCCAAACACGGCTTTTTTGTGCTCCTTCTCCCCCGGCAGCAAAACCATACAGAAAACAATCAATGCACATCTCACAGGGGGCATTGGTGTTGAGAGCACAGATGGTATCCCCTTTGGGAGCGTTGTAAAGCAGATTATGTGAGCGTAGAAACTCACGTCCTTTACGCCGCTCAGGGGCAACTTGTTTCCGTTTGGTCATGACTAGGCGTGGAATTGAGGCATCGTGTTCAGGGAGCAGTCCGGCTTGAACATACTCACTGCACATGGGTTCCCCTGTGCCCTCCGTGCGGAAGATAGTTTCAGATTGGGTCGTGCGTAATACCACAACGCCAACCGTCCGCCCCTTGGGGAAGTTTTCGTATTGTTCAGCTAAGAAGGGTTGTAATTTTTGAATCGACATGATGACTTCTCCTGTTCAATTTAAGATTCTTGAGTTTCTTTAGGAGCGGACTTGTTAGCGTCGGCTTGAGTTTTCAAATCCTTGCGGGCATCCTGTAAGAAAAAGAGATAGGCTGCTTCTAGAGTCTTGCTATCTGTTAAAAGTCGCTCAGGGCGAGAGTGATAAACTTCATCGAATAGTTGCTTCAGCACGTCATAAAATTGCTTAACCTGTTCATACTTTGTTGCCCCAACCCCATGTTCACGAATGCGATCGAGGCGAGTATGGTAATCCTGCACCAGTGCTGCAAAGATAGTGTCCCAGTCCATGTGGGATTTGCGCGATCGCACAGCTTTGATGAATTCTGAGAATGGCTCAGCTTGAGCGGTGCGACGGAAAGAGCTACCCCGAAGTTTGCCAACTTCAGCCAAGTACGCTGCCTTTTTGAGATAGCTTGAAACGCGATCATGTTCTTCTGACATTAGGCTCTCCAGCAAATGAGTTAATGGTTCCTTTATGCGAGTCCAGATAGCTTCTAAATTTGGATCATCTTGTTCTCGTAAAATCCATCGAAATATGACGTGGTAAAGGTCAAGGGGCCGCTGTGCGGCTCTTGCCAAGTCATAGAGGCAATCATCTTTCTTCTGAAGACTGGCAATGCTGACCGTGAGCTTGCCGATGTACTGCAATCTCTCTAAAACCTGCTCTGCTGTTACAGAAAATCGTTCCTCTGATCTCGATAAATGCACTTGCTGGTAGTAAATTCCATTTCCTAAAAGTGGCTGAAGCGATGATGGAATACCTTCAACTCGACCAAACACATAACAGTTGGGTTCAACTTCAAGATTTGAGGTAAGAACGAAAGGAAATCCAGTATCTATTGCAAGAGATATTTCTAATGCTAATCGCAATGATTTCAGTAATCCTGTTGAGTTATTAACGTCGCCCCAAACTATCGGAATAACAACATTAGAAAATATAAACTCTGGGCGTTTTGGAAATGAGAAACCTTCAAATTTATCAGATTCAAATATGAACTCATTTTCTTGATATAGTTTCCACTCATTAACTTTAACTGCTCCATTACTTAAATTGTTTCTAGCAGCATTTTTAATCCATTCCCTTAAAATCAACTGAAATTCAGGACTTGAGTTTCTGGGCAATGAAAAATGTAAGTAGTAGACGTATGTTGGAGCCTCCCCTCCAGTTTTTGACTTTTTCTTCGTGCTTGGAAAGCCAGCACCTACTTGTAATAGCTGATAACCTATTGAAGAAATAAAGTCAGCACATCTAACAGGATCGTTGCTACTTCCTCCTAATAAACGATTTGAAAACATTTGAACTTTTGTTTCAGGAGGCATTTGAGGTTTTCTAAGGGGTTTGACTTCCGCGCGAATAGATCCTAGGGATGATCTTTTATTCGGGCTGGACTCAATATATGAGGTTAACTCACTGTAGAAATCTACCTGCATGTTTCCAGGCAAGTTTAAAGTAGTTTTAACAGCATCTATAAGTTCTTTTGGTGCCGCAATATCCTGTTCATGAATTGATAACTCTGATAGACGCATCTGAAAGGATTCTCGAAGAGCTTTTTGAACACCAGTCATTCCTTCCGTCGAGGCTTTAACAGCAAATAAGCAGCGTCCATATTGTTCCTCAAAAATCTCTAACGCTTTTCTTTGCTCTAGAGATAATCCCATATGCTCACAGAGCTTTTCCCATACTTGATTAGGTTTTAGTTCTGGCTTAACTTGTCGATAGCTCACATAAGCAGCTTTAAGTCCTTCAGAAATAGCAAATTCTTCTGCTGTACTTACTGGTAATAAACCATTTTTTTTCGCATTATCTACTGCGCCTTGACCAGCCTTGATTGAATACTTTTCAATAGACTCACTAACCTTCTTCTCTTTGTAGCCCAAGTATTTCTTTGCTAATAAAGCATCTACTCTTTCAAGAGTAGCTTCTACATCTTGCTCAATTGCTTTTTGATCAACCTTGATCCCATTCGTGCTTTTATCTGTAACTAGCTGCTCAATATTATTGGCAAAAACTCGGTCAATATGCTTTTTCCAATTCTTGGCAATTTTAAGAGATAGATCTTCTTGTGGGAAAGATTCTCCTTCATAAATCTGACTGTCAGGATTAATGAATAAGATATGCAGACCCTCGCTGTGTAAAATCTCTTTGCAAGCTAATAGCAGTAGGGCCGTTAGATACCCTCGATTTTCGGACAAGGTTACTTTAAAGAGATGACTAGGACGACCAAAGGCAACCGTCAACTCGTTTTCAACCTTACGAATTCGTTTATCTTCTTCAATACCTAAATCGAATAAATCTCCTCCAATTAGCATTGCTGCCCACTTGGCAATGTTGGGATCTTCGGGAAGAAACCGAGTACCATCACTGACGTTATGCCCAGAGTGCCGCTCAATCAGCTTTCGCACCAATTCTAGGTCTTCATCATTCTTGACTAATCCTTTAACCCCTGCACGTTCAAGTTGTTCTTCTAAGAAGGCGCGATCGCGCGCCAAAGTTTTTACATTCCGTTGCTTTGGGTCTAGCTTGTTCAAATCATGAACAGCCGTTGCTGCAAGGATGCAGCCGCGTTTTTCTTCAGGAACCTGAGCAATTTTGCTAACGGTTAGAACGAACTGACATGCAGAATCTAGGTGTTCGGCTAACGTTCGTCCTTGGCGCGACCCTCGCTGTCCATGCGTTCCGTGCAACTCATACAGTTTGGGGCGAACCTGTTGGAAATAAATATCGTCTAGGCTGTTTGGCTCTTGTGCCATGAGCCGACGTCGTTTTAACACCATAGTCTCTCTCGACAGTCAAGGTTAGATAAATAGACGATTAGTACAATCAGCTCCGAACATCATGGAAACTTAGGCAACCCACAATTCATGTTTCTTTGTTTGAGGAAAGTACAAATATAGTTTTCCCAAAGAGAACTAATTTCAGCCGTGCGATCGCCTTCTCGTCTTGGTAACTACTCAGCCCTTAGATTTGGTGGGTTCAGCTTAGCCGCAATTTTTATCTTGAGTTTCCAATCATCACAACTTTTAATCCCCTCAAGTCTTGAACGGGCAGAGCTTACAGCGGACAGCATCCGATACTCATACTGCCGATCGCCCCCATGTCGTTTCTCGAAACGGTAGCCCTGTTTCTTAGTAGCCGCATGCATCTTTGCCAAGAAGCGGTGTCCCACTTGCTGCACTAGTTCTTCCGTTGAATGCCCGCGGCCATCCGCCAGTACTGCAGACAGCTTTTCCAACCGCGCCATAGCTATCTCCTTGGCTAAAACGCCAATTGTTTACCAGTGAGCTTAGTAGAAAAACGATATAATGCAATTACAATAGGAAGTATCACACAGTCTTCTCAAAAGTGCAAGTATATTTTTAGTTCTTTCTAAAAAATGGCTAGAAAAAAGGAAACCTTAACGCTTTCGGTTCCTCCAGGAACAAAGGAAAAGCTGGAGGCGATCGCAGAACGTCTCAACATCCGTTGGGGCAGTAATCCCAGCCCTTCTGGCCTAGTTGCTGCGATCGCCCAGCAGGAGTTTGAGGTCGGGCAACCCTTCAAACTTAATGCCTCACAAGTTAAGGCGTTGCATCAGGGAGTTCGAGATCTGATTGATGCAGGACATATTGAAGAAGCCAAAAGTGTACTTACACTTTTGATTGATAAAGGAGAGATCGAAGCTCCTTTGCGCCAGAGCCTTATCCAACAGATCAGTCAACCCCTTGAAGGTTGGCGAATCCAAGTTGATGCCTACATTGCTCAACAACAGCCGTTTCATTTGCTTTACCAAAATTCCCAGGGGCACCCTCTGGAATATACGGTTCGCTATGCCGAAGTCATCTTTTATGAGAAACGGTATTACTTGCAAATTTGGTGCGATGAAACCGAAGATAGCGATGACTTGCCAGAATTAAGCCATAATCGCTGCTTTCGGCTCGACCGCATTCAGGGTATTTTCCCAATTAGCGGAGAGTGGCGCGGTAGTTTCGACACTATTCAAGTTCAATTGCACCTCAAGGGTTGGCTTGTGCGGGCCTATGAGCCTAAAGAAGATGATATTCATGATGAAATCCTTGCTAATGTCCGGCAGGTCACTCGGAACGTTGTAAACCCCTTTTGGCTCATTCGAGAGGTTCGTCGTTACGGCCCGGAGTGCGTCATCGCCTCGCCTGATGCAGTGCGCGATCGCTTCAGGCAGGAACTGTTAGCGATGGTAGAACAATACACCTAAGCGATGCAGAACAATCTCACTGCATCACCTCTCGCACCCAACTCCATCCCGCTCACTATTAAATGGATCGGCGGCAACGATTCCCACAATTGGCGAGCAGCCGCTTCATCGCGTGCACCAATATAAACCCTGACAATCTCACGAGTGTTGGCATCAAGGCCACCAGACCCATTGTTTGTTCCCCTTGTTGTCTACGAAGGACCACAATTCATCACATTGAATCGTCAGCCTACCCTTATTTTGGGTGTCACCTGCACTTGTTGGGGCACCTTGGCATATTTCTCGTTGACGTAGGTTTGCAGCCATTGTTCAGAGACCTGAGCAGCACGAGCAATGCCAGCCAAAGAGATTCGTTCTAACAGCAACCGGTCAATTAGTTCTCGTATGGCTTGGTCAAGGACTTTTTTGTTTGGTTGTTCGATAAACTGTCGTCCACAGTCATGGCATTTGAAGCGTTGTTTATTACCGTTGTGGATGCGACCGTTCTTAACCGTTTTGGCGGATGCACAGATGGGGCAAGCAGGCATGATAGAAGAACAGCAAAGACTCTACTTCCCCATCATTACATCTTGGGCACTACCCAGTCATAAACCAGGGATTGATCACCGTAATGTTGATCGATTGCATCGTGGCGATTCCCTGAGCGGGGGGCTGTTGAGCCAGAGCGTTCATGACAAAGGTTGAGAAAGCGAAAAATATTCCAGCAATCAACCCACATCCAAGATCTGCAAACAGTTTTAGGACATACAGGTATTCAATCCCTACCATCATCAGTACTGACTCCTATGCAGCAACTAGCTCAGTAATTTTGTGGCGGGCATTAGCAATCGACTCCGCCAACTTTTGTCCCCCAGACTCATCATTTTCGACATGAATAAAGGTAATATCCGTGATGCCCAGAAAACCGAAAACAGTTACAAGATAGGGATCGTGGTGATTCATCATTTCGTAGCGTCCACCCGGTTGAAAACCAGAATCTCCCCGGGATTCAATAATAAACATTTTCTTACCGAGGACGAGCGGTTTATACACACTACCAGCTTCATTGAATTCAATATCAACCGTTCGCCCAATGCGAACAATCTGGTCGATGTATGCCTTAAATCCACTAGGAACACTGAAGTTATACATGGGAACACCAATGACATAAATATCTGCTGCTAGAAATTCATCCACCAGTTGATCACTGAGGCGAATCGCGTCTTGGAGTTGGGGCGTGTATTGTTCAGGGGATGAAAAAGCTGCTGCAATCCAGGCTTCATCTACATGGGGAATGGGATTACGTCCTACATCTCGATAGGCGATCGCATCATCAGGATATCGCTGTTGCCACTGTTGAACAAACTCACGAGTCATACGACGAGAATGAGACCGCTCTCCACGAGGACTCGCATCAATGTGTAGTAAATGTGCCATCGTTTCTCCTACCTAATTCACGTATGATTCCTTCAGACACATTTAGATTAGAAAAATGCTTTATTGTTTCGCTATCTAATTCTTGCGGAACTATCACATTCTTGAGATGAGTTACAAAGTAGTACCCGTACAAAAAACTATCCAAAGATAGAGAAAATCTGCTCCCACCTTGTTGGGTGAAGTCGATAGAGAAGGCACGACTCCTTCCGGTAAAGATATTTGGTTGTGTGGTGAGGGGATTTAGTCACGGTTCTTTATTCCAGCGATTGATAAGATGATTCTGAAGATACATCCTTCTCTATTTGGCTCAGGAATTCCACTTTTTTCAGGAACAATTCCACGGACCTCTCTGGAATTAACCGACAGCAAGATTTACAAGAATGGTTTCATGTTTTTGCACTATCAAGTGCAACATTAACTGATCGGTGAGACCTATCTGATTCTTGCAATACTATCAAAATCTTGCGGTCAATTTTCACAATTCTGAGTGAGCGGTGCAAAAGTGACTACAATCAAAACTAAGCGAGTTGGTTTTGCATGATGAATTTTCCTTCTAGCCCTGATGCTGCAACAGATAGTTCGCTCATTCTATCCAGTCAAAATCAGGGTTGGAGAAACCTCTTGGTAGAGCAATTTCGTGAGCCACCTGGAGAAGGAAACTGTCACCACAGTCATGAACACACCATTTGTTTAGCCCTGGATACCCGTCCGATTCGGATGTTACAAATTCGTGAAGGGAAAACCTACACTGGGCTATATGCCAAAGGTGATCTTTCCATTACGCCTGCTCAAATGCCCCTTTTCGCCTGTTGGGATGGTGAAGATCACCATCTTAAAATTCGTTTGACCTCTCATTTTATTCAACAAATTGCGAGAGAGGCTTTGGGAATGGATAGCGATCGCCTGGAATTGCTACCTCAAGCGCGAATTCGCGATCCTCATATTGAGGCGATTGGTCTCATGCTTTTGGCTGAACTGCAACAGGGCAATACTGCTAACACACTCTATGTTGAATCTTTGGCAAATGTCCTGGCGGTGCATTTAATTCGTCAACACACGACCGATCGCCCGCAACCTGTAATGTATGAGGGTGGTTTGCCTCAGCGACAACTCTTGCAAGTGTTGGATTATATCGATGCTCATCTCCAGCAAGAGATTAAGTTGACCGACCTAGCTTCGCTGGTGGGAATGAGTGAGTTTCATTTCGGTCGTCAGTTTAAGCAGGGGCTTGGAACCACCCCTCATCAATACTTGCTTCAACAACGTATTGAACGAGCAAAGCAGTTGTTGAAACAAAGCGATCGCTCCATTTCAGACATTGCATTGACTTGTGGATTTAATAGTCACAGTCATCTCAGTAAACAGTTTCGACAGTTAACTGGAACAACACCAAAAGCGTATCGGTTGAATTCGTAATTTGTTATTTGCTGCTAATAACCAAAAGTAGAGAAATCCTATGGTTTGGCAAGAGGTACTTGAAAAGAGCAACGTATGGGTTTATGAATACGTGGCCAATGGGTATAAAGCCAATGCTTTTGCCTTTGCCTTCAATGGCGATCATCTAGCCGTCATTAGTCCACCGACTGGACTTTCTGACGCAGATTTTGCAGCGATCGACGCAAAGGGACAGGTCACCGCTTTAATTGCGCCTCATTCGGGTCATGATTTGGGTCATGCAGTATGGCAGGCTCGTTATCCGACTGCTGTTTCCTATGCTCCAGAGGTTGCCCTGAAGCAAATTAATCAAGATGGTCTCCGCTCTTTCCTACCGCTTACAAACCTCGCGACTTCCCAAGTGGACTTTCGAGAAGTTCCTGGTACGAAAAAAGGGGGTACGATTGCAATCGTGAAGCGGGGAGAACGTCCAGTTGTGTATCTCGATGAAATCGTAAGTCACTGGATATCTTTACCTGACAATTGGCTGGCAAAGTTTTTGTTTTGGTCAACGAGTAGCGCGCCTGGACTCAAGGTGAATCGGGTGTATCTAAAGGCGCTTTGCTCAGATGTTCAGGTAGTAGCTCAAACGGTCCTGGAGGCTTTGGTGGATGATCCAGTCATTGTTCCCGCCCACGGTATACCCCTGGCTGATTTGGGGGATGCAGACCGAGTGCGATCGCTGGTGGAACCATTCACGCAGTCTTCTCGTTATCAGGTGTCGTAATCCACTGAACAAGTTGAATCACGACACCATTGGGGTCTGTCACTTGAAAGAAGCGTTCACCCCAGGGTTCAGTCTCAATGGGAGTCGTGATCGGTACACCTTCCGCCTGTAGTCGTTCATATTCCGTGTCAATGTCATCGACGACAAACGCGATCAGCAATCCATCGGCTCGATGGTCACGCAGATGAATGGGTTTGAAGCTTTTCAATCCCGTTTTTAGAAAAACTAGGTTGAAGCCAGCATCTTCTCTCCCAAGGGATACAAAGCCATCGGCTGACATTTGTTCCTTAAAGCCAAAATGCTGTTTGACAAAGGTAGCTGATGCGGTGACATCATCCACGTTCAACGAAATAGCGGAGGCAGTAATTTTCATTTTTTACCTCAGTAGGATGATGGAGGGCGATCGCAATGATTCATTCAGCCCATCAGTTTTGCGCATTCTCGCAAAGCGACTGTGTAGCCATCTGTTTGTACTCATCCAATCCCGACTTTAGCGCGAATTCAGCAATTTCTATCGCAAAAGTAGCATTCAGTTCAATTACATGCTCTGCCATGGTTGACCACGTGTACCCCCCTGCCTCAGCATAGCCTGAGATCAGTTTATTGAGAGCGGCTTGACCAAACGTGCGGTAATGAGCGACAAAATCTCTTGCTGGATCAGCGACAGATGCCTCAGTCCAATCGATGAATCCGGTTGCTTGTGCTTGTTCATCAATCAGAATATGCCCAGCATGTAAATCACCGTGAATTAGTGTCGTTTCCTGCATCCACATTTCATCGTTATGAAGCCAGTTTTGCCACCGCTCCCATAACGTCTGACCAACCCCAAACTCACTCTTGACGGCATCCATTCTCTGCTTCATATCAGCTCTTATGGCTTCAGCAGTTTTAACCGGAAGACCGCTTGCACGGACTCTCTCTAGACTAATTTGATGTAGGGACGCCAACCCCTTCGCTAGGGACTGGTGGAATCGATCGGGTATATTTGCCGGAGCAATTTCCCACCTATAAGCTTTTGCTTCTGGATCGATCGTGCCCATTGGTACACCGTTTAATGCCGGATAAGCAATCAGTTCATCGGAGCAAACCGTCCATTGGGGCACTTCCACACTTAAAAGCGGAGCAATCAGTTCTAATGTTCGTTTTTCCTGATCGATTGATGGCAAAACATCGTCCCGTCGAGGAAGACGCAAAACCCAACGTTCTCCAGCATTGTCTGTTGCCAGCACAACTTGAAAATCGAGACCCGACTCATTAAATTGCAGTGAACTTTCCCGGAGGGTCAAACCATTCTTATGAGCTAACTCCAGCACTTCTTGCTGTGACTTGATACGTTCGACCATACCTCTTACCTCGTACCCCAAATGCTTAACTCTCTGTATAACAGCTAATCGTTTTGGGTTGTCATACTACAATAATGCTACAAGATGTAAATTCCACCATCCACAGCTTTGGCGATCGCGTCAATATAGTCCAAGAGATTTAATCGAGGCCTAGCATTCACACAAGCACTCTGGACAATGAAAATCTGTCTAAAGATAGGAAATCACTCGTTTTACCTGACTGGGTGAAGTGGAAAGTAGGCGTGATCGCTACTCTAAAAAAGCTCTATCAGACAGAGGAATGATGCTTTTCCATCTCTCGATTCCGAGTCAATCTCAAAACCCAAAAACTGCTCCTGAGATCCCTAGCACAACGCAATCTCTAAGGCAGAAATTAACCCTATGGCATCGCCAGATGACCTTGAAAGGTAGACACCAAAAAACAAGAGAAGATTACTTTCCAGAGCCTCGTTTGCTCACTCAAAGAGTATAAAAAATCCAGTAATTCATTACCGCTGATGATGAGCAGCGCTCGCTCAATGGCTAGACAATCAGTGAACCAAGCATATCCAATGACCAAAACGTTTTACGCTATCTTAGCCAACTCACTGGTAGCTGCACTGACTAACACCTTTGTCTGGTTTGCTGTTACCTTTTGGGTCTTTCTGCAAACTCAATCGGTACTGGCAACCTCGGTCATGGCCGGTGTATATGTTGGAACCGTTGCCCTCTCTGGTTTCTTTCTCGGATCGCTGGTCGATCGCTATCGCAAGAAAAAAGCGATGTTATTATCCAGCGTCTGTTCTCTTATGCTGTATCTGTTGGCTCAAATCATTTTTAGTTCTACGCCACCCTCTGTTTTCACTGATGTATCCAGCATTCCGTTGTGGATTTTTATTGTACTGACTCTGATGGGGGCGATCGCAGGCAATATCCGCACCATCGCCCTGCCAACCCTTGTCACCCTGCTAATTCCAGAGGCCGAGCGAGACAAAGCCAATGGGCTTGTGGGAACTGCAAACGGGGTGTCGTTTCTCATCGCTTCTATTTTCAGCGGACTGGCGATCGGTTTTCTAGGGGTCTATTGGGTCATGGTGTTTGCGATTGCGCTGACGGTTGCGGTCATCCTGCATCTGGCAATCCTCCCTATTCCCGAACAAACGATTCTTCATTCGGAACATCACACTCAACATATTGACATTCGCGGTACGATTCGGGCGATCGCACTCGTTCCAGGATTATTTGGACTGATTTTCTTTAACTGCTTCAATAACTTCCTAGGCGGTGTCTTCATGTCCCTGATGGATGCCTATGGTCTATCCCTGGTGTCAGTGCAGATGTGGGGAATTTTGTGGGGGCTTTTAAGCTTGGGATTTATTCTAGGTGGCTTGATGATTGCCAAACGCGGTTTAGGGAAAAGCCCATTACGAACCCTATTTCTGGCAAACATCATCATGTGGGTGATTGCCACTGGCTTTACGATTCAAGCTTCTGTTGTATCGTTGGCCGTTGGAATGTTTATTTATCTCTGTCTGATTCCGGTGGTTGAAGCCGCAGAACAAACAATTCTACAAGCCGTCATTCCATTGGAACGTCAGGGGCGCGTCTTTGGATTTGCCCAGAGCATTGAGCAAGCCGCATCCCCCCTGACCGCGTTTATGATTGGACCGATCGCCCAGTTCATTTTCATCCCATTTATGACTACGGGAGAAGGCGTAGACCTGATCGGCGGTTGGTTTGGCACTGGAGCCAGTCGCGGTATTGCCCTTTTATTTACATTCACCGGACTCATCGGGTTAATCGTGACGTTATTGGCAATGCGATCGCATGCCTACCAGAAACTATCTGCAAATTATCAAAAAAACAGCAACATTTCTCCCATTCAAAAATCACCTCTGCAATGAACTTACGCCCTGCCACCTCTGCTGATTTAGATCTCCTGCGCCATTGGGATGAACAACCGCATGTGGTCGCTTCGGATCCAAATGACGACTGGCACTGGGAAACAGAACTGGATCGCACCCCTGATTGGCGAGAACAATTGATTGCAGAGATCAACGGTCGGGCGATCGGATTCATTCAAATTATCGATCCGGCGCGGGAGGAAAGCCATTACTGGGGAGATGTAGCAGAAAATCTTCGGGCGATCGACATCTGGATTGGAGCGGAGGCCGATTTAGGCAAGGGCTATGGCACCCAAATGATGCAGCTTGCCCTCGCCCGCTGTTTTTCTGATTCATTGGTAACGGCAGTCCTCGTTGATCCGTTGGCCAGCAACACTCGCGCTCATCGCTTTTATGAACGGTTGGGTTTTCGTTGTATCGAGCGTCGCCAATTTGGGGACGATGATTGCTTTATCTATCGCCTCAATCGAGAGAATTGGCATCTCGATTATTTGTAATTCAAGAAAACATCTAATTCCCATGCTTGGTAAGGAAAATCAGATGTTTTCTTGAATTGCTAGCCGAATCACTGAAATTAGGGAATGGGGCGATCGCCTCTAGGGTGGGTCCACACGTTTTACTGAGCGATCGCAGCCTGTTCAATGACTGCGGCGACGGCCTCTGGATGGGAAACCATCACGACATGGGGCAAGCCATTGACAACGCCTGTCTCACTAGAGTTAATTCGCTTTGCCAGTTAAACGCCCATTTAGGAATGCAGTTGTGACTTAAACGTCAACTGCTGAAGTTCCTTTTGATTCCAGTTGCCTAATCTGGCGGCAGCTTCGTAGGTGCTTTGCAAAAACTCTAACAACATCTGATCCGGTGATTCTGCCTCGCGAACCGCGTCATAGGGCAAAATAAATTCGCCCAGTTCTTTACTGTAAAAGGCAGCATCGGGACGAACCTCAGCCTGCTTAAATCCATCGGGTTCTGGGTATGCATAGGAATAAAACGCTGGGTATGATAATCCGGCTCCAGGCCAAAATCCGGCACTACTGACTTCCTGGGAATAGGCTTCCTGCGCCACAGCATCCGGTAGATTTGGCACCCCTCCCGGATGCTTAGGAGCTGGCCGCCCCGAAAAGCGCGTCACGGCTAAATCAAAACTCCCCCAGAAAAAATGAACCGGACTAACCTTGCCGGAAAAATGGGAACGAAATTCACGAAAGACGCGATCGGACTGGAGCAGCACTCGCCAGCATCGATTGGCGTAATCCGCATCATAGGCGGCATGAGTTTCATCCTGCTCAAATCGAATTGGGTCAGGGACTTCATTTGGTTTGGTGTTAATGGTGATGTGAAGATCGAGTTCTCTCAACGTTTCCATCACAGTCCGATAAATATCAGCAACAGAACGAGGGTAGAGGGCGATCGCCCGTCTTGCCCCTTCGCTAGTTTGAATCAGCAGCTCATGATCAATGAAATCAAAGTCAATTTGAAAGATACGGCTGCCATAGGGAATCGTGGAAGTAGTCAGTCCCCGAACGGTTAAATAAAGGGGAATATGCCAGGAATGATTAATCCACGGAGTTTGGGCCAATCGGATTTTGCCGATGATTTGAGTCCACATGTGCAAGGTGGCATAGGTCTCTTGCCATGCATCCAGGGGTAAACTCGGCCAACTATCTGTTGAAGGCAGGGCAGGCTGATTTGACATCATGATTTCCTCGCGAGTAGAAAAGGGGCACGTGATCAATAGTTCTTCTGTTGTTCATCCACAAAACACCACAGCCATTGTTCTCCCAATTCGGCTGAACTGATCACCGCATGTCCACTTTCTTCATAATGACGGTGATCTCACCCCTTCCGACTGGGGCAGAGTCGCTCAGATGTCATTCCCTGACCCGCATTTCCAGAGTTTGAATTGCTATTGGCTCAACTTGAACGTGCTGATTCGTAAAGCAATCGGTTGTCGGTTGGTGTCACTAAGCGTTATATTGTCACTTAGTGACAGACTCTTAAAAAGAAGGCTGCTGTGGGGAGTGACGATACCAACAACAACAACAAGAGCGACCGCAGACCAGGGAGGATGAGTGAGCAGCGGCAGCAGCGGATACGTCTGGAGATTTCGCGGGAGGCGGCGCGTTTGTTCTGGGAGCAAGGCGTCGCTGCCACGACCGGCGAGCAAATTGCCGCTGCAGTGGGTCTCTCAGTGCGCACTCTCTGGCGGTACTTCCGCAACAAGGAGAGCTGTGTCGAGCCGGTCTTGGCGCAGGATGGCGAAGAGTTTGTGGCGCTATTGCGTCGCTGGCCTCGCGATGTCTCCCTTGAAGATCACCTTATGGAGTGGGCGAAGAATCGTACTACAGATCCCGATCAGCAGGCCTTTGATCAGGCTGTGATCAAGATGACTGTGCTGGCCGAAAAAGAGCCGGATCTACGAACGGCCTGGCTGATGACCAACGACCGAATAGAGCGTGCTCTGGTCGAGATCTTCGCAGATCGCCTGCGGCGATCGCCTGACGATATTGAGGTGCGACTGCACGCTGCGGCGGCCACGGCAGTCGTGCGCGTTATCAGTGAAGACATCAGTGCTGCCCTGATGGCAGGAGCCGATCCCACCTCGCTTGGCAACACGCTCGGGCAGATGGCCCGCGCCGTGCATACAGCTACAGGTGGGGCGGTCGGCGATCCTGTCGATCCTTAAACCCATTAACAACTGAAATCAGCAACAAGAGCAAAGGAGTTGATCCTCATGTCTCAAGTTCCTTCTGACCACTCGCGGGAGTCAGAGAAGACCGTCGTGTCTTCATCTCGACTCAATACGAGTCCGCGTCCAGGGTTGCCCGAGGGCATTATTGGTCTTATCGTCTTTATCGTAATCGGGTATGTAGGTGGCTTACAGCTCTCGCGGTTCGGCCTCGACCCCGTGGTCTACGGATTGGTCTTCACCGCGCTGTCTGGTATTGCTGGCATCGCCGGGTTTGCCGCCGCTGTACTGCTCCGCATCCGTTTCCTCAGCGCCTTCGGCGTCCGTCGCATCTCCAGACGCTGGCTTCTCATCGGGGTCGGGGCGGGAGTCGTCGCCTTCATGGTCAAGGGGCTGGCGGTTCTGACCTACATCGCTATCACCGGGGATAGCTCAACCCCTCAGACCGTGTACGCCGAAGGTGGTAGTGGTGGGGTGCTGTCCTTGATCTTGGCGACGCTGTTTCTCGGCCTCCTCACGCCCCTGGGTGAGGAGCTGCTCTTTCGGGGCGTCATCGCCAACGTGCTGCTTCGCCACGGCCCGTTTTTTGGAGTCGTCGGCAGCGCCCTGCTCTTTGCCTTCATGCACGGCATCAATATCGTTTTCCCGACGGCCTTGGTGATGGGGCTTGTCGGTGCCGAACTGCTGCGCCGCAGTGGATCGGTCTGGCCCGCCGTCGTCGTTCACGTCGTCTTCAACCTGCCCACGGTTCCGGTGATGGTAGCCGCTGGCATGGGCTGACCCATCGCCGACACTCGGATTGTAGTTCGACTAGGGGCAAGCGCAGATCCAACGATGCCGGATCTGGCGTCACCAGATCTATCCAGGTCACCGTTAAATCCTGAAACTATCGGCAACTGTGATCAGTAATCCGACCCAAGCACTACATAACTTACTCATGAAGAAAACGGAGATGGAGATGCAAAACACTGAAAGAACGCAGGGAATCACGGCAGAAGCGAAAAAAGTTACCTACGTGGAGGCTGCCGGGTGGGGTAAGTATCGGTGGTGGCGGTATGTTCTGGGATTAGTCGTCATCTTCTTTGTGGGGCTGGTCGTCAACGGCATCACCGTCCCGCGCGTCGCGTTCTTGCTCGGCGGTCAGGAGGCGCTTGCTGCGTTCAATCGGCTGGATTACGCTGCGCTCGGCCTCGTGGGGGGCTTCGTTGCGTTCAGGGCGAGTTTTCTGTTCTTCCTCGCGGGAATCCTGATCGCCGTCACCCTCATTCACCAGCGTCATCCCCGGACGCTGGTCACAGCGCGGGAAAAGATTAGCTGGCGGCGTGTCGGTCAGGGGTTTGTGGCGTGGTTCGTGCCAGTCTGGCTGATCGCTGGGCTGGGACAGTACTTCTTCTATCCCGATACCTTCTCTTTTAACTTTGACCTCACAACGTTCGCGCTCTTCGTGCCGATCGCACTGATTGTCGTTGCGATCCAGACCACCACAGAGGAGCTTTTCTTTCGCGGCTACATTGTGCAGGGCGCAAGTATTGTTTGGTCTAACCGCGTCTTTCTGGCGCTGGTGCCAGCCGTGATCTTCGCCCTGGCGCACCTGCTCAACCCGGAGGCAAGCGCTGGCGGTTGGCTCACGGTCTTCATCAACTACTTCCTCGTTCCGGGGCTAGTGTGGACCGTGGTTTCTTTGATTGACGGAACCACCGAACTCGCCATCGGCGTACACTTCGCGAACAACATCGGCGGCAATCTCTTGATGGGCGTAGCCGGAAGCGACGTAGCCGGAAGCGCCGTGACCGCGCCGACTCTATTCACAGTCAGCGAGTTTCACGCGACCTACACGGCTCTATCAATGCTGGTTGTCGTACCCGTGTTTCTGGCGATCGCCTACAAGGTGTTCAAACCCGATGGAGTATCCAAACCCGTTTCCCAGAGTTATCGGAGTGGTCGTTGGTAATCTCGTCAGTTCGTAAAACCATCAGCAGAGGATAAAACCATGGTTAAGCATAAAAACTCTAGGCTGCGACTGTTTGGGCTGCTGTGGTTGGCAGGCATGGCTGGGGTGATATCCCTGGCGTTGCTGCCCTTGCCCTCACTCCCAGAGGGTGCCCCGCCTGCCGCCGTGGTCAGGCTCCTGGTGCTGGTGCAGCCCGCGGTTTTGGTGTCGGTGGCGGTGCTGATAGGTGTCCTCTTGGCCCATCGGTTAGAGCTAATGGCACCGGGGACAGAGGCGCTGGCCGAGGGGCGATCGTGGCGGAAAGCCATGGTTCCTCAACTGTTGCCCGGTGTGGCGGGTGGGTTGATCAGTGGCGCACTAATGACGGTGATTACCCTGCTGTCTCGCCCGCTGCTGCCACCAGCCTTTGAGGCGGCTGAGCCCACGCCGCTGCTAGTGCGATTTCTCTACGGCGGTATCACCGAAGAAATTCTGATCCGCTGGGGACTGATGACGCTGCTGCTATGGCTGGGCTGGCGATTTGGGCAGCATCGCCAGGGTAAACCCCAGACCCGATGGGTGGTTGTCGCCATTGCCGTCTCTTCCCTGATGTTTGCTGCGGGCCACTTGCCCGCTGCGATCGCCCTAGGACTACCGCTAACCCCAGTCCTAGTAGGGTATTTGCTCATCCAAAATGCTTTGTTCGCAGGGGTTGCGGGGTATTTGTTCTGGCGCTACGGGCTAGAAACCGCCATGATCGCCCACCTGATAGTTCATGCCGTGCTAGCCCTCATCGGCTGAGGCATCTTCTGGCTACCGGGCAGGGTAGCCGCAGGTATCGTGGCCCCAGGCACCTTGCCAGATGGGCTGGACGGCAAAGCGTTCACCATCATGTCTCAAATTTCTTCTAACAGTTCACGAAATCGTGACCGACTCACGCACGACTCAAGACCAACAGCTTCCATCAGGAGGAGAATTATGCGCGTTCCCAAGACCTACGTCAGGCGCTTATTAACAGGCACAGCGGTGATGTTGCTTGTCCTCGCTGGGGCACCTGCCGCATTGACACAGTCAGAGGCGCAGCAGCCCACAGCCACGTCAGAGGCGATCGCGACTGCTGGGGTTGCTACCGCCGACACAGCGGTCACGTACGCCGAGAACGCCCGCGTCCCCCAAGGCGCGGCCTGGACGCAGCACTACTTTCCGTCCTCAGACGGCTCCGACGTTGAATTGCACGCCGACGTTCTGTTGCCGGAAGGACTGGCCGCAGGCGAGCAGGTGCCGGTGATCCTGTCGGTGGGAGCGTACTTCGGGCACTCCGGCCAACAGGCACTGGAAAACCACGCGCACACTGGCCCCTCGAACCGCTTCAACGACCTGATCGAAGGCACTGATCTATTCAACCGCGGCTACGCCCTGGTGATGGTTGACCTGCGCGGCTTCGGCGGCTCCACCGGATGTCTAGACTTCATGGGTCCCGGTGAGCAGGCCGACGTGAAGGCCGCGATCGCCTGGGCCGCGAGCCAGCCCTGGTCTACGGGTGCCGTCGGCATGTATGGCAAGTCCTACGATGCCATCACCGGTTTAGTTGGCAACAACCTCAACCAGGACGCGCTCAAAGCCGTCGTCGCCCAAGAGCCGATCTGGGATCTGCACCGCAGCGCCTGGTCGAACGGCGTCCCCCGCTCGACCATCGTGGATGTGTCGCGCACCTATAACGAGATTGCTATCTTGCCGCAGCTGCCCGACGACGACGAGCGCTACCGGAGCAATGCCGCCTACGAGCAGGTTAACCCGCTGTGCCTGCCGGTGAACTCGCTCGGCTACCAGGACGCTGACCCGGACTCGGAGTTCTGGCAGTTCCGTAACCTGGCAGCGCGCGCCCAGGGCACCGACACTCCGCTATTGTTCACGCAGGGTTTCCTTGAGTGGAAGGCTGAAGCCGAGGCGGTGGAGGAGTTCCTCACCAACCACCAGGGGCCGCAGCGCGGCTGGCTCGGCCCTTGGGAGCATTACCGGGGCAACGAGCGCACTGCCGATGGGAAACTGGAAATGGGCCGCGAGGACTGGTTCGACGAGGTAATGTCCTTCTACGATCAGCACCTCAAGGGCATCGAACCGACCGTGGACTACCCAGCCTACGTCGTGCAGGACAGTACCGGTGCCTGGCGCGCCCAGGACACCTGGCCGGTTGTGGAGTACTCCGCCACCATCGCGCTCGGCGGCGGGTCGTACCTGGACGACGGCCTGCTCACCGACCCCGCAGCCGAGGCTCCCAACCGCTTCTTCGTCTGGTCTGAGCCACTTGGGCAGTCGGTTCGGATCACTGGTACGCCGCAGGTGTCTCTGAATACCGAGGGCCACGGCAACGTCATGGTTGAGCTGTACGACGTCGCCCCAGACGGCAGTGCCGTTGCGTTCAACCGGCAGGTGGCGGTGGTGAAACCCGGCACGATCAGCTTCGACCTCAGATCAACCGACTGGACGCTGCAGGCTGGTCACGCGTTGGCCATCGAAATTGGCACCATTCAGCCCTCTCTGGCCCCCGACAACGACTGGATTGATACACCGTCGCTTGAAACAATTACCGTCAGCGACGCCCGACTCGAGCTTGCCCTGGACGACCCAGCCAACGACACCGTCATCTCTGGCGATCGCGCGCCCTGGCTGGACATCTACCGGCAGGCGTATGCGGAGCAGATGTCCCCTGGTGCCCCGAGCTTCACGCTACCGACGGAAGACCGCTGACACACATCCTCTGCTGGGGCTTGCTGTATGCACGTGGAGGCTAACGATGCAGTGGTCAGGCTATGTCTCCACTACATGCCCAACCACGCCCCCATTTGGACACAGATGGAGTCGCGGCGCCTGGACTGCCAACGATGCAGATTTCAATCTGCATGACTGCAATTGTCCCGTGAGTTTTGCCTCATCGACAGCCCTGCTCTACGCGGCGGTTCTCACTCTTAATCATCACTACATCTATCACCAAACATTGGAGCTAAAAATATGTCTCGCAAAGCGATCGCCACAAAGCGCCTTATTCACCCGAATCATGAAGCAAGACACATCCGCTTACTTCGCAAACCCTTCCAGATCATTCGCGCCAATTTTCGCGCCTACCTCATCATCAACGCCATAGTGTATGGCTTAGTCATCGCCGGGATGGTAGCAGCGATGGTCTTCCCCGACCTGGGCGCAGCTCAGGCGGCCACCCTGGAAGAGAACGGAACGGCAGATCTTGTCCGATCCCTATTCAATAACCCCTGGCTGTTTTCGACGACCATCCTGGGAGTCAACATCATGACCGGCGCACTGTGGATCGTGCTCCCTTCGCTGATCGTTCCCTTCACTGGCATCGCCCTATTTGCGTATAAAGCATTCACTTTAGGGTTAGCCATGGCCCCGTCTACCGAGATTATGGCGGTGGCACTAATCCCGCACTCGCTAACGATACTCATCGAACTCCAAGCCTACGCCCTATTGATGTTTGGCGCATACATCCTGGGTCGGTCTTGGGTTCGCCCCGCCACCATCGGTGCTCGAAACCATCGTCAGGGTTATGTTCGTGGGCTGCAACAGCTCGGTTGGCTGAGCCTGGCCACGCTCCCACTGTTCATCGTCGGCGCGATCTGGGAGGCGTTCTCGCTCCGCTACCTGGTTCCTCTGCTAACCCAATGGTTGTTGTAGCCCTAAACAAACCCAATCATGATGGTTTCTTGAATCGATTGTTAACTCTGCAATTTTAGATGGTGAATCAAATGATTAAGTACAAAGATTTTGCGCCCGGAATTACTGAACGAGGACCCTTCGGCGGACCTGCCGAGTATGAATCTTTCTCGGAGGTTGTGAGTGCTGTCAATCAGTGGATCGCAAGTACAACGATCCAGGTAATCAATGTTGAAACCGTTGTTTTACCCGATCGGATTGAAGGCACCAGTGATGATGACTACGGATTGACGACCAGTAATGCTTTCCACCCAGTAATGATCAGTCAGGGTCTTGCAATCAATTGCTTTCAATGTGTGCGGGTTTGGTACCGAGAATAAGCGTCACCGGAGAAGAAACAATGAAACGATCTACCTTGTTTACTTTCCTGTATCTTGCGCTGGGAGTTTGTTTGACGGCGATCGCGTTTGGATACCCAAACCTGCCTTCGGGTCTTCAAGCCAGCCTGTTGATCAGTGCAGGAGTGTCCTACATCGCTTGTATTTTCAATCCATTTTGGCGGGAGAAGACAATCCGCTTCTATCGCAGCCGCAGTTCATCGGTCATCCTATCCTCGTTGGTGATTGGATTCACTATTATTGGGATGATTTGGGAGGTTCTGAGTCAGAACTGGGCGATGGAAGCTTTTTTAGGAGCGTTTTCGCGGCTAATCATTGTTCTAGGGTTTGCTGAAAACATTGTGATTATCAGGCAAGTGAATTCTGAACATTAGTAGCTAAATCAAAACAACAATAGTCCGGACATTTGTCTGGGCAAGCGCTGAAACCCCTGATCTTTCGTTGACTAGACCACTGTGGAAGAGGGCTAAAACTCTCATTCTGCCGTTGGCCCCCAAAAACTGTCCGGAGTGTTGATAAATACAAGTATGAAAAAAACATTTTGGCTGTGGATAGTGGTTGGCATACTGGGTGTCCTATTGGCTCAGCCCGGCGCGATCGCC
Source organism: Leptolyngbya sp. AN02str (assembly GCF_050565595.1). NCBI lineage: Bacteria > Bacillati > Cyanobacteriota > Cyanophyceae > Leptolyngbyales > Leptolyngbyaceae > Leptolyngbya > Leptolyngbya sp. AN02str. The sequence goes on along the minus strand of NZ_JBNXVR010000004.1, from coordinate 10,146 downwards.
CAAACGACCCAAATTATTCTATTTGATGGGCCTGACTTTAGCGGTGAACAGCGATCGTTTTCCTCTGGGGTGCGTGACTTAAACAACCGGGGCTTTAACGATCGCGCCGAATCAATGGTTGTGGTCTCGGGCACATGGCAAGTCTGCTCTGACTTTGGCTTCCGAGGCAACTGCAAAACCTTTAGCCCCGGCAACTACTCGTCGTTAGGTTCCTTTGGGCTAACCAATGCCATTACCTCCATTCAGCCCGAAACCACCACTACGACGTCGGTCGGTGGCGGCGCTAGCCCCCGCATTACCGTCTATTCAGACCCTGGCTTTAGCGGTAGCAATGCCGTCTTTACCACTTCCATTAACAATTTCATCCCCCGCGGGCTCAACGACACCATTTCGTCGATTCAAATCGATGGTGGCAACTGGCAGCTGTGCGCCGACGTAAACTATCGGGGCAGGTGCCAAACCTTAGGCCCCGGCAGCTACAGCAACCTCAGCGCCCTGGGGCTGCAAGACACTATCAGCTCAATGCAGCTAGTCAGCAGCGATAGCTCAGGCAGTAGTGGGTCTAGCGGTAGCTTGATCACGGTGTATCTCGACATTAACTACGGTGGTAGCAGCATCACGGTCTCTGACTCGATCGACAACCTGATCCCTCGGGGGCTCAACGATCAGATCTCCTCGGTGCGTATTCAAAGCGGCACCTGGCGACTGTGTTCAGACGTCGGCTACCGAGGCAACTGCCGTACCCTAGGCCTCGGCAGCTCCAGCGACCTGAGCGGTCTAGGCTTGCAAGACAACATCAGCTCGATTCAGCGCATCCAGTGATCGCGATTGCTGGAGACCGAACAGCCGGGACGGCTATCCCACAAAAATTGTCCCAAGTATAGAACAAGGAACACCATGAATAAGCTCAAGTTTTTTGTCACCCGCGGCTATGGGGAATACATGCTGAATGAATTGCATTACTCGCAAGCGGCAAGAAACTTTCTTTAAACGCTTGTTAAGTGGTTTCCACCTTCCACCTTCGCTTGTTTTTGACGAGTCTTCGTAGCATCAATCGAATCATCACCACATAAATCATGCCTTCATGATTCTCTGGCAATCGCTCATAGTCTCGATTCAGTATTCGTGCATTCTCTAGCCAAGTCTATGTTCGCTCCACAGTCCATCTTTATGGCTCTACCTGAACCTCAGGACATTATTTGAGGGGAGCTATTTGCTGCGACGAGCCAATAATATTCTCGACTCAACTTCAAAGGAGCGAACATGGCACATCCAATCAGCAAATTTGGCTCCAGTTCGTTAATTTTTGCTCCGAGGAGAACTGCATCCATATTTAACTTCAACAGTACAAAAGAGTGAAATCAACCATGTTCGAGCGATTCTCTAAAGTTTCTATCCTGTTAGTCACAGTTACAGCATTGGTGATGTTTTTTTTACAATCTTTTGGGGCAAAGCCTGCCCTATCTGAGATACCAGATTTAGACTCCTCAAATCATCCAACGCTGATTGCAACAGCCGCTCTTCCCCCTAATCTTGTCCCGGCTGTTTTAGGCGGTAGACCTGTTTATGTACTGTATGTGACCAGAGCCGAAGATACGGTTCTCATCCGTTGTTATCCCGGTTATGAACCTACGATCACCGTTCGAGCGATGGGAAGTAATCCCAATGCCAACACTCAAAAAGAAGGTGTTATGATGTGCCGCCCTTCTGCTTAGAACTGATGCAGCAAATTTACTCTGGTATCGCTACAGGCACATGGACAGAAGCTGCTTAAGATCGCAGCCAATAGGGTGAGCACTGCTCACAAAACTTTAAAGCTTAACTACAACACACCCATCAGGAGGTTTCCAATGAACCGGAAGATTTTAGTCACTGGTGCAACTGGGAGCAACGGTACAGAGATTGTCAAGCGACTCGCAGCACAGAACGTGCCAGTCCGCGCCATGGTTCGTAACCATGATCGAGCAAAGGAAATTGCACTCCCGAATGTTGAAGTGGTGGAGGGGAACTTTGATCGCCCTGAGACCTTGTTGAAAGCGCTGATTGAAGTAGACCGCGCCTTTCTCTTAACAAACTCTACAGAACACGCAGAAGCCCAACAACTCGCGTTTGTTGATGCGGCTCGTCAGAGTGATGTCAAGCATATCGTCAAACTATCGCAATTTGCAGCCGATGCCCGTTCGCCCGTGCGCTTTTTGCGTTACCATGCCGCAGTCGAAACGGCAATTCAAGCATCAGGAATGACGTACACGTTTTTGCGCCCCAACCTCTTTATGCAGGGCTTATTAAGCTTTAAATCGACAATCACGAGCCAAAACGCCTTCTACGCAGCAATCGGTGATGCAAAAGTCAGCGTGGTAGACGTGCGCGATATTGCAGAAGTTGCAGTAGCTGCTCTAACAGAAACAGGGCATGAGGGAAAGATTTACAACCTCACCGGACCACAGGCATTGACTCATGCTGAGATGGCAAAACAACTCTCGGCTGCGCTCAATCGTCAGATTGCATTCGTCGATATTTCATCTGAAGCAATGCGCGATCAACTGCTCAACATGGGGATGCCAGCTTGGCAAGCAGACGGGCTGATTGAGGATTACGCGCATTACCGACGCAATGAGGCAGCAGTGGTTTCGTCTGGTATCCAGGACGCAATTGGTAAAGAGCCGCGCAGTTTTAAGACATTCGCCTGCGACTACGCAACAATGTTTGGCTAGACGCAGCCAATCAGCCTGCTGCACCGAAACAAACCTGATATTGAAAAATAGTGACTTGCATTACTCGCAAGCGGTAAAAATTGGCGATCGCGTGAAGATGGTTAATAAAAACCGTTCTCACACGGGCTAGGCCAAATAGTACAGATATCGAGTTGAAGTGCAACTCTGGGATGAGCAGTATGGTGCAGCATGAATGGCAAGATGAAACACGACAGTTAGCGATTGCGCCTCGCCTGTGGCTCTGGTGGACATTGGCTACTACAATCGCGGGGGCGATCGTCGGAGCACTGGAAGCATCAGGCTTTGAGCTTGTAGCAACCATATTTTTTACAGGTTTGTTGATTGGCGCAGCCCAATGGCTCGTTTTGCGCCAGTACATTCCTAAAGCCTTTTGGTGGATAGTGGTTAGCGCACTGGGATGGACTTTTGGGCTAGTGCTGCTGAGTTATTACGGAAGCCTTTTTGACCCGCTTATTCCATTCCTAATTACGCTGGGCATATGGCGTATTTTTGGGATGAATTTGGTCATACAGCCGATTGTACTGGCTGTTCTTGGCGCGGCTCAATTTCCGATTTTGAGGCGATTTGTCCGTAAAGCGCATGGGTGGATTCTGGTCAGCGCTTTAGGAGGTGCGCTAGAAGGAGCAAGTGGCTCAACTGTCGCGTACATTTTGCAGCCAGGGCTATTGCCAGATCCATTCCCAACAGCATTGATCTATGGATCGGGCTGGCTAAGCTACGGTATCGTTACCGGAATTTTCCTGCAATGGCTGTTGCGTTATCAAGCGCGGTAGGGCCAAGTATTTCATCGGGTATGCATAGGAGAGATTCAGGTGTCAGAGAACAAGAAAGCTATCCCCGGGTAAGCGCAAGAAAATTATATCTAAGGTGTGCATTAGCTTTCGGGCGATGCGGACGTGGCTAGAAGCCTCATTTACAAGTACAAGCTAATAAAATTGATAGCATAGAGGTAATAGACGGAAACATTCTTGCTGAATGATCGACTCCTGACTGAGTTGAAACAGTCTGCCTAAGGAGAGATAGGGCCTAACATTTTTGTTGCTATCTTTACTTCCTGACTGGCAAACGCTTTTTTGTGCCATAGTTGATTTAGAAAATTTCAATTTTTGTAACTGCGAGAAATCGGTGAGAGCAAGTTCTATGGCCAACAACCAACTCAACTCGCTCGATCTCAGCCGCCAGTGGAATAAAACGCTGATGCTCTCCAGTCGCCAAATGAACTGGAATGGCATTTTGGTGGAGCAGTGTCAAAGCCCTGCTTCAGCATTTGAAATGGAACTTCCTGCTTTATCCGATTACTGGCTCTACTTTCACACGGGAGAACCTGCCCCTTTAGTTCAAAAACGCGACGATCGCCTGCATGAATCCATTCTGTACAAAGGGGACAGCCTCTTCGTTCCAGCTGGACAATCAAGCTATTGGTGTCAATCTCCAGACATGAGTGATGTCATTTGTGCTCCGCTGCACATTTGCTTAAAGCCGGAATTGATTCAACACGTTGCTGAAGCCTCTGAAGTTGATTCAAAACGGTTTGAACTCGTGCATTGTTTTGGTCAGCAAGATTTGCAACTTCATCAGATTGGCATGCTAATGTTCGCTGAATTGAAATCAGGCGGGATGATGGGGCAGTTATATATCGAATCACTCACTCAGGCTTTAGTGATTCATTTACTACGACGCTATTCGACCCTAGCGAAACCGATTGCATTACCAAACAACCGCTTAACTCATACCCAGTTGCAGCAGGCGATCGATTACATCCACGCTCATTTAAATCGAGATTTATCCTTGGCTGAACTGGCAAGCGTTGTTAACATCAGCCCGACTTACTTTGCAAGCCTGTTTAAGAAAGTAATGGGGATTTCGCCGCATCAGTATGTGATTAAACAGCGAGTGGAACGGGCAGAAGTAATGTTGAAGGGAACAGATTTGGCGATCGCCGACATCGCTCTACAAGTCGGCTTCTCCAGTCAAAGCCATCTGACGCAACAGTTTAAGCGACTCACCGGAGTAACACCGAAACAGGTTCGCTAATACCTTAAGAATCTGACAATTTACCCTAAGAATCTGAAAGAAGCTGAGCATTAGAACTCACTACACTTCGGTTAAATCAGATAAGAACATTTTGCGATGTTCCTTAGGAGGTCAATATGCCTTACGTGACTGTTGGTCAAGAAAATTCTGCAACCATTGATATCTATTATGAAGATCTTGGGGCCGGTCAACCCATTGTTCTCATTCATGGATTTCCCCTCAACGGCCATTCCTGGGAAAAGCAGGTTTTGGTGCTGCTAAATGCGGGGTATCGAGTAATTACCTACGATCGCCGAGGATTTGGTGCTTCCAGCCAGCCCTCGCTGGGCTATGACTACGATACCTTTGCAGCCGATTTGAACACGCTGATGACCAAGCTTGACTTGCATGATGCGGTGCTGGTCGGCTTCTCTATGGGAACCGGCGAAGTCACGCGCTATCTTGGCAACTATGGCTCAAAGCGGGTGCAAAAAGCCGTGCTGATGGCTCCAGTGCCGCCCTTCCTGCTGAAGACCGCTGATAATCCTGAAGGCGTTGACCAGAGCGTTTTCGATGGCATTATGAAAGCGATCGTTAAAGACCGCCCCGCTTACTTTTCTGAATTTTTCAGAGAATTTTTTAATGTGGATGTGCTGCTGGGCGAACGCATCAGCAACTATGCCATTCAAGCCTGCTGGAATGTAGCAGCCGGGGCCTCTGCTAAAGGAACCTTGGATTGTGTCCCATCCTGGCTCACCGATTTCCGCGATGATCTGCCGCGCATCGATATACCCACCCTGATCATTCATGGCGATGCCGATCGCATTTTGCCACTTGAATCCACCGCCGCAAGACTCCCGGCACTGATTAAAAACAGTCAGCTTAAGATTATCCCTGGCGGGCCGCACGCCATCAACTGGACTCACGCTGATCAGGTCAATCCCATGTTGCTGGACTTTCTTCAGCAAAAATAGTCAGTAATCTGCTGCATTTCTGACTGGTGAAAAAATTGTGAATTCAATCTGTTCAAGGTTCCGATCCTGGTGGCTAGCTGGCATTGGCTGAATGTTCAGCATCTAGATCAAAAGAATTAATGACCAAAAAAAGGAACACTATGAATAAGCCCGAGTTTTTTGTCACTCCCGGTTATGGGGAATACATGCTGAATAACTTGCATTACTCGCAAGCGCTAAAAATTGGCGATCGCGTTGAGATATCAGGTCAAGGTGGTTGGGATGATAACCTGCAAATTCCCGAATCACTTGCGGACGAAATTGCTCAAGCGTTTCGCAACGTAGAGCGAACCTTAGCCACTGCCGGTGCAAGTTGGGAGCATGTTGTCCATATCAATTCCTACCATGCTGGCGGGTTGCCTCCGGAGGTTAACGAGGTGATGGTTAAGCTATATCGTCATTACATGCCCAACCATGCCCCAATTTGGACACAGGTAGGAGTCGCAGCGCTTGGGCTGCCAACGATGCGGATTGAAATCCGCGTTACTGCAATTGTTCTATGAGTTTTGGAATGGACTTGCGTAAGTCCTGTTGGATAAGCGGCATCGCCAGCAGTGCCGCCTATGTGTAGAATGAAGACTTTTATCCTAGCAAGATAGCACCATGAAGCATCGTTTTCTTTTACTTGTCTCTTTGGCCATAGGTAATGCGGGGATACTGCTTACTTCGCCTATCTCAGCAAAGCTTGGTAATAGACTATCTACTCCGCAGATTGCACAGCAGCCAAAGATAAGTCATTCGACTGCCATAGATGACAAATCCTTAGACGATGTAGACAGGCAAGAACGCTCGGATTGGGCTGGGTTCTTTGACAGCGCTGAGGCTCAAGGAACTATCGTGGTATTGGATCAGCGTGGAGATATTCAGCGGCTATGGGTCTACGACCAGGAACGTGCTGACAGAGCTTATTCACCAGCATCAACGTTTAAGATTCCGCATTCTCTCTTTGCGCTTGATGCTGGTGTTGTTCGGGATGAATTTCAAGTTTTTGAGTGGGATGGAGTGGAGAGGGATTTCGCCCCACACAATCAGGATCAAACTTTGCGCTCAGCCATGCGAAACTCAGCCGTTTGGGTTTACGAAATTTTTGCTAGCGAAATTGGAGAAGCGAAAGCAAGAGAGTATCTAACGCAAATTGACTACGGAAACGCAGACCCAAGCACTAGCGGAGGGCCGTATTGGATTGATGGAGCGTTAGCAATCTCTGCACAAGAGCAAATTTATTTTCTACAAAAGTTGTATCGGAACGAATTGCCGTTCAGTGTTGCACACCAACGATTAGTCAAGGACATTATGATTGTTGAAGCAGAGCGGAATTGGATTCTACGTGCTAAAACTGGCTGGGATGGGCGCTTGGGCTGGTGGGTAGGGTGGGTCGAGTGGCCAACAGGCCCCGTGTTCTTCGCTCTTAATATAGATACGCCAAACCGACTAGACGACCTCTATAAAAGAGAGGAAATTACACGCGCTATCCTGCAGTCTATTGACGCATTACCGAATGTCGAGCGTCACGCAGAGTAGCAAGGATGAAAATTTTTTGTTGTCCGGCACCGACGACATGCAATGGACATTTGTAGACGACAGAACCTTAGTTCAACCGCTTGGCTGACAGCGAAGGCTTCATCGTCATCTACCCAACGCATTGGAAAAAGTACCGTTGTAGAACTAATCTCCCATAAACCACTGCGTACCCTGAATTAGGTAGTAGCAGCCTGTGATCATCAGCGCCACACTGCCGAAACGAATAATGCCCTCGGAATGTTTCAACAATTGCTTACTTTGTTTTGCTAAGGCGGTAAACAAACTTGCTAGAAAAATCAAGATAGTGTAACCGAGGGCATAGCTAACCATGGTTAAGGTGCCGAGAACTTGAGAGCCTGTCGCAGCGGCCGCCGCCAGCACTGCAAACAGAACCGGGCTAGCGCAGGGAGAACTCACAAGGGCAAAGGTTAATCCCACACCATAGGGGCCAGCTTGGGGGAGATTTACGTTGATCTGAGGCAGGGGGAGTTTGACGATTCCCATCAACCACAGCCCCATGACTCCCATAATCAAACCCACGACGATATTGATGTAGCCCCGATACTCGACCATGACAGCTCCGGCAAAGGAGGAAGCTAAGCCAAACAGGCTCAAAATTGTGATGGCTCCCAACACAAACAAGCCCGCTTTGGTGAATGCATCCCACCGAGATTTGATATTTAAGGTGCCAATGTAGCTGAGGTTGACGGGCAACAGTGCCAAAATGCAGGGCGATACACTGGCAAGTACCCCGCCGATAAATGCCAGGGGCAATAGCACTACGGGATTTGTCGCGTCCTGCTGATCAAACCATTGTTGATAACGGTTTTCGACAATCGAAATTCCTCGCTCGATTGGATAGCTCAGCATAGGTCCCAGGGTGAGCACCAGCACCAGCGCTAGAACGCCTAAGCCCAAGTAAATCAGCCATTTTTTAGAGTTTTTGAACCGAACTAGCGGGCGAACAGGCATGTCCTCATTTGAAGATTGAGGTGGGTGAGTCATATCGTTTCTGAGCTTCACGAAATGGTTGTTTCCTAGTCAAGGGGATGGGCGATCGCATCCCCCTGTTTGTGCATAACGATCTCACCAGCCTATTGAGTCAAGGCATTGTCCAGAACTGTTTGGTAATCAGCAAGATTCGTATTATTGCGATACTGTGCCAAAATTGTGCCCGTGGCTGGGTCGATAATGGTTAACGACCCGGTTTGAGCTTTATTGGCTTCTAGAAATTGGCTGAGTCCGAGTTGTGCTGCTGTTGCTTCAGATTGACTGACAGTTGATTGATCAGTGACATCCAACACCACAAAATGCACTTTGCCCTCATAGTCTTTTTTCAGTTGTGCCACAGTGGGAGCAATGTTTTTGCAAGCGGGACACCAGGTTGCGTATACATCAACAACAACGGGTTTGCCCTGAAGTTCTTGCGCGAGAGGTGCACCCACAGATTTTGCTTTGGCAGCACAGGGATTTGCTTTGGCAGCACAGGGATTTGCTTTTGACGCACAGGGATTCGTTTTTGCTGCACAAGGATTCGCCTTAGCAGCGCAAGGATTCGCTTTTGATGCACAGGGGTTGGTTTCCACTTCAGCGGTTGGGCTGGCGGGGGCTTGAGAGGTGTTGGAGCCAGAACACCCTGCGATCGCGCCAAAACTCAAGATTGAAATGACGGCAAGCGTCGCAAAATAACGAATCTGCATGTTGATTTTCCTTTGAATAACTTAAAGTCTGCCCACGATCCTTAACGCTCAAGCTGCGGATGGACTTACGCAAGTCCACTAAATCTGGTGTATTTATGTTGTGGGTGCCACCCACAACATAAATGCGTAAGTCCTGTGCGGTAGGGATTCCACTCACTCGACGGGTCAACACTGACAGTAAATCCCGGCAAAATGAGTGGCAGATGAAAATTAGATGGATATGAAATAAAACCTGAGAATTGGTTGAGTTGGAGAAGGCAGCACGGCGTGACTCGAATCAAGATTGCATTTTCAGCAAAAATTCATCTAACCATCAGCAAACAATCACCTAAATCCTGGAGCTTATGTATTAGGAGGAAAGCCGATGACAGAACAAGACTGGTTTGTGACCAATGAGGGGCAATGTGAAGCGTGGGAATTCATCAGCCCACCTGAGATGTTGAACCAACCTTACCGACTCTATCGATTCTTGACCGATTTGGAAGACATTCTCACCACGGTTGCCGACGATCGATTGCGGCTTCAGTCCATTTGTCCACTGGTTCGCAAACTGTTGACCAGTTCTTCCTGGTTGCAGATCGTGCCCCTCCATCCTGATCCGGCAACGGGATGGGAAGTATCCATGCTGTATGATGAACCGTTTTTCCCACTCACGGTGCAATTGGTAGCCTGGGCACCGGGTGTTCGATCGCCGATTCATAACCATGCCAGTTGGGGGGTGGTTGCCCTCCTCAGTGGACAGGAGAACAATACGTTCTGGCAGCGTTCCCCAACGCCAGAATTTCCGGATCGAATTGAGCAAGTGGGCGATCGCCTCCTATCTCCTGGCGACATTCTCTGCCTGATGCCCAATGCAATTCATCAGGTAGAAGCCCTTGGGGAGCAACCGACCATTAGCTTTAATGTGTATGGTGAAACAGACTATGATCAACGGTTTGAATTTGATCTCAAGCACAATACCGCCCATGTTTTTTAACGTCAGTTTCGGTTAAGGGCTTTTCTGAAGTTTGCGCGCCGCGCAAACTTCAGAAAAGCCCATTTTTGCGTGCGCAACGCGCACGCAAAAATGGGCACTTCAGCTTATCCAAAACTCAGGTTTTTTTAGATATTTTTGTTGAAGGCGGTTTCTGATGCGCCATTTACCCCACATGATTACTCGCCGAT
>NZ_JBNXVR010000044.1:0-59742 GCF_050565595.1 Leptolyngbya sp. AN02str | reverse complement strand
CAATCGGGCAAGCTCAGCAGGTCAGTAATCTGATGGATGAGCGCTCTAAAATCATCCAACTTTTGGGCCTACCTTACTGCCGTTACTACCTGCTTAATTAATTCCCAGCAACCTGCGGAATATCGGCAGAAAAGCTCATTTTTGCGTGCGCGTCGCGCACGCAAAAATGGGCACTTCAGCTTATCCATAACTCACGTTTGACCAAGGGTTTTGAAGTTTTGCCCTGAAACCATCGGTCGCAACTTGTGTGAGGCCGTTACAGCAGCTTGTCGAGTCCGTAAACGAGCGACTTGAGCGGTAGCACCTTGCGAATGGATAGCAAAACACCCGGCATATAGCAGGCGCGATCGCTCGTGTCGTGACGCAGGGTGTACAGTTGGCCGGGTGCACCAAACAAAATTTCTTGGTGAGCAATGAGACCGGGCAGCCGGACGCTGTGGATGCGAATGCCATCGGGCGTTACGGAACCGCGAGCACCGGGCATTTTCTCGGTTTCTTCCACCTGTGGCGGGTTGAAGGGCTTGCCAAATTCCGCCAACATTTGAGCGGTTTGGACGGCAGTGCCGCTGGGCGCATCGGCCTTTTGATTGTGATGCATCTCAATAATTTCCACATGGTCGAAATATTGGCTGGCCTGAATGGCCGCCTGCTGCATGAGCACTACGCCAATGGAAAAGTTGGGAATCACGGCCACCCCAATGCTGGCCTTGTCGGCAAACTCGGCCAAGTCTTGCAGCTGCTCGGCACTGAGCCCCGTGGTACCCACTACGGGACGCACCCCATAGGCGATCGCCGCGCGTACATTCTCATACACCACATCGGGATGGGTAAAGTCCACCACCACGGGCAGTCCACGCTCTTGGGTTGCCATGACCAACGATGCCTGCAAGTCGTTGCTAAAGGGCACTTCCAGCGGAGCAAGGCCCAACACTTCGCCTACATCTTGCCCATTTAGCTCAGGGTTGCGGCTGACGGCTCCAACAAGGGTCATATCGTTGGCAGTGGCGATCGCCTTCACAGCTTCGCGCCCCATTTTGCCGGTTGCTCCGTTAACTACCACTGGAATTGGAGCCTGTGCGGTCATGGTTCAATCTCCTATCTCATACAAAAGGCATTCTAAAGCAGGGGTGGATGCTCGTTGCAAAACTCAGAGGCTTGGGGGCTTACACGGGGTCGCCACAATCCGTTTCAATTCGCCACAATCCTTAAGCAAAGAACCGCCCTGTGGCACAATAAACATCAGTCGTTCTGTTGCTAACCCAGGTAATTCCGTGAGTTCTACTGTTTCCGACCTGTCCTCTATGTCAACTCGTCGTGCCGTATTTCCCTTTACGGCGATCGTAGGGCAGGAAGAGATGAAGCTAGCGCTAATGCTCAATGTGATTGACCCCAAAATTGGTGGCGTCATGATCATGGGCGATCGCGGCACTGGCAAATCCACCACCATTCGCGCCTTGGCCGACCTGCTTCCCGAAATTGATGTCGTCGCCGATGACCCCTACAACAGCTCCCCCACTGACCCTGAGCTAATGAGCGACGATGTGCGCGATCGCGCCCGCAACGGTGAATCCCTCCCCATTGCCAAGCGCCACGTGCAAATGGTGGATCTTCCCCTTGGTGCAACAGAAGACCGCGTGTGCGGCACCATCGATATTGAAAAGGCCCTCTCCGAAGGGGTCAAAGCTTTTGAACCTGGCCTGCTGGCCAAGGCAAACCGCGGCATTTTGTATGTGGATGAGGTGAACCTGCTGGATGATCACTTGGTGGACGTGCTGCTAGACTCTGCCGCTTCTGGCTGGAACACAGTTGAGCGCGAAGGTATTTCCATTCGCCACCCGGCCCGGTTTGTGCTGGTGGGGTCTGGTAACCCCGAAGAAGGCGAACTGCGCCCTCAGCTGCTCGACCGATTTGGCATGCATGCCGAAATTCGCACGGTAAAAGAACCCGAACTGCGAGTGCAAATCGTAGAGCAGCGCACCGAGTTCGACCAAAATCCCCAAGCCTTTCTCGATCAGTGTAGAACGGAGCAAGAAGCGCTTCAGCGTCAGTTGGTCGAGGCACAGACTCGGCTGAAGTCGGTTGTGGTGGATCGCGAGCTGAAGGTGAAAATTTCCGAAGTCTGCTCTCAGGCGGATGTAGACGGGCTGCGGGGCGACATCGTGATCAACCGCGCCGCCAAAGCTCTAACCGCCCTCGAAGGCCGCAGCGAAGTCACCGTTGATGACATTCGCCGGGTGGTGGTGTTGTGTCTGCGTCACCGACTACGCAAAGATCCATTGGAGTCGATTGATTCGGGCTACAAGGTTGAGAAGATTTTCAACAGTGTGTTTGGTTTGGCCCCTCAAGAAGAAATGGTGCAAAACGGCGTTGGCGTTCGTTAAGTCAATCCGGTTGTTGAACTCAGCGATTCCTTCGGTTTGAGGCATGTTCCCAGGCATCTATTTGGTGTCTGGGAATTTTTTGATTGCATACCCTGGAATCAGGAGACTGAACGGTAGCGGCTGAAACGGGCATTCTCTTGAAGGCTCTGGTGGTGTTGCAAAATTTCGCGATTCAATCCGTTTGTGGAACCTTTGTGGTGTTGGGCTGGGTATGGCTAGGTGTATTTTAGGAATTGATCCGGGCTTAGCGACGCTGGGGTTTGGGGCCGTTCGCACCGAGTCAAAATCGATGATGGAGGGCGATGCGTTTTGCCACGCGCTGGATTATGGTGTGATTCAAACGCCAGCGAATACGGAAGTGGGCGATCGCCTGTCCATCATTTATGACGATCTGCACGCCTTGTTAGATCAGGTGAAGCCGGATTTGGTGGCGATCGAAAAGTTTTTCTTTTACCGCATGGGCAACACCATTTTGGTGGCGCAGGCCCGGGGGGTGATTATGCTCGTGCTGGCGCAGCACAAGGTGGCTTATGTGGAGTTTACGCCAGCCCAGGTTAAGCAAGCCCTAACGGGCTATGGCAATGCCGACAAATTGCAGGTGCAAGAGGCCGTAGCCCGCGAACTCCAGCTTGATCGCATTCCTAAACCCGACGATGCTGCCGATGCATTGGCGTTGGCGATCGCGGCCTCCTTCCAGGAGATTTAGCGGGTTTCCCCGTCCGGTTGGCTGTCGGCTTCGTTGTTCGGTTGGCTATCGGCTTCGCTATCGGCCTCACTATCGGCTTCACTGGTGAAACGAGCCAGAAATATTGTTAGCTCGGCATGAACCGACTCATGGGTGTACTCATCATTGGGATGGGGTGGCTGGCCCGGTTGTTGAAAATAAGGCCGCTCGTCGTACATTTGGCCCCAGGCCACATCGACCTGTCGCACGAATTCGTAGAGTACCTCGCGGTTGTTGAGAATTTGGCTCACCACCTCATGCAGTCCGTTCAGCGGTGTTTCTAAATGGCGGCTGATTTGGGTATCGTGATTTTGCACCCAGGTTTTGAGGGTGGCTTGCAAGGCCCCGGGGGAATCGGGCAAATGCTGATCAATAAACTGAAAAATGAGCGTGATGGCACATCGAAGGCGGGGAATGGGCGATTCTCCCTTCATAAAATCTCCGGCGGCTTTGCCAATGGCATCGCTTAGGGAAAAGGGGCGATCGCGCATGACATTGATTGACAGCAGCTCGCCGGAGTCGGGGATAGGGTCTACAGTCATGAGACGTGATAAGTGAGAGGTGAATGTTCAGCGCGATTGCCCCCTGCGGTTAGGTCATCTTGGAGCATAAAGTTTTTCCAACACCTGGTTTTTGTAACCTAAAGGGCATTAAGGTTTATCGGGATACAAACTCATATCCCGCAATTCACCACAATAGCTTCGAAGCCATCAAACATAAAAGATTTATGGAAGAAACGACCCTAAATCAACCGGAATCCAACCAGCCGGGTGGGGCTCCACAAACGGGAGTTTGGGGAGCGATCGCTCGCTATTTTGATTTCGATTTTTACCGGGTGACCTACCGGGGCGAGGTGATTGCAGGCATCACCACCTTCATGACCATGGCCTACATTTTGGTGGTCAACCCACTGATTTTGTCAGATGCAATTTTTGTAAACGAAGCTGGGGATCTGTTTCCCCAATTGGTCACAGCCACGGCTGTCGCGGCTGCCATTGGCACAGCGCTGATGGCAGTGCTCGCCAAGTATCCCTTTGCCATGGCTCCCGGCATGGGCATGAATGCTTACTTTGCCTATTCCGTGGTGCTGGGACTAGGAGTTGATTGGCGCGTGGCGCTGGCGGCTGTTTTGGTGGAGGGCATCATCTTCATCCTGCTCACGGTTACAGATGTGCGCCGCCATCTCATTACTGCAGTGCCCGACAGCATCAAATTTGCCACGACGGTTGGCATTGGCCTCTTTTTGGCTTACATCGGGTTGAGCGGTGCAGTTGAAACGGGAGGAGCTGGCATCATTGTTGCTAACGAGGCTACCAAAACAGGCATTGGCTCCTTTGCCCAACCTCAGTCGTTGCTGGCAATTTTTGGCATTTTTCTAACCTCGCTGCTGCTGGTGCGCCGGGTCAAAGGGGCGCTGCTGTGGGGCATTTTAGGCACAGCAATTTTGGGCTGGGCGTTTGGCGTTGCTAGCCCTCCTCAGGGAATTGTGGCCGTGCCTGTGTTTCCTTCCACATTGTTTGGCCAAGCCTTTTTAGGGTTAGCGAGTATTGCTAACTGGCTAGATTTTGCGGTGATTGTGCTGGTGTTTTTGTTTGTTGACATCTTCGATACGATCGGGACGCTGTCGGCGGTAGGAAACCAGGGCGGCTACATCAACACCAAGGGAGAACTGCCTCGGGCTAACGAGGCGCTATTTTCGGATGCGATCGCCACAACGGCAGGGGCGATCGTAGGAACCTCGACTACGACCACCTACATTGAATCAGCAGCAGGTATTGGCGAAGGGGGCCGTACTGGATTTACAGCATTGGTGGTGGCTGCATTGTTTGTTCTTGCGTTGCTGTTTGCTCCCGTATTTCAAGCCATCCCAGCCTTTGCAACCGCACCGGCTCTGGTCATTGTGGGCGTTTTTATGATGAAAAGCGTCCTCAAGGTCAACTGGAATGATATGGCAGAGGCCATTCCCGCCTTTTTGACCATTTTCTTGATTCCGTTGGGATATTCGATTGCAGCGGGTTTGTCCGCTGGCATTATTACCTACCCCATTGTCAAAGCGTTTCAGGGCCGAGCGAGCGACGTTCCGATCGCAACCTGGGTGTTGGCGGCCATCTTTTTAGCCCGCTACCTGTTTATAACCTCTCAAGTGGGATAAACCGGATAAACAAGCCAGGGTGAACTGTATGCAGCTCATAGGTTCTATGGGTTCGCTCAGCATCAAAAAACCAAAAAGGACGTTGCTAGAGATGCAACGTCCTTTTTTTTCGCAGAATGGTCTGCCTCGTTCAACAGACCTCCTGCCGGAATCGCGTTAAGGCTTATGCCCTTCATCCGAAAAGCCAGGGGGTTGAATAATTTTTGGAGCACTTAGCGCTCCAAAAATTATTCAACTGCGTCAGTCCTGAATGAGCGTTAGAAATGCCTTGTTATCAGCGATCGCTTCCAATGGCGACCTTGACCGAACTGAGGGCTGTGGCGGCAACCCGGCGCCAATCGGTGGTGTCATCGTAGTGAGCGCGCACAAACTCACCATCATGAAAGACCCGACAGAACAACACCTTGTCATCTTCTCCGGCCTGGGGCACAACGGTGATGGGCTGCTTCAGCTCTTCGGGGGTTAAGTGGGCGATCGCACTCAAAAGCCCCTTGGCAAATTGACTTTCGTATCCAGCCTCTAGCACGTAAGTCGTATCGGCTTTGATGGTGGCCTGAAGCTTAATCACCTCTTTGTTCCGCCGCTCAACCCGAGGAAATTCCAGGCTGGTGAGGTAGCCCGTCAGTGCGGTATGGCAAATGGCGATCGGGTCGCCATTTGCATCCAGCCGATACCACAGGGAGCCATGCTGTCGATTGCAAAAGACATATACAATTCCGACGGCATCGCTAAAGCCCAACGGCGGCTGGTGAAGCTGCTTTTGAATCATTTCTAACGTTTGCTGCTGTTGGGTTAGCGCTGCAAGAATTTGGGCCGTTTCGCTCGTCATGGTGTGAGGGGTTATTGTAGCTGCTCGGGTATTCATGGCATGCAGTGGAAGTGAGTGGGGATGGGGAATTCTCAAAACAATTTGTCAACACAATCTGTAAATATCCAAGGCAACTTATGAAGGTGCGATCGCCAACGTGCCGAAATGGCACCCATTGGTGCTGCAGAAAAATAGTTAATTTGTACTATATCTATTAAGCCAAAAAAATCGGCAACTTGGCTAGTCCCTGAAGGCTCAACTGAAGGGACTATGCATCATGCGATACTTTTCTGTCTTGTGAAGGACGTGGAAGTGATGAGATCCGCTCTACACTTTGTATCTATCAAATCCATTTTCCCAAAAAGGTAGATATGAGAAATCCTGCGCTTCGCTCGTTTAACCCATTGCTGGCGATCGCCAAACGATTGATCCTCTTGGTTGTGGGTGTTGTCATGCTGCTCAACCTCACCCAGCCCGCAGCACTTGCCGCCAAAGATACCAATGCCGAAGCTCGCCTCGGTGCCCCCAAAGTGTCGCACGAGTTTGACAATGATGATGCCTACCGTGCCGCCAAGGAAGAGCGCCGCCAATGGCAAAGCAAAGCCTCATCAGTCAGGGATGAGGAGGAGAACGTGCCGGAAACCATCGGCGAAAAGCTGAATGTGGATGAGCTAGCCAAGGGATACGACCCCGAACGCGAAGCCGAGAAGCGCGCCGTACCTACCCCCTAGCGATTCTGCTTCATCGCAACGAGATGACATCCTGCCAGGAATGCTGGCGGGATGTTTTTTCATGGTCTAGAAAATCCTGACTCAGCAGCCGGATATCAGGCTCAATCAGCTTTCAATCGTTTGCAAGAGCAAGGTTCTCAAAACATTACATCCAGGAATCAACGATTCTGGGCGACATTTCAGAATTGAGCTGTGCCAGCCGTGAAGTCATGAGAAGGGACAATCTCTGAGTTTGGGCATCCTAGCAGATATCCAGAGGCCAACATCCGCACCGTTAGTTTCAGCCCCATCGTATTGAATAGGCTGGTTGGCTACCCCACAGCAGTTCTGCCAGTGCATGAGTGAGCGGTCTGTGCAAAGTGCGTAAAGTCCCGCCCGGTACTCTTTTGACAGGAGATTTGATGATGCAAGATGTTCACCTGATTTGCCCCGGCTTTGTGGCGTGGTTGCGTCGCTCTCGGTTTTGGTGGACGTTTGTAGCAACGGTGCTGGGGTTGCTGTTGTGGGGTGCAGTTGGGCAGGCCCAGGCTCAAGCGAGCTATCCCCCATTTTTAGATCCCTATTTGAATGACTATGCTCAGATAGTTGAAGCCAGGGATGCGGCCAACATTCGGGCGACGCTGGGCCAATTCCGGCAAGATACCGGCATTCAAACCGTGGTGGTGACGGTGAACTCGGTGCAAGATTATGGCACAGGCGATCGCACCATTGAATCGTTTGCCACAAATTTGTTTAACCGCTGGGGCATTGGCGATCGCACCCGCAATGACGGCATCTTGCTGCTTGTGGCTCCGGGCGATCGACGGGTTCGTATTGAACTGGGCAGCGGATATGCTTCAAGTGACAATGCTGTGGCTCAGGCCATTATTGACGATCGGATCTTGCCCCATTTTCGCGATGGCCGAATGAGCCAGGGAACCAGGGCTGGGGTGGAGGGCATTGTGGCCCGTTTTCATCCCACAGCGGTCCCATCCGCCAGTGCCGATGGGCTGGGGCTAGTCGATGTGGTGCAATCTGTTCGAGACGATATGCCCGTGACTGGGCAGGTTGTGCTGCTGGGCAGCTTGCTGTCGCTGCTGGCTGGCGGCGGATTGATTGGCCGCTCCCTATGGCGGCATCGTCACCAAACTTGCCCCCATTGCCAAACGCCAATGCTTCGGCTGGATGAGCAATCCGATGACCAATTTTTGAATGAGGGCCAGCGCAAAGAAGAGTCGCTCAGCTCGGTGGACTACGACGTATGGCAATGCCCTAGCTGTGGCCATCACAAGGTGCATCGCTATGCCAGCCTCTTTTCGGGATATCGGCAGTGTCCGAGTTGTCAGGTACGTGCGCTCCATGT
This sequence comes from Leptolyngbya sp. AN02str, assembly GCF_050565595.1. Lineage (NCBI taxonomy): Bacteria > Bacillati > Cyanobacteriota > Cyanophyceae > Leptolyngbyales > Leptolyngbyaceae > Leptolyngbya > Leptolyngbya sp. AN02str. The sequence goes on along the minus strand of NZ_JBNXVR010000044.1, from coordinate 51,604 downwards.
GAAACGGACGACGACGCGCCATCCTACCTACACCTACGAGGGAGAAGAACGAGTGGATGAGAACTGTCGCCACTGCTCCTACCAACGGACACATTATCGGTCGATTCCCCGCCGAACTCGCTCCTCTAGTGGTGGATCTTCGGGTGGAGGTGGTCGCTCGTCGGGCGGCGGCGCTTCGGGCAGTTGGTAAGCGGGCAACCTATCTCTGCCAGGTTGGAATTGCGATCGCAATGCCGCCGCTCAGTCCGACTTGTTTGCTACCTTGTTTGCTACTGAGGGCGGCAATGACCAGTTTGAACCTTTACTTTTAAAAAAACTTTTGCCGACGCGCAGCGTCGGCAAAAAGAGGGCAAGAGATGAAGGTACTTAAAAAGCCGGGACATCGTCCCGGCTTTTTGGATCTATGTCATTTCACTTCAACAGCCGTCTGGCCCGCAGAAGGTGTGTGCGTACAGAACTTCCGCATCACAGATATAAGCAATTCCTGCGTAATCGTTGAAGAAGTTGATTGCGACCTTATCCGCAATATCCTCAGCCATATCCCGATTTTCGGTCAGTATCTCGAACTTGATATTCGCCGTGGTGTCGGAAACGTTGGGTTGTCCCGACGAGCGCACGTTGCGACTGCCTTTACCGCCAGTTTCCACCACCGTAAAACCAGTGGCTCCGGATTCATCGATGATAGTAGCAATCTTTTTCAGCAGAATCTTTTCCGTAACGATGACAAGCTTTTTGGCTGGCTTGGCCATATTGACTACCTCCTTACCTAGGCATGCTGATTTTGTATATTGATCCACTTGGTCTGCCAGGTCAAGGGAGCGCCGACAGACCACGATCCATCTTGGATTAGCCGCCCATCAGGGTTTGGGCAAGACCGACGAAGAGCGGGATGCACAATGCGATCGCAACTGGTGTGCCGATAGCTGTCGATGCACCGATGTAGGCGGAGGGATTGGCCGACGGGATACCGGCGCGCAACGTGGGCGGGCCTGAGATGTCTGAACTAGAGGCCGCAATGACCGCCAAGAGCGCGACGCCGCCGGGAGTGAATCCTGTTGCGTAGTGGGCAATCATCCCAAGACCAAAGGCGATAAACCCATGCACAAAGGGTGCCACAAAGGCATATAGAGCGTACCACTGAGCCACTTTGCGCAATTCGTTAAGTCTGGCCCATGCCTCCATACCCATGATCAGCATCAGAATCGAAAGCAGACCGCGGAAGAGAGGATCGTAGAAGCTCTCATAAACACTTTCCGGTCGGGTTAGGATGCCCAGAGCGAGACCAAGCAGCAGTGCCGATAGGGCAGAACCCTGGAGACTTTCCTGCACGATTGGCCATATTCTGACCTTTTGACCCTGGCTTCTGCGATACTCGCTTGCGGTACTGGGATAATCGCCTGCGGCACCGGACGACGAACCTACGGGACTGGCATACTCGCCGGTATTACTAAAAGATGTGCCTGCGGGGATAGATGCACCTGCGGGACTGAGGGATGCGCCTGCGGGACTGCCATACTCCTGCTTACCGAAATACTCCTGCTTGCTTGCAGCTTTGTCGTGCTGCTTACTGGTATAAATGCTGGCTATTACGATCGCCGTTACCAACGCTGGAATATCCATAAAGGGATAGAGTGCACCGGCCCAAGCCTCATACTCCATGCCCTGTCCTTCTAGCATGGTGATGCCAGCGACCATGGTAGAACCACTCACAGCACCAAACAAGCCCGCAGTCGCAACGGCATCTGTGACCTTGATGCCGGGCAGTTTGGCAAACGTGTAGCGCCCGATGAGCACGATCACAATCCCCGTGATAACGGCGAACAGTGCAGGCAGCAACATATCCGCCAAACTTGCATTGCGAATTGCCATGCCGCCGGTTAGGCCGACCTTGATGAGCAGCATGAAGACAATGAACTTATAAATTGCATCTGGGATTGTTAGCTGGCTGCCAAGAGCAGCAATGACGATACCGCCAATCAGAAAGCCAAGCGTTGGGGACTGCAACTGTGCCCCAAATTTTGTTAAGAACTCTGCCAAGAAATCCACTAATACCTCCTTCCGCCGCCTCTCACGAGGAACGATTATTGTGATTAAGTGAGCTTTAAAGAGTACGGGTGAGGCGTTTCACCCGTACAGCACAGGTGTTACGCAAGAACCTGCCGAGAGTGTTATCGTCGATGGCTGCTCTCCCCAAGGGGCTACACAGTAATAGCTGTATTGCACCATCTTTTATAGATTACTCTCTATCAAAACCCGAATCTTCATGTAATTTAGTCTATTCCAAGATGGGCATTTTTTTGAAGGCTCCAGCATGCGATTTGAGACGTAATATTAAATGCGAATCATCAGGTTTTCTTTTTGTTGGCGAGTCCTGCATAGGGTCGTGTCTATGTATTAAATGAACTGGCGTGCCGCGATGGCGGGAGTCCACGTCCCTCAGGAAGGCTGACGCACACAACAATGAGTACGGGTTGCATATGCAAACGGGGTCTTGTTTTGAGAGTTGTGCCGCAGCAACTCTCAAAAAGTTCTGAATCAAAATTGGTGTGAATTACGGTTCATGTGAATTGCGATCGCAGATCCTGGACAAAAATTCTGTGGAGGAATTTGGGTACAGAGCCAGCTAACAGAGTTGTAGGTCACTCAGGTCTGCGATCGCCACTTAATTCTGTTCAGCTAGGGAGCATTGGTCTCGTCTCGCTGAACAATTCCATCGACCCATCCACAACGGGTGTAGACGATGGGTTGTGTCAGTCCACTTTCAATGCAGGTAACTCTGTTGGTGGGGTCGGCTCTAAGGGGAGACTATAGCGAGCGGCATTCACCCAAATGACCGAAACCAGTAAACCAACCGCACAACCGATCAAGAACATCCAACCGTGAGAAGGTTCCAAAACACAGAGCAAGCGGCGGTTACTGCCATATACCTGCACAACCCATCCCTCGTCTGTATCTAACTTTGGCTGTGGCTGCCTCGATTCAAACTTATTCATAATCTTCACTCCGTACCAGTGTGTATGTTGTTTACCGTTTGCTTGCCCGTATTGCACGGAATACCTGTCGAAAATTTAGTGGTTTGATTGGGGGCAACCGCTTCAAACCAGCGGTTGTGTCTTTAGATCGCTTTTGCTAAAGCATAGAATTTGATCTATGTTTTGACTGAATACCATATTCTTAAGTTTATGTAATGCTTGGCTAACAAACAGCCTTTCTTCTAGGCGGATCGCCTTAAACTTGCTGAACTTCTTAATAGTCAAAACTTATAATTTGATGCTGGATAATAGCCGTAGCGCCAAAAAAGAAGTTTTTTACAAAAAGCTTTCGCTCTTGCAAGCGTGTTCTGCACCACGCCATTTCCTAATGAAGCGTCATTTATCGCTGATGAAGCTGATGAAGCTGATGAAAACGGCAGCTCTTCGCCATTTAGAGAGCAGTTTCGAACGGTTGGGGGGATGCTCACCATTGCTCTAAATCTAGAGAAGACTGGTTCATGCAAGCTTTGGCGACTGGATGCAAGCTAGCGTATTGCAACTTGTTCGGAGACATTTAGGAATTACGCAGTTGAATGATGGTTTTTCGGATGACGTGCGTAAGTTCATAACATTGATAACTGCTTGGAAATGATTGCGATCAACGGCAACTGATGGCTACGACGAAGCCAATTCCCACAACCAATTTCAACTAATTTCAACTAAAGCGAATTGTTAATAGCAGGTCGTTAACCTGGGTGGATATCGTAGTATCTCTTTTAGAAGCGGTTCAACTGAAACCTTGACTCTGTGCCATGTATGTAATTGCTTCATGCAGGTGCAAAGGCCGATCTTGACTTGTGGCTGAGTCTCGGCGCGGCGCAACCATGCAAAGTGGCAGTGGTTACGGTTGAGATTCAAGTTGAGCTCCAATCCGTTGGAGGATGAGATGATTCAATCGCAGTCATTCTCTTACCATGCACTTGCTGAGCAGGATCTCGTCAAACGCTTGGACAGCAGTGCAGAAAACGGTTTAACCCCTGAAGAAGTTGCTCGTCGGTACGAGCAATATGGCCGGAACGAGTTGCAGTTTAAGCCTGGAAAGCCTGCATGGCTGCGATTCTTTCTGCAATTTCATCAGCCCCTTCTCTATATTTTGTTGTTGGCTGGGTTTGTGAAGGCGGTTTTGGGGGCATGGACCAATGCGTGGGTGATTTGGGGTGTGACTCTGATTAATGCGGTGATTGGCTATGTGCAAGAAGCTAAGGCAGAAGGGGCGATCGCCTCTTTGGCTCAAGCCGTCACCACCGAAACCACCGTTTTGCGAGAGGGGCAACCGTTGCAGGTTCCCTCGCAAGATCTGGTGCCGGGAGACTTGGTCTTGCTGACATCGGGCGATAGAGTTCCGGCAGATCTGCGGTTGCTGCGGGTTCGCAACTTGCAGGTGGATGAATCTGCCCTGACTGGAGAATCCATTCCAGTGGAAAAATCGGTGCGAGTTCTCCCCAGCGATACGCCCCTGGCCGAGCGGCACAATATGGCCTATGCAGGCAGTTTTGTCACCTTTGGGCAGGGGCAGGGCATGGTTGTTGCAACGGCCAATGCGACCGAGGTGGGGCAAATTTCGCGATCGCTGGAAAACAGCATCAATCTCAGCACGCCCCTAACCCGCAAGTTTGAGAAATTTAGCCGTACGTTGCTCTACGCCATTTTGACCCTGGCAACCTTTACCTTTGTGGTGGGGTTGGCCCGGGGCGGTTCCTGGATGAGCATGTTTGAGGCAGCAGTTGCTCTGGCCGTCAGCGCAATTCCCGAAGGTTTGCCCGCAGTGGTCACCATTACCTTGGCGATCGGCGTGAACCGCATGGCCAAGCGCCACGCCATTATTCGCAAATTGCCAGCAGTAGAAGCGTTGGGCAGCGCTACGGTCATCTGTTCTGATAAAACCGGAACCCTGACTGAAAATCAGATGACGGTTCAGGCCATCTTTGCAGGAGGGCAGCACTATCGAGTCAGCGGCGGCGGGTATAGCCCCAAGGGCGACATTTCTCAATCTGCCCATGGCCAAGAGACTGCGCTCAACCTGTCAGAATTGCCACCCGCGTTGGCCCAGTGTTTGGCAGCGGGCATTCTGTGCAATGATTCGCGGCTCAAGCAAACTGGGGCTGATTGGGTCGTGGTGGGCGATCCAACCGAGGGGGCCATGATTGCCGTTGGGGAAAAAGCAGGGCTAAGCCAAGTTGGGCTGACGGTTGCGGCTCCTCGACTTGATGCAATTCCCTTTGAGTCGGAGTATCAGTACATGGCAACGTTGCATGATGCCAAACCCCCCATCATTTATGTGAAAGGCTCGGTAGAGGCGTTGCTGCGCCGATGTACGCATATGTTGGATGCTGAGGGGCGAGCGATCGCCCTGGATGCTGCTCAAATTCAACAGGAAGTGGATGAGATGGCTGGGCATGGGTTGCGGGTGCTAGCGTTTGCCCAAAAAACTGTCGCCCAGCAGCACGCTATTGACCATGAGGATGTTGCCACCGATCTGGTGTTTTTAGGACTGCAGGGGATGATTGATCCGCCACGGCCAGAGGCGATCGCCGCAGTTCATGCCTGCCGATCCGCTGGAATTCAGGTGAAGATGATTACGGGTGATCACATTGCCACCGCACGGGCGATCGCCCAACGCATGGGCATTCAAACCAGTGCAGGGGTTGTGGCCTTTGGGGGGCAACAGTTAGCCCACATGAATGAGGCTGAAATTGGCAACGCGGCCGTGGAGGGATCGGTCTTTGCCAGGGTTGCCCCAGCGCAAAAGCTGCAACTGGTGAAGGCGCTTCAGGCCAGAGGCAATGTGGTTGCCATGACTGGAGATGGTGTGAATGATGCTCCAGCGCTGAAACAGGCGGATATTGGTATTGCCATGGGCAAAGGCGGTACAGAAGTTGCCCGTGAGGCTGCTGCGATGTTGCTGACGGATGATAACTTTGCCTCCATAGAGGCAGCCGTAGAAGAAGGGCGCACAGTCTATCAAAACTTGCGGAAAGCGATCGCTTTTCTTCTACCAGTCAATGGCGGGGAATCCATGACAATTTTGATCAGCGCATTGTTGGCGCGGGAATTGCCGATTTTATCGCTGCAAGTTTTATGGCTCAACATGATTAACTCCATCATGATGACGGTTCCCCTCGCCTTTGAGCCAAAATCCCAAGGATTAATGCAGCAACCACCCCGAAACCCCAAAGAACCCCTACTCACCCCCAGACTCTTTCGGCGCATTTTGGGAGTATCGGTGTTTAATTGGATTCTGATTTTTGGACTGTTTGAATGGGCCAAGTCCACCACTGGGGATGTTGCCGTGGCTCGCACCATGGCTATTCAAGCTCTGGTTGCTGCCCGTATTGTCTATCTCATGAGCATTAGCCAATTGGGAGCGAATCTTGTGCAATATCTGCGAGGAAAGGTGAAGGCTGTAGCGAGAGAAAGCACGTTGCAAATTGAAAATGCCCCATTTTTGTTAGTCGGAATTGCCACTGCGACCGCGCTACAAGTTCTATTTAGCCAATGGCACGTCATGAATACTCTATTTGCTACTGCGCCCCTTACGTTGCAACAATGGCTAATTTGCCTATTGCCCATGCTGCCTATGATTCCAACGGCGCTGTGGGTTAATCGAATCGACCCCCCTCACGCAAAGTATACGGGCGATCGTTCATAGCAGCGTCATCGAGCAAATTTCACTTAAGCAGGGCTTACGCAAGCCCACTAAAGCTGGTGTGTTGGTGTTGTGGGTAAGGTGCGAAACACCCTACCCACAACACCAATGCGTAAGTCCAGTTAATTTTTGGATAAGCTGAAGTACTCATTTTTGCGTGAGCGACGCGCACTCAAAAATGGATTTGTCTGAGGTTTGCGCGCCGCGCAAACCTCAGACAAACCCTCAGACCCCAACCGGAGCAGGACTTGTACCTTGCTTGCAGAGGGTTGAAGATTTTGAACGATTTGGCATGGAGAATGAACCTGGGTTATGACATTTGATCACGCCCATGCACAACTGCTGGGGGTGAGGTCACTTCAACTGCTGTGAAGGGTTCCAAAATTTTGTATGTGTGGGCGGCACCCTCGGGAACAACCCAAGAGTTGCCAGGTTCCAGCACTACCATTTGCCCTTCCACATGCAGCTCGGCCCGTCCGTCAATGACATAGCCGATCGCCTCATAGGGCCGCTGAGTCATGGGTTTTGCATCGCTGGGCTGCTCATTTTCCCATAGCCGCATCGCCATTTTTTTGCTGAGGGCTAGGTGCTTTTGGCCCATCGCACCCACAGGGGCCGCTTCGGATGTGACTTTGATAACGGTTGTATCACTCATGGTTTTCGCTCCAGGGGGTTGGGCAGGACAGAATTTTGGGATAGATGCTAAGGACGTACCCAAGCGCCGATACTCAGGCGCAAGCATTTGAGCACAGGCCTTTAAATTCAGAGCTGTGACGCTGCTGGGCCAGTGCGATTCCGTGTCAATGCCGCATTTCGTCTTACTCGCATCCTAAGAAAATCAATGCGGCTCAACCTCTTTCCAATGGCGGAGCATTGGGTGGAGCGTTCCCCAAATTGAGAATAGGTGGGATGCGATCGCCAACCGCTTCCTAGGCCAAATTGCCGAACGTTTGGTAGGGGTTTCCGACTACGGCGGTTCTCCACAGTTGAGGCCGCGATCGCCACAATGGATCTCATTCTTCTTGCAACAGCAGGGATCACGATTCATGACGCGATTACACTTCGTTTCAGGTTCGGAGTTTGGAGCAAACGATTCGGTTTCGTCGAACGAGATGCCTGCGGTCAGTGAAGCGGCTGTACCACTAAATGATATGGCCTTGCTCGATGCCTACTCCCATGCGGTTGTTCATGCTGCAGAGCGGGTCAGTCCGTCGGTGGTGAACTTGGAGGTGTACTATCCTCGGCGCGGGCGTAGCGGGCGTGGGGGCGGTTCGGGCTTTGTTCTCACGCCGGATGGCTACATTTTGACCAATAGCCATGTGGTGCAGGGTGCAACCAATGTCGAGGTGTCCCTTACCGATGGGCGCACCCTGCGGGCCGAGTTGATGGGCGATGATCCCGGTACTGACCTGGCGGTAATTCGCATTCAAGCCAACGATCTGGTTCCCGTCACGTTGGGTGATTCTGAGCAAGTACGGGTAGGGCAGGTGGCGATCGCCATTGGCAATCCTTACGGGTTTCAGGCAACGGTAACAACAGGTGTGGTGAGTGCATTGGGGCGATCGCTGCGATCTCGCTCTGGTCGGCTCATTGACAATATCTTGCAAACGGATGCAGCCCTGAATCCGGGTAACTCGGGTGGGCCATTAATCAACTCGCGGGGAGAAGTCATTGGGGTCAACACGGCAATCATCTTGCCAGCCCAGGGCATTTGTTTTGCGATCGCCATCAACACTGCCAAATTTGTCGCCGCCAGCCTGATCAAAGATGGACGCATTCGCCGGGGTTACATTGGCATCGGTGGACAAACCCTGCCCATTCCGCAGCCGCTTGCCCGCCAGCATGGGCTCCTGATTGAAAGCGGCATTCGCGTGCTGTCGGTAGAGCCCGATAGCCCTGCCGCCGCTGCCCAGCTCCAACCGGGCGACACCATTGTTGGGTTTGACAGCTTGCCCATCACTAGCATTGACGACCTCCATCGCTGCCTCACCGAACAACAAGTGGGAATCGCCTCTAAACTGCGGATACTGCGGAATTCAGAACTACTGACCCTCGACATCGTTCCAACCGAGTCGAAAATTTGAAGTTTTTTCTCGCATTCTCACAAACCGATTTCAGGAACGCCCTGAGCCTGGAATAATGAAAGGTGAGACGCCAAATCTGTGTAAGCATCTCACCTTTTCATTGGGCTGGTTTTACAGCAACCAGGTGACAAGGTTGGCATCGAATGTGGGAGCCTAGGGTTCGCAATTATTCGGTCAATTTTACAAGTTTTAACAATCGGTGAGATGCGCGATATGGCATCCTGCTGAAGAGGGTTATGACTGGCAGTTTTGCCGATCTGTAAGGCTAGTTTTTGCTTTAGGAGCGATCGCAATAATGGGTTTAATCAAAAAGTTACTTGGTGGACTGTTCGCCTTCGTGGGCGGATTGTTTGGTGGCCTGGCCAAAGTTGCTGGCCTGGGCAAAAAATCAGAATATTTTCTAGAAGCAGAGCCCGCACCTGCGTCGGCTGCCAAGTCGGCAGATGCTAAGCCTGCAGGCGTGACTGTCAACGCCGCTAGCAAGGTGGATGCTCCAGCGCGGACTCAAGAGGCGTTGGTGCAGGCGGTTGCTGCCGATCTCAAAGTTGATCTGCAAAATGACAGCAATGGCAAAAAAGATGCCACACTCAATGCGGCAGCGGCTGACAAGCCTGTTGTTGCGCCTTCCAAGGTGCCAACAGTCAAAGCTTCGGTTGAAGATGGGGTCAAAACATTTGCTCCTGAGTTTTTGATTTCGAGCAACACGCGCTCTAGCCGTCGTCGTCCCGGCCCCAGCCTCAATCCGTTCTTGGATATGGCAAAGCAAATGAAGCCCCAGGGCTAGTCTGCTGAAGCCGAAGGAGCAATCCGATTGGCATCTGTTGCGATGGCTTCGTAAGAAGCCGCCACCAGCGCTGCCGCCACCATGGGAGCTGTGACAGCTCGCAAAATGCGGCGGCCTAGGGAAACCGACCGATATCCAGTGCTGTGGGCAGCTTGAATTTCATAATCAGTCCATCCCCCTTCTGGCCCAGTGGCGATCGCCACCGTCTGCAAGGGGGTTTTTTGTTGCTGCTGGTTCAAAAAGGTGGGGTTCAAGCAGGTGAGCAGGTGGGGCACATCGCCCCGCGCCACACACATGTATCCCGCTACCGAAGGCACCGACCAATGCTCCAACCCGGCTTTCCACGCCATCGGCTCATGCATGGTGGGGATCATCAGTCGTTCGCTCTGCTCTGCCGCTTCTTGGGCGATACGCTGCCATCGTTCTACTTTTTTGGGGCTGGGCTGAAGCAAGGTGCGATCGCTCACTACAGGAACAATTGCCGCGACTCCCAGCTCGGTACATTGGCGCACAATATCGTCCATGCCGTTTCCCTTGGGCATGGACACCAGCATCACCAACTCAACGGGCAATTCCGTTTGCGCTGGGATTACCTCTAGCAAACGAGCGCTCGTTGCAGTCACCAGTTCCGATAGCCACCACTGGTAGCCATCCATCACAATAAAGCCATCGCCAACTCCTAGCCGCAGCACCCGCAACAGGTAGCGTTGCTGTGCCGCCGTTAGGTGCACCAAGGGCGGCTCTAGCTGATGGGGAGCGATCGCAACGCGTTGCAAGTGCTTATAGTCCACCACCGTCTCCCATCGGCTCAGCCGACCCCTCAATCGTTAACCACTCAGCAGCGCTTCGATAAACTCATAGCTAGAGAATGGCCGCAAGTCTTCAATCCCTTCTCCCGCGCCAATAAAGCGAATGGGCAAACCAAGCTGCTGCACCACAGCCAGCGCAATTCCTCCCTTGGCGGTACCGTCCAGTTTGGTTAACACCACCCCGCTTAACTGGGCCGCTTCAGAAAACACCTCGGCTTGCCGCAGGCCGTTTTGCCCCAACGTGGCATCCAGCACCAGCAGCGACTCCACCTTTGCGCCAGGGGCTTTTTTATCAATAATGCGACGAACCTTGGCCAGCTCGTCCATCAGGTTTTTCTTGTTTTGCAAACGGCCAGCAGTGTCGATCAGCAACAGTTCGGTATTGCGAGCTTGGGCTGCTGTAATTGCATCAAACACCACCGCAGCGGGATCAGTATTTTTGCCAGGGTTAGCAATGACTTCGACGCTGCTGCGCTCACCCCACACCTTGACCTGCTGCACCGCTGCCGCCCGAAATGTATCCGCCGCGCCAATCAAAGTGCGATAACCCGACTTTGTCGCAATATGAGCGATTTTACCAATGGTTGTGGTTTTGCCCGCGCCATTCACTCCCGTCATGAGCCAAATGTTGAGGGTATCTTTTTCGGGAGCAAAGGTGGGATCATGGGGTTTGCCTCCGGGGTTATCCAGCATGTTGCGCAAAATTTGCTTCAGATAGGCAATCGCCTCTTCGGGTGGCAGCGCTTCCTGACGCAGTTTTTCTTGCAGCGACTCAATGATGAAATCGGTCGCTTCTACTCCCACATCTGCCTGCAAGAGTAGAGACTCAATCTCCATCACCGCTTCTTGGTTCAGCGGCCCTTGCCCCACGATCGCCCGCAGTTGGTTAATCAGATTACGGCGGGTCTTGTCGAGGCCCTGCCGGAGACGCTTCAGCCAGGTAATTTCTTCCAGGTCAACCTGATCGGCTCGTCGGCCCTGTGCTGCCAGCACTCGCGCTGACCAGAGAAAACTCTCATCCAAGTCTTCGTCGGCCACGACATTCGTGGTCTGGGCTGCGATCGGTTCTGGCTCCTCTACGGCTTCGGCTTTGAGTCTATCCAGTCGCTCTTGCCGTTCGGCTTCGGCTCGTGCCCACAGGGGCAAGGCGGGCGCGGCCTCGGGCGCGGCCTCTACTTCGGCGGCTGGTTCTGGGGCTACCGTTGGTTCTGTGGGATCGGGCTCAGCTACCTCAGGGGCAACTGCCGCAACCGACGGTTCTGGCGACACAATCTCTTGCTCTGGCACTACCTCAGTGCGATCGCTTTCCACAGCCGGAGCCTCCGCCACGGACTCTGTCGCGGTTTCAACTGCCAAATCCTCAACTGCTGACTCCTCAGCCGTTGCGCCGACAGGCTCAACCGCTACGGGCTCAACCTCTTCTATGGGCGCACTCTCAGCAGTCGGCTCCTCTGCCGCAGTGACCTCTGGCACGACTTCAGGCTCAGAAGGCTCAGCTGCAGGATTCTCTGGCGCAGGTTCTACTGGCGCAGGTTCTACCACTGGGGCGATCGCCTCAATCTCAGCTGGTTCGGCAACTGCGGCTGCGTCCGATGCAGGAGTTTCAGCCGTTGACTCAGCGGCTGACTCAGCGGCGGGTTCCTCTGTTTGGGTAGCCGCCTTCTGCTTTTGAATATTTTGGTAGGCTGCTTTGGCCCAGCTCAAGTAGTCTTCTGCCGAGGCAGGAGCCTCTTCGGCGGCTTTCGCATCGGCAGCCGCATCCGCAGCAGATTGAGTGCTTGCATCTTGGCGAGTGGGCTCAGCCTGGGAGCGATTAAACCAGTTAAATGACATCGCGCTTGCGTAGAAGGGCTATTTCAAAGGTACAAAAATTTTGAGGCGTGGAACCTACAGGGCTGGAGTTTCAGCCTGATTGCGCGCATCATTCACTCGACGCAGCACTCCGTTAATGAAACGGTGCCCGTCTTCGCCGCTGTACTTTTTCGCAAGTTCTACGGCTTCATTGATGGCCACTTTGTCGGGAATGTTGACAAAAATGATTTCCGTCAGAGCAATTCGCAAAATATCTTGATCGATGCGGGCCAACCGATGCAACTGCCAGTCAACCATATGCTGCGAGAGCAAATCATCAACATATTGGTAATGGGTAAGCGCCGTTTGCAGCAAGCCCATCGCGTATTCGCGCACCTCTTTTTGGTTGGCGAGGTGAATAAACTCTGGCATTTCCAGAGCGTTGCCCAAGCGGTTAATGGCCGCTTGGGTCAGGTTGATGGCATCTTGCACCATGGTTTTGGCGCTTTGCAAATCGGGGGCGTTGGTTTCACTTTTAAGCAGGCGATCGCTCCCCCGGTCAAGCTCTGCCGCTGCCGTTTCTAGCGTATCTTGCGCTTCGGTGGTTAGCGTGCGAATTGCCGCCAGCAAAATTTCCTGTAGCTGTTGAATATCAACTCGTTCCGAGCCAGTTTTAATTTGGCTCAGGCTCAAGAGCGCGAGTTCGCGGGCAATTCGTCGAGCTTGCATAGCGATGTAACCTGCAATAGAGCAAACCTTATTTTAGTGTAGATAGGGCTTTAGGATAAGCACATGTCCGTCTGTTCTGGCCGTGGTTCTGCGAGATGAAGGCGATCGCACTCAACACGGCGATCGCGGTTTCTCCGCAACAGGCCAGCCTCTGTGCAAAACTTAGGCGTCTTCTTCCTGCATGAGCGAATAGGCTTGCCGCTTAATATCCACAACTGGCGGCTGCTCCAACGACGAATCTAGTAGCAATCCCTCGTACTTGACTGAAGGAAGAGCGCTGCTAATGCTAGGGCCAACGATCCCGCCCGAAATCACCACCTTAAACGCCTCTTCAACCGACATCGAAAGGGCAATCACCTCGCTTTCGGGGGCGATCGCATACCAACCCGTGGTTGGGTTTGGCGTAGTTGGAATGAACAAATTCAACATCTGGCCCGAAAGCTGAGCCGTTGCATCGGCGGCAAAGGTGCCTGTTACAAAGGCAACTGCCCATATGCCCTTGCGAGGATATTCAACCAGCACAACCCGGCGAAACTTGCCGCTTGTATCTCGCAGCAAGGTTTCCAGCAGTTGCTTTAGAGTTTTGTATACCGAACCCGCCAGGGGAATCGCTTGCAACAGCCGCTCACCCAGATTGAGCAACCACTGTCCGGCAATGTTGCGAGCCATCAGGCCCATGATCAAAATGAGCGTGAGCGGAACAGCCAACCCAATCAGCAGGTTGAGCAAATCTCCCAACAAAGGGTTGAGGTCGTTAAAAGGATTGATTTGCTTGGGAATGCGGGTCAAAAAGTTGACAACCCACGTTGCCAGCGTAAATGTGAGCCAGATTGTAGTAGCTAGGGGAATGACCACCAATAGACCTGCAATCAGGTCATTTTTCAGGTCATGCTTCAGCCGTTGAATTAGAGACAACCTAACCACCCTCTTTTCATAAACCTAACCACCCGTTTTATTGGGTTCGATGCTACCGACTCATCCATTTGACGAGGTTGGAAAACATTTCAGGCCGTGCTGGTCAATCCCAAACACATGGATGCTTGAATCTCCAATCTACCAGTTTGCTTTTCCCTTTTACGGGAATCGGGATCATTCATCAACCTGCTTTTGGCGCTTAGCACGGCCAACTGCGGACCCGCGATACCGTTAAGAAATGTTTCAATTATAGCGTTTGCGATCGCATTTTTTATGCTCAAACAAATACCGCACCCTAAAAGCCAGTCTTACTCGTATCGTAGACAACATTTTGCCCTGATCTCCGCGCTTGGCGCAACTCTGGCCAGCTGAACCTGGCACGTTCCATGGTTGTGTGGCAACATCCCTGCTGCGGAAACGTTTCAACCTGCGAGCACCCAGACTAAAACTATGCCAAGGGCAAGGGGCGATCGCCACCCATCATTCCCGCCAAGCTTCATCCCAAGCTGTTGTTCTAAACCAGCTGTTGTTCTAAACCGTTGTTCCAAAGCGCTTGATGACCCATCGCGCTTCTACAGGAATGGGTCATTTCTGCCAATTCAGCGTTTCAGCAGCAGCATGAACCCACATTGATGGCTCACATCTCGATCAAACTGGTTAGCAAAACGAGTTCGCGAAACGAGTAATCTAACTCAGTAGATTTGGGAAGCCGCAAAGCCTTGAAAAGACTTGACTTATCAGGGTTCGATCGATTTCAATTCGATCAAACCCTGATTGAGCAAATCCTGTGTGACAGCCCCTAGGGCTGGCCAACCAAGCGCAGGGCCGTCCAACCGATGATGATGTACCCGATTGCCAGTAGCAAACTCGTCAACCCAATTCGCAGTCCCGATTTCAACGATTCGGTTGCCGCTTCTTCGCGGGCTTGTTCTTGTCGAGTTTGGATTTGGGTTTCGGCTTGAGCACGGCTTTGCTGAGCCCGCTCCTGCAAAAACGGCTCTAGAGAATCGGGATTTTCACGAAAATCGCGGACTAGATTGGCCTGCTCTTGGGTGATGAGATTGGCGGCGATCGCTTCATCGAGCTGATCATCCGGTGCAGCAATCAACTGTTCAATTTGAGCCCGTTGGCGTTCCACCTCAGCGTTGAGCTGTTGATCGAGCTGGGTTTGGGCTTGCTCGGCCTCTTGGGTTACCCGCTCTTGCACGGCCTGGTTGCTGGCGCGCACATTATTCAAATGAAAGGGAAACAACAACAGATACGTTAACCCCAAAATGCTGGCAATCACTGCCGCCCAAAACCGTATCGTGGCGTAGCGCGGACGCTCGTTGCGCGTAGGCTCCAAAAAGGTTTCGACCCAATATCCAGCAAACAGTAGCCCCAGTCCCACCAAAGGCACCAATCCCCGATCCACAATTTGGGTGGTAAAGGCCAATTGCCAAGCCCGCTCTCCCCACTGGTACGGAATCGGCAGAATGATCATGTCAAGCAACGCCGCCAAAAAGATGATGATGCCAGCGACCATCATCACGCGGGATGCAAGAAACGCTGCCGTTGGGTTGCTGGTGGGTTTTGAGGAAATCATAGGGGGGGTCACGTCGTGAAGTATCTAAGCTGAGAATGGTAAAAACTGAACAGCGGAACTTAGCGCTCAGGTTTAGCACTGACAGCCCAATGCTCAATTAAACACTAAGGTGGGAGTTCTGCCCAGAATCTTTGGCCGGAACTTGGCGATGCTCTGCACGGCTCTGGATGTTTGTCGTGGTCACAGCATTCTTGTCGTGGTTCCCGCGCAAACGGTTCCTTAGAAAATGATTAGATTCTGGCGATCGCCCCATAGCTGGCCTCTAAAGTGCAAGGGAGCAGATGTGATGTGCAAGCTAGCAAGGCAAAGGTGCAATGAATCGACAAGTAGAAGTATTGGCAGATGTAAATGCGATTGTGGCGCGATCGCTGGCGCTCATTTTAGAGCGGGCTCATCAGGCTATTGCAGAGCGAGGTCAATTCACCATTGCCCTGGCGGGTGGCAGCACCCCCAAGCCCTTGTATGAGGCGATCGCTCAGCAGCCATTGCCCTGGGAGCAGGTGCATGTGTTTTGGGGAGATGAACGCTACGTTCCCCCTACCCATTCCGACAGCAACGAGGGCATGGCCCGCCGCGCCTGGCTTGACCATGTGCCCATGCCTGCGACGAACATTCACCCGATGCCAACCCAGGCTGCCGATCCGGCGATCGCCGCTCAGCAGTATGATCAAGAACTTCGAGATGTCTTTCAGGTGCAACCGGGAGAGTTTCCTGCATTGGATGTGGTGCTGTTGGGCATGGGCGACGATGGCCACACGGCATCTTTGTTTCCCCATACCGATGCGCTGGCAGTGCGCGATCGCCTCATCACCGTGGGCAACAAAGATGGTCAACCGCGCCTTACCTTTACGGCACCCTTCATTAACCACGCCCGCAGCGTCTTCTTCTTAGTGGCGGGAGCAAATAAGCAAACGGCCCTGGCCCATGTTTTTTCCGAAACCGCCAATGATGAGGACTATCCTGCCCGTATGATTCGTCCTCAGGGAGAGCTGTGGTGGCTGCTCGATGAGGCCGCAGGAGTGAAACAAGGGGTATAACCCTCTGCCGACATTCGCTGAAGCATCGCCTAGGATATAAAGAGCCCAAATAACGGTGCTTCAGCATTTCTCGTTCTGCCGACCGTACAAGGCTGAAAGAATTATGACAGCACGTTAAATTTAGACACTTACAATAGCTCCTCTCGTACGATGGCGTTGGTAGAGTTACTGTAGGTCAAGGACTTTTCAATGATTGTTTGCCCGAATTGCAACCACCAAAACCCCGATGGAGCGGTTCAGTGCGAAGCATGCTATACCCCATTACCAAGCATGATGGCATGCCCAAACTGTGGTGCAAAAGTTCAATCCGATGCGAGTTTTTGTGGGCAGTGTGGCACCAATTTGCGGGCTGGAGCCTCTCCGGTGCCTGAGCCTGCCGCCGCAACTCCTACCAGTGCTCCCGAATTTGCCATTCCCGATTTGCCCTTGCCCGAGCCGCTGATTGCGCCCGAGCCGCTGGTGGTTGAGGCTCAGGCTTCTGGGATAGAACCAGGCCCCGGCTTTAGCACCAGCGATGTGCCAGAGATCCCCACGGCTAGTAGCGGCGTGCCAACCCCAGCGATCGCCCCTCAGACGGCTGCCCCTAATGTTGTGCCGCCAGCCGTGACTCTGCCAGGGCCTCAAGTGCCGCCAACAGCTCCTAGCTCGACTCAACTGCAAACCCAATCGGCCAAGCTTTTGCATGTGCAGACCAATTCGTTGATTGAGTTACCCCAGCAACTGTCGGTAATTCATATTGGCAAGCCCAACGATCGCATTCCCCCCGATGTAGATGTGTCCGGCTTTCCCAGCTCCGAAATTGTGTCGCGAGTGCATGCTGATATTCGGGTGGAAAGCGATGCATTCTATATTGAGGATGTGGGTAGCTCGAACGGAACCTACATCAACAATATGCCGCTGCCAAAGGGCAATCGCCATCGCCTTCGAACGGGCGATCGCATCGCGTTGGGCAAAGGCGATAAGGTAACGTTTTTGTTTCAACTATCGTGAAGGGTCTGCCACAGCCTATACTGCATAGTTCAGAAAACCGTTGCTCGACTCAAGACTGTTGTTTCCCCTTGCAAGTTGTTTCTCCTAACAAACGAATAGCCTGACGAAAGTTGTGGTTACGTTTTGGGCGAAGCAGCCTAGGATTAGGAAAAGCCTTATCGTTATGCGATCGCATTTTGTCTCATTTCTACTATTCAATTTTCACTCTTCAGTGTGATTACCCTATCGCTTCTGCATCCGATTAAACAGAGTCCAGTTCAAGTCTGGACCTTTCAGAATGAGTCGGTGATCCGCATTGGGCGTTCAACCGATAACCACGTCATTCTGTATAGCGCGGTGGTTTCTCGACATCATGTCGAATTGCGGCGTGTTGGTTCTGATTGGGAAATCGTGAACTTGGGCACAAATGGTACGTACCTGGATGGCAAACGAATCACGCAGGTTGCACTTGCCGATGGGGCTGTTATTCGCCTCGCTCGTTCCGGGCCAAATATCAAAATTCGACTTGGGGCAGAGCCGCCGATCGACTTGGCTGATGCTGCAACGGGCGATCGCCCTGCTGCGCAACGAGTCGATCCATCCAACTATTCCACTGAAATCAACGAAAAAAGTATTGGCACACCTGCCATATCGGGAATCTTTGCCGGAGAAGCCAACGCTTCACCTCAAGCAAAAGGCATCATTCCGGTTCCACCGCACCTTCGCATTGCAGCACTGGATGAGCTAGATAGCGCTGAGCGAGTCTTGTTTGGCGAGACCTCGCAGGATGTGCCATCACATGGGAGTGGAGGTCAACGGGGCGATCGCTGTCAGCATCCCCGAGGTGGCGATCTGTTTTGTGTGGACTGCGGACAACCGCTCAACCCGCTGGAAGTGGTGGGAGAGTATCAACTGCTGCGGTGCTTGGGCGAGGGGGAAATTGGGGTGACTTACCATGCATGGCGCGCTGGCGAAACCGTTGCTGTAAAAACGCTGAATGCCGCATGGGCTAAGGTCTCTGAGGCGCACGCTGCATTGGAGTGCGAGGCCGAAACACTACGCCAGCTCAACCATCCCCAAATTCCTAAGCTGTTAGATTTTTTTTTCGCCAATGGTCAGCCCTATTTGGTAATGGAGCTAGCCCGTGGGCAAGATTTGGCCAGCTATATTCGTGCTTTGGGCACCATCACGCTAGATCGGGCGATCGCATGGGCCTGCGAAATCTGCCAATTGTTGGGGTTTATTCATAGCTTTACACCACCGATTTTGCATCGCGATGTGCAGCCCAAAAACCTGATCTATCAACCTGATGCTCCTCCGGGGGCATCGTTTAGTTTGGTGGATTTTGGTGCGGTCAAGTCCGTTATTTTAGAGCGGGCTGCACCCACTACCCTCACAGGCTATGAAGCACCTGAACGTTTGAGCTTGGATGCAACTCCTGCTGCCGATTTATATGCGATCGCACCAATTCTTACGTACCTGTTGACGGGGCAAAACCCTGTCTATTTTTATGCCGAAGAGTTGGGCCAGCGACGATTTCGCGCCACTAGTGTGTTTGGGCTGCCTCCCCAGCTAGTAGCCATTCTAGAAACCTTGACCGACCCACACCCCGCAGCACGCTACCAATCGGCTCAAGAGGTCATGACGGCTTTACATCAATTCAGCGTGGTCTAGAAGCCATCTCCTCTTCCAGCGCAAAACCGCTGAAGCTTCCGGCAATCTGTTGATAACGATGATGATGACGAACCTCATCCTATAGGCCATGACCTTTGACATCCTGCCAACGGATGGGTGCAGACGCTAGAGTTGGTAAAGCTGGATCGTGTAGACCGTGATTGCTTGAACCGTTACTGCGTGAACTATTCATGAGCAAACTGTGGGATGACAATGACTTGGGATTACCACCCAACGATGCCGAACAGATTGGGTTGAGGTGGCTGGTGGCTGCTGCGATCGCCACAATTTTGCTGTGGCAAATTCCGCTAGGCGACTACATTCTCTACCCATTTAGCATTTTGGCCACCTGGTTTCACGAAATGGGCCATGGCATCACCGCGCTCGTGTTAGGTGGAAATTTCCATCAGCTGCAAATTTTCCCCAACGGGTCAGGATTTGCCACCCATAGCGGTGTGCGGTTTCTAGGCCCTATTGGTCGGGCGTTAGTAGCCATGGGTGGCCCCATGGGACCGCCCATGGCGGGCGCTGCGTTTATTTTGGCGTCGCGGCATCGGCGTTCGGCTCGGTGGAGCCTCATCTTTTTGGGGCTGTTTTTGTTGATCTCCACTCTGATTTGGGTGCGATCGCTGTTTGGGTTTGTGGCAATTCCGGCCTTGGGCGTGGCCATTTTGTGGATAGGCACTTCGGCTTCGCGTTGGCTGCAATGTTTCGGCATCCAGTTTTTGGGCTTGCAAGCGTGCATCAGCACCTATCATCAATTGGACTACCTGTTCATGGGGCAGGCCTTTATTGGGGGGCAGCTCGTGGTTTCGGACTCGGGGCAAATTGCCCAAAATTTGCTGTTGCCCTACTGGTTTTGGGGTGGATTTATGGCGATCGCTTCTGCTCTGTTGCTTTACTGGAGCCTGCGCCTCGCTTACACCGACTAAACCAAAACTGCCTTAGCTAAAACTTGGGTTGGCTGGTGTTATCTCGCGCTTTTGCTCAAAACGTTTGTTTTCTACTGGTGCCGTCTAACGTTTGCTGTTATGCCGCTGTATATTGTTGCCACGCCCATCGGTAATCTCGAAGATATGACGTTTCGAGCCATTCGCATTTTGCAAGAAGCCGATGCGATCGCTGCCGAAGATACCCGCCATACCGGCAAACTGCTGCATCATTTTCAAATTTCCACTCCGCAAATTAGCTACCACGACCACAATCGCACCAGCCGCCTGCCTGAACTGTTAACCTTGCTCGAACAAGGCAAATCCGTTGCGCTGGTGAGCGATGCTGGCATGCCGGGGATTTCCGACCCAGGCTATGAGTTGGTGTGTGCCTGTGCCGAAGTGGGCATTGAGGTAATTCCCATTCCGGGGGCCAGCGCTGTCATTACCGCGCTGAGTGCTTCGGGGCTTCCTACCGATCGCTTTGTGTTTGAAGGCTTTTTGCCCACCAAGGGACAAGAACGGCGCGATCGCCTGGAGGCTATTGCCCAAGAATCCCGCACGGTTGTGATGTACGAAGCCCCCCATCGAGTGCGGCAAACCTTGGCCGATTTGCAGGAAACCGT
Organism: Leptolyngbya sp. AN02str; assembly: GCF_050565595.1. NCBI lineage: Bacteria > Bacillati > Cyanobacteriota > Cyanophyceae > Leptolyngbyales > Leptolyngbyaceae > Leptolyngbya > Leptolyngbya sp. AN02str. Next base: position 30,994 of record NZ_JBNXVR010000044.1, on the reverse strand, counting down.
TGGGGGCGATCGCGCGATCGTTTTAGCGCGAGAACTCACCAAACTGCACGAAGAATTTTGGCGCGGCACGGTGAACGACGCGATCGCCCACCACACCCAACGAGAACCCCAAGGCGAATTTACCCTGGTGCTGGCCGGAGCCGCGATCGCCGCACCTACCCTTTCCGAATCGGCTCTGATTGCCGAGCTAGAGCATTTGATCAAAAACGGCATGTCGCGATCGCAGGCCAGTCGCCAACTCGCCCACCAAACCTCACTGCCTCGTCGCCACTTGTATCAACTTGCCCTTGGTATTGCCGCAGAAGAATAAGCCACAAGACCCATTTCCTCTACCAGAAACCAAGCCCCGCTCCACAGCGATAAGATAAAGCCATCCCCACACCATCCGCCCCTTCTGCCCTACCGATCTCCCATGTTTCCGGTTTACTATTCCGATACCTTCCTTGAGCACGATACTGGCCGTTTCCATCCCGAAAATGCCGGACGGTTAGCGGCAGTCACCACCACCCTCAAGCAAGCCGCCTGGGCCAATCAAATCGAGTGGCGATCGCCGACCCCCATCGCATCGCAAGGAACCCGGCTCACCGACGCGCTTTATGCCATCCATCCCAAAAACTATGTGCAAGCGGTCGCCACGCTGGCCAACCACGGCGGCGGCCACATCGACCCCGATACCGTGGTGTCGCCCCGTTCGTATGATGCAGCCTTGCTGGCGGTGAGTGCGTGGCTGGATGGTGTGAACCAGGTCTTAGCTTCGGGCAATCCGGCTTTTGTATTAGCGCGGCCACCGGGACACCATGCCTTGCCGTCGCAGGGAATGGGGTTTTGCATTTTCTCGAATGCAGCGATCGCCGCCCACTATGCGCTGCAACAACCGGGAGTTCAGCGGGTTGCCATTCTGGATTGGGACGTTCACCATGGCAATGGTACCCAGGCCATTGTCGAAACCAATCCCAACATTGCCTTTTGTTCATTGCACGAATGGCCCCAGTACCCAGGCACCGGAGCCGCGCAAGATCAGGGTCAGCACAACACCGTACTCAATTTCCCCATGCCAGCAGGTAGCACCCTAGCAGACTACGAACCCATTTTTCGAGATAGAATTATTCCCTTCTTTCAAGCCTTTCAGCCCGACCTGCTGTTGGTGAGTGCAGGATACGATGCCAATCGGGCTGATCCACTCGCCAATATTTCTCTGCAACCATCGGACTATGGCGTGTTCACCGAGTACTGCCTGCGCCTCACTCGCCGAATTGTGTTTGGGTTAGAAGGAGGCTATGACTATGAGGCACTTGCTCAATCCATTGCAGCGACCATAGGCACGTGTCTAAGCGGGCTGGAAGTCTCCTGCTGAGCGATCGCCCAATCTCTACGCGATCGCGAGACTGCAATCGCATCTATCCAGGCACCACGGTTTGATGTTCCACGATTCATTCATTGTTTACTCAAGAGGCAGTTATGCAAACTCTAAAAGATATTATTAATGTCGTAATCATGTTTGTGTTGATTGCATTTATTGCGGCGAGTGTCATTCGCTTAACCGTGTACTTTTTGCAATCCTATGCTGTGATTTAAGCTAGTCTCAATTCATTCCATTGTTGATTCAACATTATGGCTGATACCCTAACTCCCGAAGTGAGCGATCGCATCTGCAAACATATGAACGAAGACCATGCAGATGCCGTACTCATGTACGCCAAAGTGTATGGCAATGTTGCCAGCGCAACCGCTGCTCACATGCTCAAAATTGACCCCGAAGGCATGGATTTGCAAGTGCAAACCGACACGCCCCAGACCGTTCGCATCCCGTTTGATCACACCTTGCAAGATTCGGAAGACGCCCACCAAACGCTGATCGCCATGGTGCGCTCTGCGCGCCAATAACGGTGGGGCTGGTGCAGTTAGGTTATTGATTGTGGGCAATCCCTGCGATCAATAACCCAAAACTTGAAAACTTGATGCAGAGAACGAAAGCTCTACACAGTTCATTTTCAGCGAATGGAGCAACCAAAAACCTTGATCCGCCGCGATCTCGCTCAAGGCTTATGCCGTTGGGTCGTAGTAGGCAGGACTGGGGGGATGAAAGCGGGGATGCAGCAAGTTGCGAACTGGGCGATCGCCTATCAAATGTTCCTCGACCAGTTTTGGAACATCCTTGACACGCACCCGGCAGTACCACACGTTGTCGGGGTTCACCTGCACCATTGGCCCAGAACCACATTGCCCCAAGCACGAACTTGCCTGAACAAATACTCCGTCGGGTGCTTGCTGTTGCAGCGATGCTAGTACATCTTCTGAGCCACTGCGCAAACACGAACGGTTTTGACACACGGAAACACAGCGTCGCTTAACGGTCGGATAAGACGATGAATCGGAAGCCACAGCTCGCTCGCCCATAAAACGGGGTTCTATAGCCTTATCCTAGCCAACGATGGGCTTTAGGGAGTGAGTAGTGCTACCGAATCCATCGCTGAAAGGAATTAAAAAAGTGATTTACCGAGCGTTGCAACATTCGCCGGCGCTGCCACTTCACAAACGCACGCTCGTAGCGATCGCCCTTCACCAAAAAGGTATTCCAACCATCCAGCGCAACAAACAAGCCCCAACCCACCGCCAGAAACGTTACAGCAGGAACGATACCGCCGCTGGTGAGCAAACTAAACACCAGCAAAAAGAAATTGACAATCAAATAACGGCTCAACCGATTGGTAAACCGTTGCTTGCGATGTTGCTCAAACAACATACGGTTTGACATATCGCGCTGCTGCACCGACCACTCTTGCTCGGCCAGCGCAATTTCATGATGGGAAATTCCCATCTCATCGGCAATCTCCAACAGCTGCGATCGCGACAGCTCTAATGTGCCATTCTCGGCTTGACGAGCGATCGCCAGCTTCAAAATTTCGTGCACATCTTCTTGGCTGTAGGATGGCGGATCGAGGTTGGGCATCGGCTCAACAGCAAACGCTTGCATCTTAATTATGGGGAATCTTATGGGCTTTTTCTATTGTTCAAGAAATGCAGAGTAAGAGCTACCGCAATCAGGTTCGGATATCCGCCGCCACAACAACAGGCTTGCTCATGCCCCAACAACGAGTGAGCAGGCACTCCGCACTGACCTTATGAGGTCAAACATCATGTCAGCCTGGGTTGACTTCCCACTCCCTTCAACGAGTGAGCAGGCACTCCGCACTGACCTTATGAGCCTAAAGCGGACTCTACCCTAGTTTTGATTGAACCTGATTTGCTTAGCCTAAAAAACTCACAAAAAACCATGATTTTATTGTGTTTATTTCTAACAAAAACTAAAGAGATATTAAGCGGCTTAAGCAACGCATTTACATACGCAGAGAAGGAATAGGTTTGGTTTTAGAAAATTGAACAGATTATTAAATAATCCCTATCATTCCCCAGCGATCTCACGAATCGCAGCTAGACCGGATACCCGTATAATGATTTCAAATTGATCCAGTATTCCTCAGTTTCAGCGTTCGGCTTTATTGAGCTAGCGATCGGGCATTTGTCAGATGGCTGTCACACTTGCCTACCCTCGCTGCTGTGGGGAAGATCCGCTATCCACTCGTGAGGTATTGCTCATGGAACGCAGTGAAACGACCACTAGGAGTGGGCGAAGAACCCGAAGTACAGCCAAGGAGGCAAAGGTGACCGAGACAAAAGACTCAACCGCAGAACAAGCCAAAACCGAAACTGCATCCAAAAGCGAAGGAAAATCTGAAGTGACAGCACTGACCGTTAAGCAAGCGCAAGAGTCTGGATTACAAATTACTGGTGGAGCAGACCGTCCCGTTGCTCCGGGCGCAATTGAAGTTGCCGAAAGCTTTACCTCTGCTGGTTTGCGACCCATTGCGGCCAGCCACCTCGATGTGTACGGAACGATCCTGAATGGTCGCCCCATCATGGCAAGCGACATTCGAGTTTTGGATACCACGACAATTCCTGGTAATCGTCCCGTGTTTGTCAGCAATATTGCCGTGCGAGAAGAGTTGACGCTACCCGGTGGCCGCCCCATCTTTGCTAGCAGTCATCAGCTCATGGATGCTCCTCTGTTGCCCGGTGGTCGCCCCATTGCCGATAACGACACCGACGATGCGGATTTGTTAATGGGTTATATCGACTAAGCACGCTACGTCTCAGCGTTTCATTGCAAAGCGCGTGATCGCAAAGCAAGCAATACGGATACTGAACGGTTCATCGATGCCAGCCCAAGTTGGGCGCTTGAACATTCCTTGAATATTCAAGGTGGGTGGGTTGAAGATGAATTGAAATAATTAGCTCCTCTAAAAACTAGAGGAGCTAATTTGTTTTATGAGGGCCGATTATTTCCCATGACCATCCTATATCTGGATCGATGCCAGCTCACTGATGGGGTTAGGAGGCGATCGCATGCAAAAAATTCGAGAGGCGCTCCATTCCTCTCTGAATGGTGTCCATATCGGTGGCATAGGACATGCGAATACAGTCATCTGCACCAAAGGCAATGCCCGGTACGGCGGCAACCTGCTGCTCGTCTAACAGGCGATCGCAAAACTCCAACGAGGTTAGACCAGTTGCCCCAATGCTGGGGAACATGTAAAACGCTCCATTGGGCTTGGGACACGTAATTCCCGGCATTGCATCAAAGCAGTTCAAGATGAACGCTCGACGCTCTGCAAAGGCTTCTACCATTTCTTGCACACAGTCTTGCGGGTGGCTGTAGGCTGCGATCGCTCCATATTGTGAAAACGTGCACACATTGGAGGTACTGTGTCCCTGAATTTTGGTTGCGGCCTTAATGATGGGCACTGGCCCCGCCAAAAAACCAACCCGCCAACCTGTCATGGCGTAGGTTTTGGCAAAACCACTGCTCACAATCGTGCGCTCGTAGGCTTCGGGGCTCACAGCACCCATGCTCAGGTGCTCGGCTCCGTCGTAGAGAATTTTTTCATAAATTTCATCGGCGACAACCCAAATGCCAGTCTCCTCAACAACTTTGGCGATCGCCCGCACTTCATCTGGCGTATACACCATCCCAGTTGGGTTCGAAGGTGAGTTGAATACAAAGAGTTTTGTTTTGGGGGTGATGGCTTGTTGGAGCTGATCAGGCGAGATTTTGAAGCCACTTTCTAGCGTCGTCGGCACAATAATTGGGGTTCCTTCTGCCAGCTTCACCATTTCGGGATAGCTCACCCAGTAGGGCGCGGGAATGATCACCTCATCACCAGGCTCAATCGTTGCCAGCATCAGGTTAAACAGCGACTGCTTGCCCCCGTTGGTCACGAGAATATTTTCGGGGCCGTAGCATAGGCTGTTATCGCGCTGAAGTTTTTGGGCGATCGCCTCGCGCAATTTCAGCTCTCCAGCGGCAGGGCCATAGCGGGTTTTTCCCTGATCTAGCGCTGTTTTTGCGGCTTCAACAATATGTTTTGGAGTGTCAAAATCGGGCTCGCCCGCGCTAAAGCTACAGACATCAATGCCATCCGCTTTCATAGCTTTGGCTTTGGCATCAATCGCCAAAGTCATCGACGGAGACACTTGCTCAACTCGCGCTGCCAATTTCATGGTTACCCCAACCGCTTCCAAAACAATGTTTAAACGCTACGGGTTTGAGGAATTGGTCATTCTCGCCAAGGCTTTGCCTGTCGTGCATTCCACGGCAGCCTCAAACACCGTATAGCTTAGAATAGCCTACCCTAGCGGCAAGCGAGCGTTTGAAAATGTCAGGCGATGTTTACATCTTGCAGTCGCGATCGCCTTCGGGGTTGATGGGTTAAGGGCGATCGCATCGGCTGAGCAGCCAGCCCAGCAATAGGGCAGGACAGAAACTTCTGGAGAGCCTTTGAAAACCTTCTGGAGAACTTCTAGAAACCTTCTAGAAAACTTTTGGAGAACTTCTGGAGCAACACGAGCTATTTTTTAAACCAAAAAGTGGGGGCTTGGTCCGAAAACTGGAGATAGGAAGGGCTAAGCTGGCCTGAAACCGTCGCCACCAAGCCAATGGCAATCAGCATTAAAACAGCAGTGACGAGCTTTTCGCTGCGGGTCGTCGTCATGGTAGGTTCCTCAACAAGGGGATGTCATGAGGGAAATATCATCAACCAATGTGAACGAACCTCGGCCAACGGCTCTCAACAGCCGATCAACTGAGAGCCGCTCTTCGTCGGTCAGCGTGTTGTGTAAGAGGGCAGTCATTAAGCCGTAGCGATCGGCTTGAGTAATAACTTTGGCATGGCTGACTTGAGCAAATAGCTCAGCGATCGCACCGGGGATAAGTGAAGCGTGGACAACCATGGGGACAATTCAGGAACTCGATGTCTTTAATATCGGGCTTTTGGCAAGGCAAGTAGGTGATTCTATAGGATGTGTTCGCGTGATTTTTTCAGACCGATAAGGTGATCTCTATCACATAATCAAAGATGGTCTCCACAGGCGATCGCGGCCAGTTGATCCCCAATCAGTCAAGCTGGAAAACCCGCCTTGCCAACCCGACGCTGAGAGCACCCACCAGACCGATAGATCTGGCACCTAACCTTAAGCCCAAAATAAAGCCCACAACGCAAGAAGAGCCTTGCTGGACTCAGCAAAGCTCTTCTCCTAGTTAACCTCAGTTTTGGTTAAGAGCTTTTCTGAGGCTTGCGCGTCGCGCAAACCTCAGAATTGCCCATTTTTGCTTAGATAAAACTCAGGTTAGTTACAAATTCGAATTAACCAATTCGAAGAGGTTATTCTTCCTCTTGTTGGAAACCACGGATAATCCGAGACAATTCATCCTTCTCATCCGTTGCTACACGAGTTGGCGAACCGCTAATAATGCGCTCAAACTGGCGGAACGAGTCCTTGATCTCAGGTCCCGTCTCCGTAATGACATATTCGCGAATTCCCTTGTCGTGCCATGATCCCCGCATTTTAAAGACGTTGATCGCACGGGACATTTCACCCCGAATTTCTACATATTGCAGCAGCAAAATCGTATCGGTAATGGTAGAAATGTGCGAATCGGTAATGGAATTTGATCCCATAAACTGATCGGTCGTATTCGTGAAGAAACCTGTAATTTCTTCTTGCTTGGCGAATCCGGTCACCCCAATCACAAACTGGCGAAAGGCATTATTGCTGACCCCTCGGGCTAGAGCCGACAGCGAATCGATCGCAATGCGGCTGGGCTTAAATTCGGAAATCTCCGACTTGATAATTTGCAAATGGTCTTCCAAACCAGCAGATTCGGGATAAGCGCAAATAATTTTGAGCAAGCCTTGTTGCTCTAGCTCCTCAAAGTCGATCCCCCAGGAGTAGGCATTGCGTGACAGTTGAGCCCGCGATTCTTCATAGGCAAATAGGAGCGATCGCTCGCCAATTGTGCAGCCATCCTGCAAAAACTTGCTGACTAACAGCGTTTTGCCCGTTCCGGTCGCGCCCGTTGCCAAGATGATAGAGTCTTTGAAAAAGCCACCACCACACATTTCGTCCAGCGTTTTCACCCCCGACGACACCCGCACATTCGATGAACGTTGAGTCAGGCGCATCGCTCCCAACGGGAAGATATTCACACCCTGATTGGTAATCGTAAAGGGATACTCCCCTTTCATGTGCGTGGTACCGCGCAGCTTTAGAATTTCAATAGTGCGGCGGCGACGTTCGCCCTCCAGCACGTTGCGCACAATCACCACATTGTCTGACACAAACTCTTCCACCCCAAACCGAGCAACCGGGCCGTATTCCTCAACCCGCTCAGTTGTCATAATGGTGGTGGCTCCTACCTGCTTCAGCCGCGCCACCAAGCGAAAGATTTCGCGCCGTACCACCGACACCGCGTCATACTGCTGAAACACCGCCGTGATCGAGTCGATAGAAACGCGCTTCGCCTTGTATTTGCGAATGGCGTATTGAATGCGCTCAATCAATGCAGAGAGATCAAAGCTGCCAATCACCTCTTGCCCTTCGGGATCAGGCGAGGCATCTAGAATGAACAGCTTCCCTTCATCAACGAGCTTTTGCAGATCCCAGCCAAAGCTGTGGGCGTTTTTGATAATGTCGGCAGGAGACTCTTCAAACGTTACAAAGACACCCGGTTCATCGAAGTGAACAATTCCGTTGTATAGAAATTGCACAGCAACCAGGGTTTTTCCAGTGCCGGAGGTGCCGCTAACAAGAGTAGTTCGGCCAACGGGGAGTCCCCCATGGCTGATATCATCAAACCCTTCAATCAGGGTTCGAATTTTTTGAACTCCTTTTGTTGATGCTCCGTTAAGTTGTTCAGGTTGACCAAGGTCGCTCATAGATTCTTGTAAACACCAAATTTAAGACAGCCCAGAAGGCTGAGGTTACTAAATTCCTGCCTCTTCTTCCCGCAACTCATCATACATAAGGTCTAGACCGATCAGGACCTTTTCACGATCAGAAAGATCGCCAATGATTTTGCGGACTGGGGGCGGCAGGATTTTTGCTAAGGTAGGCGTTGCTAAAATTTTGTCTTCTTCAGCAAGCTGAGGATTTTTCAGCACATCGATTACTTTAAGGGCGTACACACCTTGAAATTCCTTCTCCAAGATTTGGTTGAGGGTTTTGAGGGCGCGTACAGAGTTGGGCGTGTTTCCAGCGACGTAAAGCTTGAGAATGTAAGTTTTTTTAACAGGAGTCATGGTTATATGATGTGTGCCTCAAGATGGAGCCTAGGGTTTAGGCGGTTGAATGAAGGAGAAGTGGCATGGGATGGGGCACGTTGCTGGGGTAGGAATGTGTTGACGAGCTCAACAGCTCGATGAATCACTAACTAGGTTCAGGATAGTCTAAGATTCTCGCGGGATGGAACGCCGATACATTTCACACAAGTGGGCCAGGACATCAATCAGGGTTAATCGATAGTCTTGCAAGATATCGTCGTTTCGGCCTTCGAGCTTGAGTTGCTTGGAAAATTCATCCATCAATTCAATATGCATTTCAACGACCTGGGAAACGGGAACATCGGAGAAGAAGGCGAGGTTTGCAAAGGTGTCAATCCGCTGGTTGAGTAGTTCACTATCGGCAGATTTGGCGGAGAAGTAGGACAGAATAATTTTGCGGTATTCGTCTCGCAGGCGTTGCAAAACTTCTTTGCGTTCAGGCTGAGTCATGTGCCGCAAAAAGTGGGCTGGGTTGCGTTTGTAATAGACTCCCAAGTAGCCTAAGCGTTCTTTTAGCTTGTCAGCAAGTCGCTTTTGTTGCTGCATGAGGGAGCTATGGACGGTGAGAACAGTCGCAGGATTGATCTCGGCTTCGGGATGTAGCGGTTGAGGGGCGAGCTTTAGAAATTTGGCGATCGCCTGTTCGACGAGTTGAGGTAGTTGGGCAATGTCGCTGACGTGGGCATGAAGCAGCGCATTGTGATAAATCACCTGCTCGTTGCTCTGAATTGGATCAGTGATGGAGTATGTGTCTGCGCGGCTGTCTTTCGATTCGAGCAGTACGGCGGGCAGCAGGATGGAGAGACGTTTTAGCTGCTCTAGGGTATCGAGGGATAGTGTGCTCTCTTCGAACACGAGACAATCAACCTGCCGTTTTTCGCGCTGGACAAAGGTCAAAAATTCTTGTTGGTCGTCGAACTGATTGAAGGTGTAAGATTCGTGCGCTTGACTACCAGAATCATTGCCCCCAAGGGATTGGGACATTTGCTGCGATAGATCGGAAGTCGTTAGCAGGCTGCAAACAGAAAGCAAAGTATGGAAATTGGGAGAGAAAGGGACTGAAAAAACGTTAACTCATCGCAGTGGGTGAGGCCAACCGAGTATTTGGCAGGGTGGACAGATGCGATCGCCCACGGGTTATGAAGAGCGATCGCTTCAACCGTACATGATGACGAAGCGGCTAGCAGGGGTATGACCAACCCTACAACAGCCGATGCTGGGTTTATTTGCCAGCATTTTAATCATTCGTTAGATAAGAAACTCAACTAATGGATAACAAACGCCAAGTTTTCTTTAGAAGTTTGAATTCATCAACAGCATACTGAACCCAGGTTCATGAAGTAAAGCGATCGCAGAAAGTGGCAACACCTAAGGTGGGTACAGGATTTTGTCGCTTAGCCTGCACCTCGACCAGCAGGGATGGCAGAGGGTTCTACCGAAAATGTATTAAATGATTTGGGATTATGCGGCAGAGCGGCAGATGATTCGGCAGAATCAGATGTAGCGGGTTGTGTTCTTAGTTTGCCCAGTTTGGTTGATGAGATACAAGCAAGAGCCCGTTTGGTTACATCCGATGTCGAGGAACTTCTGTCGAGCGAGAAATTTCAACTTAAGGAGTTTCAATCGTGATACGGGCTTAAATTCGTTGAACTGTGGACAGCCCCGTTTACAGCTGAGTTAAAGCATTCATCGATCTGGTTCTACCGATATTGGGCGATCGCCCCCCATTGCCCCCTTCAGCACATGTTTTGAGTTGACAAGGTTTGGATTTGTGGAGCCTTATGGTCGTTCATGAACTTGGGTTGCACAATTTGCTTAGTTTGTTTACCTAGTTTGTTTGCCTAGGTTGAATGATGCGTAAACACTCGGTGAGTTAACAAGCCGCTGAAACGGTTCAACCCGTTGTAGTTGGTCGATGTATGGCCCTGGCAGCTAGCAAATGCGTATACATGACATGATGGACACCCATGCAAACCCCTTCTCTCCATAATTTTATTGATGTGGTTCCCTGTGTGTCGAGTCAGGCTAGCTTGGCGCAGGTGTTGAGCGTATTTCGGCAGCAGGGTTGCGATCGCCTGATTGTGCAACAGCAGCCCAAGACTCGCAGCTCTCGGTCAAAGGCATCGCATCGACCTTCAGACGAGGCTCAGTACGGTACTGTGTCCCTATCGCGGGCCATGTTTGAGCTGCTGCCCAGCCTGGATCTGTCGTCGGAACAGGAGGCAGAACACCACAACCAGGCCCAGGTGCGATCGCGCTCCATCCAGTCTTTGGGGCTCATTGAAGCCGCCGCTACAATTCCAGCCGAGATGGAATTTGCCGAGTTGCAGTCGATTGCCTGCGACTCAGGGCAGCAGCTATGGATCGTCCTTACTCCTAATCGCCAGTGCTTGGGACTGCTCAACTGGGTTCGGTTGTGTCGCCATCTCACCGCCACCCACACGGCCATGCAGTTGGCCGAAGCCCAGATCCACGAGGCTACAGAGGCGCTTGCCCAGTCCACGCCCCAATCCTCCTACACCACCCTCACCGAGCTATTGGAAGGGTTACCCCTGCCGCTTATGGTGCAAACCCGCACCGGAGAAATGATTTGCCAAAATCACAGTTGGCGATCGCATCTCAACCATTTGTACACCCACCCATCCCCTCAGCCCCAAAGTGCCCCGTTCAACACCGTTCTGGTCAATGAGCCCGAACGGTTACATCTGCAAGAATCAGCCATGTTTTCGGGTCAATCGTCTGGTTTCCAACCCCTCAGCCACCTGGTTGCCATTCCCACAGCCGAAGCAGACTCCACAACACCCGACCCCGCCGAGTTTCCAGAACCCGCTGCTCATTCATCAGCTCCATCTGCAAATCAATACACCTGCCTTTGCCAAACTCCCAATGGCGAAGAACGAATCTGGCAATTCACCCATTTGCCGCTAGCCCAAACGCTACTGTCCACACCATCCTCGGTTCCAGATTGGTGGCTTGTACTGGCTCAGGATGTTACAGAACAACACCAAGTCGCGCGCGAACTATCAGCCAAAAATGCCGACCTCGTGCAGCTCAACCGTTTGAAAGACGAATTTTTAGCCTGTATTAGCCACGAGCTTAAATCCCCACTGACCGCAGTGCTGGGTCTTTCAAGCCTGCTCAAAGACCATCTAGTTGGACCACTCAATGAGCGTCAGTCGCGCTATGCCAGCCTGATTTATCAGAGTGGTCGCCATCTCATGCTCATCGTCAACGATATTCTTGACCTAACCCGGATTGAAACGGGACAACTCGAACTCAACATTGGCATGGTCAAAATTGAAGATGCGTGCCATCGTGCCTACGAACAAGCCCGACAGCTAATTGCTGCGGCCACCAGTGGAGTTGCCCCCCCCGAAGAGGTTCGTGCCGAGCCAGACTTTCAATACACGGTGCAGGCGGGGCTGGAGCACATTCTGGCCGATGAGCTGCGGCTGCGGCAAATGCTAGCCAATCTGTTATCTAATGCATTGAAATTTACGCTGGACGGTGGAGCGATTCGGCTCAATGTTGAGGTGTGGGAAGACTGGGTTGCCTTTACCGTGGCGGATACTGGCATTGGCATTCCCAACAATAAGCAACATCTCATTTTTCAGAAATTTCAACAGCTAGAAAATCCGCTGACACGACGGTTTGAGGGAACAGGTTTGGGGTTAGTGCTCACGCAGCGATTGGCGCGCCTGCATGGTGGGGATGTCACCTTTACCTCTACCGAGGGCAAGGGAAGTCAGTTCACGCTGCTGCTGCCGCAAACCTCTTTGTTTAAACGGGGAAAACCCGGCTCAAAACCTCAGGTTGCCAAACCGAAGATGGGAGCGATTAGCCGACAGCTGGTGCTGTTGGTGGAGGCGGTTCCCCAATTTTTGGATGATATGACCCATACCTTGATGGGGTTGGGCTACCGAGTTGCGATCGCCCGCTCGGGAACCGAAGCCCTAGAAAAAGCACGACAGCTCAGACCGTTAGCGATTTTCCTCAACCCCCTGTTGCCCATGCTGTCTGGGTGGGATGTGTTGACTCTGCTCAAAGCCAATCCCGAAACTCGCTCGATTCCCGTTGTGGTAACCGCAACCCGAGCTGAGCGAGGATTGGCCCTAAGCCGAGGCGCTAGCAATTTTCTGAGTTTGCCCATTCGCCCCGAAATCCTGCAACAAACCCTGGAGAGTATTGGCCAGCAGGTGCAACTGGGAGAAACCCTAACCCACCGCACCCAGCTCACTATTCTGCACCTGCGTTCCGAGTCCATTTTTTCCGAGCCGCCTACTGCGCCATCTGCCTCAGAAGCCGCAGCCAACTCATCTGCCGAATTTCCTCCTCCCATGCCACCGTTGGATAACCTGGCAGGCTTGCTGCATCCCTATCCCTGTCGGGTGCTGGAAGTTGATGATTTGGAGCAGGCAAACTTATTAGCGCGGGTGTGGAAGCCACAGCTCATTCTGTTGGATGGCACACTGCCAAATCCGATGGATTTTATGCGCATTCTGAGTGGGTATCCGTGTTTGGCGGCGCTTCCGCTGGTAACGTTGAACTGGGAAAATACCCAGGCAGCCATTCAAATGAACGAGCTGTCGGTGTATCCCTGTCTGGAGCCAATTGCCGAAGGAACTGAAGAAGATCGTCCAGATATGACTGTGTTGCTGGAAGTTATGGAAGTGGCGGCAGGTCTGAGATAGGGACGCTCTGAAAGAGTTAGGTCAGATCTTTCCAATGGCGCAATAGCTCTGCAACGGACCAGGCTTGGGCGATCGCACCCTGGGGTGCATGGGGGGCATCGCCATCAAAAATTTCGGAGATAGAACCCAAACAGGCTTGAGATTGAATGTGGTGGAACAATGCATCGGGCTGCCAGGGTAACGGCTCTGTTGGGTAAAACCGCCGCCACGATCGAATAAACGGGCCAATTAGCCAACTCCACACCGTACCCTGATGGTAGGCACTGTCTCGCTTGAGGGGATTGCCCCGATAGCAGCCTTTGTAAGCGGGGTCGGCTGGATCGAGCGATCGCAGCCCATAGGGAGTTAGCAGGCGATCGCGCGCGATATTCAGCACCGACTGAGCCTGCTCCACGGAAAAGCCGCAGTGCTGAAGCGAGAGCGCCATTACCGCATTGGGACGAATTTGCTGATTTGGCTGATCATTGGGGGCGATCGCATCATAGAAATACCCCATCGCCGGATTCCAAAATCGCTGTAGCGAAACCCTCACCTGCTCCGCCTGTTGAGCGTAACGGCGAGCATGGTTTTCATAATTGGGTGTATCTGCCCCAGGGGCCGCCTGTTGGGTGGCTCGTTGGTGTAGCCGCATCGCCCAGTCACGCGCCCAACAAAGCACCGAGTACCACAGGGCATTAATCTCCACGGGTTTGCCCTGGCGAGGCGTAATGGGTATGCCGTTCACCACCGCATCCATCCAGGTTAGGGCGTAGCCCGACGCATCCCAGGTCAGCAGCCCATCCATGGCATCCACCCGCACATTAAAGCCCGTCCCTGCCACAAACGACATATAGATCTGCCGCACTACGGGATACTGCTTGACTAAAAAGTCCCAATCTTGCGTGGTTTCCAAATACAGACCCAACGTTTCGATCCACCACAAGGCTGCATCAATACTGTTGTAGGCGGGGCGTTCGCCCACATCAGGAAACGTATTGGGAATCAACCCATCTTGACAATGGCGGCTAAAGGTTTCGAGCAAGCCACGTGCCAAATCGTAGCGGCCTGTGGTGAGGGCAAGCCCCGGCAAAGAAATGAGCGTGTCGCGGCCCCAGTCGCCAAACCAGTGATAGCCTGCAATGACCGTTGGGCCATCAATCGAGGCGCGATAGGCAATGAACTGGTCGCTGGCTTTCAGCAGTTGTCGCCAAATGGCATCGTGCTGACTTGCGGGAGTTGGGGCGATCGCTGGCGATAAGATGGGATGAAAAATTGCATCCAGGCGATCGCGCTCGGCTGTAAGAGCCGTCGCAAACGTTTGCTCATTTGGAGGGGCGAATGGCCGCTGCGGGCTGAGCTTGCGAATGCTGGCCTCTAGTGTGAGGCTAGTGTCGGGCTGTAGGGTAACACTCAAGTAGCCAGGACTGTATAGATCTTCTCGATCAAGCAATCCGCGCTGAGTTTCTTCGGGATAGTGATAATCCCAATACCACACACCATTGGGATGGTAATGTCCCTGGCTCCAACTGAGCTGCCATGGAGTACCCAGCCACCCAGGTCGCGCCGCCTGAAACAAAACTCGGTGCGGTTCTACTAATTGGGAAAAATGCAGATCGAGATCGGCATGCTGCTGCGCATGAAAGTTGCGATCGCCAATGAGAACTCGCAGCGATAACACCGCCGACACCGGGCCTTCATAGCGATACCGCACCAACACCCGGTTGCGAAAGGGAGATTGATGGTCGTCGCTGGCGCTAAAGCCGTGGGGCATGAGGAGCTGTCGAGTCAACTGCCAGTTGCCCGTTCCCCAAACCCAGGTGGGCACCGGATCAATATGAAAAGAACGCAGTAGCTGATATCCCGTTGGGGCGATCGCCCCGCTGCCCCAATAGTTGGTGGCCAAGTCAAACCAGTGGCCATCCACCGCAATTTGGGCATCAATCCGCGATAGCAGCAGCGTTCGCTGGCCCGGTGGGGCGATCGCCGCTACCAACCAACCGTGATACGTCCGCGTGTGGGCATCGCAGATTGTGCCGCTCGCAAATCCGCCCAATCCATTGGTCAACAACCACTCTCGGGTATCCAAGTCATCCATGCAATGCACCACTATTCCCAATTTCAAACTTCCCAACAATTGCCCCATGACTTACATAGGACTTACGCACGTCATCCGAAAAACTAAGGGGTTGACTGATGTTTGGAGCGCTAAGTGCTCCAAACATCAGTCAACTGCATAAGTCATGTTGCAATCTGTTGAAAATGGTTCAGCCTGCGCTCTAACCAGTGTTCTGCCCCCGGCTCCAGACATATCCTGGTATAGCGATAGCCAGTTTGATTAGGACATTTTGGGGGATGGCGAAGCCATCCCCCAAAATGTCCTTGTCTCAACTACGCTAGCGACGGCTATATGTCCAAGTCTAAACAGCAACGTCAACAAGGGCACAACAACCGCTGCATCTTTTAGCTCAAGCTAGCTCAAGAGAATTTGCGATCGCCCCTACTCAAAATCGTTATGACTATGATATAGTCGTAACAGTTCGTAAGGAACTTGAACAAAGTGAACCATTCCGCTGAGCGAAGCGCTTTGTTTGGTCTTCGACTTTGTTTGGTCTTTGTAAGTTAACGACACTAAATCTTTTGGAGCGTAATTCCATGACTCATCATTCTGAGTGTCTTCGGGTTGGCCAAGTCGCACCCGACTTCACCGCTACCGCTGTTGTGGATCAAGAATTTAAGACCATCAAACTCTCGGACTATCGCGGTAAGTACGTCGTACTATTCTTCTATCCTCTAGACTTTACCTTCGTTTGCCCCACTGAAATCACTGCTTTCAGCGATCGCTACGAAGAGTTCAAATCCATCAACACGGAAGTGTTGGGTGTCTCAGTAGACAGCGAATTTTCTCACCTCGCCTGGATTCAAACCGATCGCAAGAACGGCGGCGTTGGTGACCTCAACTATCCCCTCGTATCCGACATCAAGAAAGAGATCAGCAGTGCCTACAACGTGCTGACCGACGATGGAATCGCCCTGCGTGGTCTATTCATCATGGACAAAGACGGTGTGATTCAGCACTCCACCATCAACAACTTGGCCTTTGGCCGCAGCGTCGATGAAACTCTGCGCGTTCTGCAAGCCATTCAGTATGTGCAGTCTCACCCCGATGAAGTGTGCCCCGCTGGCTGGAAGCCCGGTGACGCAACCATGAATCCTGACCCTGTGAAGTCCAAAGAATTCTTTGCAGCTGTCTAAGCAAAGTCATCGCTAAACCGTGAGAGAGCCAGCGTCAAATCGACGCTGGTTTTTTTATCGCCGTCTCAGGAAATTCTCAGATTGAGTTGGTAGGTTTCTATCAAGAACAAGCTGGATAAATGAAATGTTGCTTAAATCTCAGTGGCCTCTTGGTTGGTTCGGATAAACTGCAATCTCGACCTTTTTGATTTTGCAAATCTTGGTCTGCAAAGATCGTCGGTATTTGCATCCAATTCCAGCCCTCAGAAGTATTGAGTATCATCGCTGAGGGCTTTGTCGCTTGGGGCTTAGCATCAAACCAAGTCAGTTTATTCAGCCCACTGATAGGTCTTGGCTTTTCGTGTTTCTTCAGGATGAATCTACCCTGTCTCTATATCTTAATGCCGATGGGTTTGGCTGCTGGTTGGATTAATGTACGGCTAAGGAGTACTCAGTTCCGATACAGTTCAGCGGATTGCAAATGGATAAAACCTAGTAGAACAATCTGATTCCATCGACCATTTTTGAGAATTGACCTTGCCTCAATGCGCGATCGCAACGGGTTGTTCCTGAATGCGCCCCTGAATACGTTCGTCAATGGTAGTTAGGTAACCTTCATTTGCTGAATTCCCTTGAGTTTGCAATTCAATCACTTGAAGCTGCTTATCTCTCTAGCTGACGTTCTGACTGCTTGCAATGGACTGTTCAAAAATTACCCCTCATCGCTAGATTTTTGTCCGCTTTCTTACAAGACAGTGTTATTTCCATCTATGCAACATCAACAAAGCAGGTTGGCAGAATGAAGCATGCTTCTAAGTCTGGGTTATTTGAAGAACTATGCGCTCTGCAACATATTGCGGGTGAATGTGTTGAGCATCTGTCGACTTTGGTGGATGAGGGCTTAGTGACCGAAGCCGGTGTGAACGATCTGATGCAAGATACACAAGATTTAGTTTGTGGCTCTAGAAGCGCGATTCAAAATCTACGCACCTATCGTTCGATGCGTTGGTCTGCCCTATCCACCAGGTCTACCTCCAACTCAGGCAACGTTGTGGCCTTTCCTGCTCGCGTGACAGGTCGCTGAAGCCATTGATTCGAGTGCTACTCATACTACTCAATGAAGGCCAGCGAACGAGTTTGCAAGTTGCAAATGTGATCTTGCGGCGATCGCATTTACAGGTTCGCTCGTGAAGCGCCAGTTCGGTTCGCGAATTTGGGGATTGGATTGTTTTTGGGTCTTATTGATTCATCGATCGTTTGTCGCGCCGTTCTCGAATATCTAGCAGTTCTGCCAAACCAGGAGCCCGCTCGCGATCGCCTAGCTTTACAGGCACGACAAACTCTGGACGATTTGCTGCTGGTAGAGCGTAGGTTGGTGCATGGGTTGATTCCTGAGCTGAAGGATTGGCTGAAGCCACCGCTGGCAACGTTGCCGAAGAGTCCGCCTGCAAAGAGGATTGAACGTTGACCGCTGCGGATGTTTCAGGTGCCGGAGCTGGAGCGACTTGGGGAAGAGGAGTCGGTTGCCCCGGAGCGATCGCCCTCGCTTCTGCTTCACGCAATGCAGACTCAACAGCGCGGAGACCTGTGCGAGTTTCGGTGGTAGTAGATATGCGTGATGTAGAGATGCGCGATCGCGACAATCGGTGAGCTGTAGACTCTCTGTTGCGAAAGTAGCGCGACAGGGCCAAGCATCCACCCATGCAGCTCAGCACCACCGAGGCATAAGACCAGAGAGGCGATGCGTTCGTTTCCTTGGTTTCTTGAATCGGGCTAACGATGGCAAACTCTGGCGGTGCTTCTTCTAACGAAATTTCGCGTGAGAGGTCAGGATTGACAAGACCACTCATGCCCACGCCTGCAACAACCAGCATCAGCGAAAAGATACCACTCCAAAACACCAACGGGTATTCACGCCAGAGATTCGCTACAAAGCGCACTGGCCCAACGAAGGGTTGGGTTGATGGCGAATTTTGGTTCGGCGATCGTGGCTCTTGCTCTATGCCGTTGCCCATCATGGATTGCCCATACAGATGTATCAGCTATTTTAGAAACTTTGCTCCAATCTTTCCATAGAAATTTGCAACAAAAGAGTAAAAATTTGCAGAGCTTTAGTTGTCTCTGGATGGGTCTGTTGTGGGTGTTGCGTGATTATCGCTGTTCGAGCGCCATTTGCACGAGCTGATCGACGAGTTCCTCGAACGGTACGCCGCTCGCCGCCCACAGCATGGGATACATACTGGTTGCCGTAAACCCAGGCATTGTATTGATTTCGTTGATCAGGATTTCCCCCGTCGATTCCACATAGAAGAAGTCCACCCGTGCAATCCCAGAACAATCCAACGCTTGAAAGGCTTGAACCGACATCTCCTGAATGCGCTGGGCGATCGCCTCGGGCAGCTTGGCAGGAATTGTTAGGCCCGCCAACCCTTCGGTGTATTTGGTCTCGTAATCGTAGAAGTCGCTGCTAAAGGTGATTTCGCCAATAACCGAAGCTTTGGGATTATCGGTACCCAGCACGGCACACTCTACCTCGCGGGGTGATTGGGCGGCAGCTTCGACAATGATGCGGCGATCATAGCTGGCAGCACTATCAAGGGCGGCTTCCAGTTCAGCCCGCGTACGCACTTTGGAGATGCCTACCGAAGATCCCAAATTGGCAGGCTTCACAAAACACGGATAACCCAACTCTTGCTCAATCTGGTCGCACAGTTTGGGAAAGACACAGGGATTGGACCACACCTGCGATCGCATCACAGGAACGTACTTCACCTGGGGTAACCCCACCTGAGAAAAGATCATCTTCATGGCGATTTTGTCCATGCCCATGGCAGAGCCCAGCACGCCAGAACCCACAAAGGGAACCTGCATCAACTTCAGCAAACCTTGAACGGTGCCATCTTCACCGTTGGGGCCATGCAGCACCGGAAACCACACGTCCACATCGGCCACCTGCGCAGTCGAGCGCCAGCGGTCAACGGCTTGGGAACCGCTCACCTGCAAATCAGCTGGTTGGGAATCCAATGCTTCGGAATGGGTCGCTGGAACGTTTTCACCGCCGAGCTGCGCTGGAGGCATGCCCGCTGCAAGCACCTGTTGAGCAAACTCTCCGGCTTGCCAACGGCCATCTTTTTGAATGTAGACCGGGGTGAGTTCGTATTTGCTGGCGTTGGCTCCACTGCTGAGCCCGCGAGCGATCGCCTGTGCCGACTTCAGCGAAACTTCATGCTCTCCCGAGCATCCGCCAAACAACAATCCTACCCGCAGCTTCGCCATCGGTCTTCTCCATCACCGCACAGTATCCGAGATAGAGTATCATCCCAAGATGCAGCCGGGAAAGTAGAATTTGCGCGATCGCCCCGGAGCATTCACTTTATTGATAATTTGACGATGGGTTGGGTTCATTCATTCAAAAAATTGCTGGTTTGCATTGGGGTGGCGATCGCCCTCTTCCTCTTGCCTACTCCAGCCCAAGCAGCCAACTGTCGCACGGTGCAGGGACACTCAGTGTGCCTGGTGGAGATTCGCCGCAGCGCCAAAAACTACTGGGAATACCGCGCGATCGTAAGTGTGGATGGCCGCGATCGCCCCATGGAAGTGTATGACTGTCGCGATCGCCTCCGCTTCACCCGCGATGGCCGCACCGTACCCTTTTCCAAAGACATCGCAGGAGAGCTAGTCTGTCGCCTTTACAAACGCTAACTGACTCAATCCTCTCGTTCCTCTTTTAGCTTGCGCAAAATGGGAATCTGTTGATACTGATCGGGCTGAATTGTGTCCCAATCTAGCCCTGCAGGCCGCGAAAACTTCGTGTGGGTTTCTACCACGGCCTCTGGTGTGGCGATCCAGTCTAGCGGCCAGTCGTGAGGCTGCATGGGCAACCGCTCTTCATCTTCCACCACCTGCAAATCGTGAACCGTAGTGACGATGGGCGTATCGGGACGAATCAAGTCAAACTGCCGCAGCATTGCCAGTTCCAGATCGGCAAACCCTGCACCCTTGCCGGTGCGTCCGCCACTGGCGGCAACTGCTACGCAACCAACAACGACCAAATCGATGGACTGCATCTCCTCAAAGCTCACCTTTTTGCCATAAATCAACGCGCCGCGCATGTAGGCTGCATCCTTGATTGCCACGCCTTTGGCCTGCAATGCCTCGGCCGTCAGCTCCACAAAACAGCGTTTGCTGGTCAGGCGAGGCACCGCCATGTACAGCGTTTTGCCTTCTTGCAGCGCCCGCAAACGGACAGGAGTTTGTGACCCATCGGGGTTACATTTCACCACTCGCGCCTGTTTCCATACGTCAAGCTCCGCCAGTCGTCCTGCTGCGCGATCGCTCTGCCCAAAGTTGGGAATATGCCCCACTGGGTCGCGCTTCACCGCCCGCTCCTGGCTCAAGCGGGTCCAAATTTCGTGACGAAGCTGATCCTTATTGGCGTTGCGTCCGCTCCATTCCGTATCACTCATTAGTGAGCCAGAGCGACTTCAGGAGTTGGAGTATCAATGCGATCGCCCGTCAGGCTAAAGGCCCGAACTTCTGTCACCTTCACCTTCACCAACTTGCCCCTCAGCTCGTTAATATCGCCATCAAAGAAGGTAAGGCGATTGGTGCGCGTCCGTCCCATCACCTGAGCTGGATTCTTGGGATTCTGGTCTTCCACCAATACTTCTTCTATCTGGTCGGTGTATCGCAGCGATCGCTCAGCCGCTTTGGTCGCAACCAAATGATTCAGTTGTTGTAGGCGATCGCTCTTCACCTCTTCTGACAATTGGTTGTCCCAAGTCGCCGCAGGGGTACCGGGACGGGGCGAATAGGCCGCCGTATTCAGTTGGTCAAAGCCTACTTCCTCCACCAGCTTCAGCGTGTTCTGAAATTGCTCCTCCGTTTCGCCAGGAAAACCCACAATCGCGTCCGCACTAATCGCCGCATCCGGCATATAGCGACGAATCGTGTCGATAATGCGCAGATACTTCTCGCGGGTGTAGCCTCTGGACATCGCCTTCAGCAGATCGTTGTCGCCCGACTGGAACGGAATGTGGAAATGCTCGCACAACTTGGGCAACTCATAGCAGGCTCGAATCAGCCGCTCCGTGAAGTAACGGGGATGACTCGTCGCAAACCGAATGCGCTCAATTCCGGGCACATCATGCACGTAATACAGCAGATCCGTCAGCGTGTGCAAATGCTGACCATTGGGCTTCGCTCCTGGCAGATCGCGGCCATAGGCATCAATGTTCTGCCCCAACAGCGTCACTTCCTTAAAGCTCTGCCGCCCCAACTCTTCCATCTCCGCCCGAATGGCCTCCGGCATACGCGACTGCTCTACCCCGCGCACCCCCGGCACCACACAATAGGTGCAGCGCTCGTTGCAACCATAAATAATGTTGACCCAGGCCGTCACCGCACTATCCCGGCGAGGCTTGGTAATGTCTTCCATAATATGGATGGGTTCGGTGGCAACCATCTGGTTGCCCTGCATCACATCTTCCAGCAGATCCCGCAAACGGTTCGCGTGCTGTGGTCCCATCACCAAATCTACTTCCGGCACGCGCCGCAGCAGCGCCTCACCTTCTTGCTGCGCCACGCAACCCGCTACCACAATCGTCAAATCGGGCTCGTCTTGCTTACGCTTGGCCTGCTTGCCCAGGTAGGAATACACCTTTTGCTCAGCATTGTCGCGAATGGTGCACGTGTTGTAGAGAATCACATTTGCATCATCTGGCGATTCCGACCAGGCAAAGCCCATCTCCTCCAAAATTCCGGCCATACGCTCAGAGTCGGCCTTATTCATTTGGCAACCGAACGTGGTGATGTGGTACCGACGAGAAGCTTGGCTCATAGCTAGGAAGATACTTAATTAATGCAGGGTCTCAAACACACTAGTTTATCGTGTATTTGAGCAAGAGGGGCTAGGAGTTAGGGATTAGGGGCTAGGGGAGGGAGTGGGAAATTGGGAATCGGAATTAGGGAATCGAGATTAGGGAATCGGGATTAGGGATTAGGGAATCGGGTGAGACGAATGTACGCATTACGGAGAGTGGGAGCTGGAGAGTTGCGTGAGAATATTTCGGCAACCTTGCTCTCTCAAACACATCCCAGAAAAACACACCGCGTCGCGGTGTAAGCCGCCCAGCACTACAAGCTAAACCGAAAACTTCCCTCTTTCCCCTCTAGCCCCTAAACCCTAGCCCCTAGCCCCTCCCCTGCTCCCGATCCCCTACTCCCCCCTGTAATAAATACCTATTCCAACTTCCTTAGGCATTGTGCTATGGGCGATCCAGGGTGACACAAAAATTTAGGCGATATTTAGTGATAATCTGAAAGGTGGCAATTTTACATATGTTAAGACTGTCACTCTAACCCCTCAAAAAGCTGATTAGACGATAGGCGTAAGCATGGTCACCACAGCAGAAAAAACAAACGTCGGCTATATTACCCAGGTCATCGGTCCCGTCATCGACGCGAAGTTCCCCGGTGGTCAAATGCCAAGAATTTATAGTGCATTGACTGTTAAAGGAACTAATGCTAGCGGGCAAGAAGTTTCTGTTACATGTGAAGTACAACAGCTGCTTGGCGATAGCCAAATCCGTGCTGTTGCAATGAGTTCTACAGACGGCTTGGTGCGCGGCATGGAAGTCGTAGATACTGGCGCACCCATCAGCGTTCCCGTGGGTAAAGTTACTCTCGGTCGTATTTTCAACGTGCTGGGCGAACCAGTGGACGAGAAGGGTGACGTGTCCATGGAGGACACACTTCCCATCCACCGTGCAGCC
This sequence comes from Leptolyngbya sp. AN02str, assembly GCF_050565595.1. Taxonomy (NCBI): domain Bacteria; kingdom Bacillati; phylum Cyanobacteriota; class Cyanophyceae; order Leptolyngbyales; family Leptolyngbyaceae; genus Leptolyngbya; species Leptolyngbya sp. AN02str. Next base: position 7,663 of record NZ_JBNXVR010000044.1, on the reverse strand, counting down.
CCTAAACTGACCGAGTTGGAAACCAAACCTTCCGTATTTGAAACCGGAATTAAAGTGGTTGACTTGCTCACTCCCTACCGTCGGGGTGGAAAGATTGGTCTGTTTGGCGGTGCTGGCGTGGGCAAGACCGTCATTATGATGGAGTTGATCAACAACATTGCAACTCAGCATGGTGGTGTGTCGGTATTTGCGGGCGTGGGTGAGCGCACTCGTGAAGGAAACGACCTCTACAACGAAATGATTGAATCGGGCGTGATTAACCCCGATAACCTGAACGAGTCCAAGATCGCGCTCGTGTACGGTCAGATGAATGAACCCCCCGGAGCCCGCATGCGCGTAGGTCTGTCGGGTTTGACCATGGCCGAGTACTTCCGTGATGTGAACAAGCAGGACGTGCTGCTGTTCGTAGACAACATCTTCCGCTTTGTGCAGGCTGGTTCTGAAGTATCTGCGCTGCTAGGTCGTATGCCTTCTGCTGTGGGATATCAGCCCACTCTGGGTACCGACGTGGGTGACCTGCAAGAGCGGATTACCTCAACTACCGAGGGTTCGATCACGTCGATTCAGGCTGTGTATGTGCCTGCGGACGACTTGACCGACCCTGCTCCTGCAACTACTTTTGCTCACTTGGATGGAACCACGGTGTTGTCTCGTGGTTTGGCTTCTAAGGGGATTTATCCTGCGGTGGATCCGCTGGGTTCTACCTCGACGATGTTGCAGCCCAGCATTGTGGGTGACGACCACTACGACACTGCTCGTGCGGTTCAGTCTACGCTGCAGCGCTACAAGGAACTGCAAGACATTATCGCCATTTTGGGTCTGGATGAACTGTCGGAAGAAGACCGCTTGACCGTGGCTCGTGCTCGTAAGATTGAGCGCTTCCTATCTCAGCCCTTCTTTGTGGCTGAAGTGTTCACCGGTGCTTCTGGCAAGTATGTCAAACTGGATGACACCATTAAGGGCTTCAAGATGATCCTGAGCGGTGAGCTGGATGATATGCCCGAACAGGCCTTCTACATGGTCGGTGGCATTGATGAAGCGATCGCCAAGGGCGAGAAGCTAAAAGCTGAGAACAAGTAGGTTTTGTCCTGTCGGTTGGTACTGGAAGATTGCTGGTATCAACCGCAGGCACCTCCCGATTTGGCTGTGGCCCTATTTCAGGAATTTCATCAAAACTATGGCTCTAACCGTTCGCGTCATTGCACCCGACAAAACGGTCTGGGATGCAGATTCTGAAGAGGTCATTCTGCCAAGCACCACTGGTCAGCTTGGCATTTTGACAGGACACGCCCCGCTGTTGACGGCGCTAGAAACTGGCGTCATGCGGGTGCGTTCTGGAAAAGACTGGGTGGCAATCGCCCTGCTGGGTGGATTTGCCGAAGTCGAAAATAACGAAGTCACCATTTTGGTCAACGCTGCTGAACGTGGCGATGCGATTAACTTAGAAGATGCTCGGACTGCTTTCCGTGAAGCTGAAGCTCGGTTGAACAAGGCACAATCCGGTAGCGATCGCCAAGAGATGTTCTCAGCCAACCAAGCCTACAAGCGGGCTCGCGCTCGTTTTCAGGCTGCTGGTGGTGCTGCTTAGGTTTCTTTCCGACCATTGCTTTTGCTGTAACGTCAGCTCAATAGCCCGATGCTTTTCCCTTGGGAGCAAAGCATTGGGCTTTTTGATTGGGGATGCCCTCTCTTGCTAAGCCCGAGTTTTTCAAAAATATAGCTGTCGCCAGCTTAGTTGAGACAAGGACATTTTGGGGGATGGCGAAGCCATCCCCCAAAATGTCTTAATCAAACTGGCTATCGCTATGCAAGGCTGAAACGACTTGGCGATCGCCATAAGCCCTCATGCACAGCACATCAGCTGCAACAAATCCATCTGCAATAAAAATGACCCCTCTCGGGGTCACCAGTGAAAGCAACAAAACTTGTAGGGGGCAAACCTCAGGCGCTCCCAGTAAAAGTCACCTCAGGGAACTTCGACTGAGCTTCAGCCATAGATTTGTTTTTGCCCTCTTCTTGCCAATAGTTGATTACCTCGGTGGCTTGGTTTAGCAACGCCACCCGCTCCGCTTCGGTAATCCAAGTTTTTTGCTCCAGCTCCTTCTTCACTTGCTCCCAGGCATCATTCCGAGGCCAGAAGAAATAGGAGGTGAGGGGGCTGGTTCCTTTACCAACCACCTGGTCAACCGCAAGCGCCACATCTTTGTCCAGCCAGAGAACTTTCAGAATGAACCTTGACAAATGTACCTCCAGAACAGCAGCAGGCTGTTTCCAATCACTCTACAATCCTCCATATTACCGTAGGGTTTGATAGAATCGCTACGACTTCTCTGGAAACAACGTGCATTTAGGACATAACAGCGTGAGTGCAACCCCAAAAGCCATTGTGATTTTTGATATTGATGGGGTCATCCGGGATGTGGGGCAATCCTACCGTCGGGCCCTTGCCGATACCGTGGAACAGTTTACTCAGCAGGCCTTTCGCCCTAGCCAAGCCGATATTGACCAGCTCAAGGCAGAGGGCCGATGGAACAATGACTGGGAAGCCTCGCAGGAATTGGTTTATCGGTATTTTGAAGCACAGGGTTTGTCGCGAGGGCAACTGCAGTTGGATTACGACGAACTGGTGCGCTTTTTTCAGAGCAAGTATCGGGGCGAAAATTGGACCGGCTACATTTGCGACGAGCCCTTGTTAGCGAGCGCCACCTACCTCAATGAGCTGACAGCGGCAGGATGCCCCTGGGGCTTTTTTAGCGGAGCAACTCGGGGGTCAGCCACCTTTGTTTTGCAAAAACGGCTGGAGTTGGAGAACCCAATACTAGTTGCGATGGAAGATGCCCCCGGCAAACCTGACCCTACGGGCCTGTTTGAAACCATTCGCCAGATCGAAATACGATACAACCTTCCGGCTACGCTCCCCATTTTGTACGCAGGCGATACCGTTGCCGATATGCAAACCATTCAAAAAGCCCAGACTGTGCAGGCCAGCGCCCCTGTATCGGCACAAGAGCGGCCATGGCTAGGTGTGGGAATCTTGCCCCCGCATGTGCACAGTTCGCCGGAGTATGCCCAAGACTACCGCCAAACGCTGCTTCAGGCTGGCGCGGCTATCGTGTTGGAAAATGTCGAGCATCTGACTGCTGAAGCGATCGCCAACTTGCTAGCAGCCAAGCCTTAAGCATTCCTTGGGGCCTTGCCTCAGATCCTTCATGAGTCGTTCAGTGGTAATCTTGTGCCCGCTGGCGACCTTCCAGCCCAGGAGGGCTTCATCGCCCACACCAAAGATGTTTGCCCCGCCCAGGCTGGGGATGGTTCGGGGAGGCCTCGAACGAGGTTTGTGGGCCAACAGTAGACCCGACACCGTATTAACCGGCCCGAACTTGAGTTGGCTCAACCAATACAGATGAGGTTTGCGTGCCATTTGCTGAACTTGGCTCAATGGCATCCCACAGCAGCTCATGGGTAATAGACTGCGCTAATAAGCGACGATATAAGTCGCTGAGGCGTGCTGCAACACCAGTCCAGCTAAAATTTTGCTGAACCCGGGCAGATGCTTGGCGTTTCAACTTTTGTGCCCATACCTGGTCTGTGAGTACGCGTTCAATTGCGTTTGCCAATGCATCCACATCATCTGGAGGAACGAGTAGCCCTGTCTCCTCTGGCACGATGGTAAACTTAAGCCCGCCTACATCCGATGCGACAACGGGTGTGCCACACGACATTGCTTCTAGAGCAACCAAGCCAAACGGCTCAAAGTGGCTAGGTACAGCGCACACATCCGCAGCGGTATAGTACAACGGCAGCACATCGTGCCCAACTTGGCCTACAAAGAGAACGCGATCGCTCAAACCGAGTTCTTCTACCAAGTTGCCAATATACTGGCGCTCTTCGTGGCTTTCTTGTGCAGGATCTTCGCCGCCAACAATGACCAGGCGCACCGGTTTTGTGAGCGCAGCGCCCGGCTGCTGGATGAGTCGAGCAACGCTTTCAACCAGAGTTTTTAGTCCCTTGCGAGGGTCAAAACGGCCAACGTACAGAACCAAATGCTCCGATAGGTCAAATCCCAACTTTAGGCGGGCATCTACTTGGGGCATGGCCCGAAAGACATCTACATCGGCCCCACCCGGAATCACTTCAAAAATTCCCTTGGGTGAGCCCATCATTTGCAGGGCTTCTTGTTCTTGGGGGCTGGTTGCAACGATGCAATCTGCCGCTTCCAAAATCTGCCGTTCCACATCAATCCGGGTTTGGGCGATCGCCGATGTTCGGTTCGCCATGGGATACTTCAAAATTCCCAGCGAATGATAGGTGTGGACATGTTGCAAGTTGTGATGCTGTTTAAGCTGCATCCCCACCCAGCCCGATGTCCAATAGCTGGTGTGCACGAGGGGATAATGTTCCTTGCTGTGAACTTTGAGGAATTCCTCTAAAAATTCAGGCATGATCTCAAAGCGCTGATCCCGAGGAATGAGTGCTTCGGGGCCAGCTTTGAGACGAATGGTGCGGCAGTAGGGTGAATGTTCAACAATTTTGGGCTGATCGGGGTGGTTTTTACGAGTGAAAATATCCACCTGCCAACCTAGCTTGCACAGGGCCTCGGCAATTCGCCGAACGTAAATATTGCGTTCGCCAGCCTCTTGCTTTCCGGTATCAATGGCTGGGTCTGCATCTGCAGAAATGATGGCGATCGCCTGCCGAGTGGGAACGTTTGACCGTTGTTGCGAAGCAGCTACTTCAGAGGGATTAGAGGGTGATGGTTGCGATCTCATATTGGTCATAAATTCACCTCATAAAAGGCCACGCCTAATGGATTAAAGTAGTTCGAGCTTTGCAACCACACATCTACCTATTGAGCCATCTTTTTTGTAATTGGTCAAAGCACAGATTGAAAACTCACTTGCAATCTTGCTAGAAACTATCGGTAAAAACAGCAGCAAGTCACAGAATTTATCACAATAGGACTTACGCAGTTGAATGATGTTTGGAACGCTAAGCGTTCCAAACATCATTCAACCCTCCGGTTTTTCGGATGAAGCGCGTAAGTCCTACACAAATTGCTAAGGATGGATTGTGCAAAACATGGCTGCAATGCGGCGAGTTTTAGTCAATACAAATTAGAAGCCAATAAAAACAACAACGTTAAACCCAAGCTCTCCAGAAAACCAATCAATGTTAATCAGCGATGAATACTCAGTGATTGAAAGGAATTCGGGCTGATACGGTTGCATGAAAGGTTTAAATCTGTCTTATTGCCTTTAATTTAATGGCATTAGTTTAATGGCATGGATTCGCTTTAGTTATTGTGTATGGATTCTTCTAACGGGCTATGGAGCATTCAGCCATTCATGTGATTCGCTATGTATCTATGTGGCGATCGCTTCAATAGGGTTCACTGCCTGTCTGTGCAAACAGTTGGCCAGCCCTAATAGTTTGGAGGCTGTATGCAAATGCGAGCTGTTGATTTTCCGGTCAGTAAAAAACTATTGTCAAACTGTACACATCTCAGCATCAACATTTGAGGCTATTGCTCATTTGGGCATTCCAAATTGTTGAACGCAGTCATCTTGCAACCTAAAAAATATTAGCTCCACAGGGTAAACCTATGGAGCTAAATCGTTCCAGAAAAAAGCCTGAGAACTTAGACAGGTTCAAAGGAATCCAGCCTAAAACAGTTTAAGAGGGCGAACGAGGGGACTCGAACCCCCGAGTGGCGGAACCACAATCCGCTGCCTTAACCACTTGGCTACGCTCGCCATGCGATTAATCATTGTAGCAGGTAGATTTTCATTTTTCTAGTGTTTCACCTCATTAATTTTTGGGTGTTAGCAGGTGGGAGTGATTTCGGGGAGCTTGCCCATTGCTTGCACGAGTCAACAGCATTCCACAAGCATTCCCGTTTGAGGACTGCTATCGCCTCCCTAATTTTTTTACTTCCTGGACTTACGCATTGGTGTTATGGGTAGGGTGCTTCGCACCCTACCCATAACACCAACACACCAGATTTAGTGGGCTTGCGTAAGCCCTGACTTCTTTGGAGTATGAGCAGGAACTCTTGGTTTCAAACATTGATCTACAGAAATATCGAGCACCGATCTGCCGCAGCTTATTGATATGCTGATTCGGGAAGATTTGGTGAACAATGAGGCGATCGCATGAAAGGTCAACGATTGGCGCTATTGGCAAGTGCAGCATTGATAGGTGTTGCGCTTGCAATGACCCTAACCAATCCTGACGAACCGGAGTACGAAACCTTCGCTACGCAGCGGCTAAGCGTATATCTACAAGACAATGTTTGTACCGATTTGCCGACTTTGCTAGGTAACAATTTGTCGAATGCCTGTGTTGAGTTGGTTAATACCAACCAACCCCAAATTCGCAGCCTGATTACCAAAAATACACTTCGGCGTGATTTTACCTTCCTTAGCCTTTACACAACTGATTTGCGCCCCCAAGATTTGCTGCCGAGTGATGTTCAAGCATTTTTGCCACCAGGAACGCTGCCTGCGTATCGAGTAGAAACGGTAGGCGCGTTCAACCGTTTTTGGATTTACAGAGCGGAGCAGCAGCAATAGAACGAGCTTGTTGTACGAAAGCCACTGCTTATTCATGCTTGGTTTATGACATGCCTGATTTATGAATTGTGCGTGCGTGTGCGCTCGCAACAAACTGATTGGGGCCTGTACAAGCTGGATTGTACAGGCCCCAACATTATTTCGCAGTGATTGACTCAAGCGATTTGCAGCTGGTGAGTTACTCTTGCAATACCGATAGGGTAAAGGGAGCGCTACTGCCTTGGTTGCGATCGCCCACAAACACCGAGTAAACTCCCGGTTCCCAAAGCCCCGATACCTCAATTCGTCCATTTGACTGGCTGTGAGCCATTGCACAGTTACTGCGACCACCAGGGCCAGTAATGAGCAGTGTCGTTGAGTTGCCTGCCTGCACCCGAAATCTTAACGCCGTAAAGGACTCGGTGACCCGCACAGTTTGGCTAGCGCTGGCAGGAATGAAACCACACGAGCTAGATTGTGTTGCACCAGAATTTCCTTGAACCACAACTTCAGACTGAAGCGGGGTTTGAATTTGAGCCAATGCAGAAGCACTAACCGCTAGTGCCATGGCCAGTGAAAACGGAACAGCCGCCCATTGAAATCGAAAGCCCTTGAGCGGTCTCATACTCCACTCCTCTGAGACAGATAAACCTCTACACTTGCATCCTAGATCTTGGACTCCACCTCGGGAAGGATTTTGTGCCACTTCATCTAGCGTCTTCTCAACCAGTAAAACTACGGAAGCATTTGTTAGAAGTTTTCGAAAATATACCAGTAGCCATCAGCGCTTGCAGGGCGCTGATGGCTACTGGCGATCGCTAGTACGGTTCCCATGACTATAGTTTGAACATCCTTGTGAACCAAATGCCAACTGTGAATAACTTCAGGACTTACGCAGTTGAATGATGTTTGGAACGCTAACCGTTCCAAACATCATTCAACCCCCTGGTTTTCGAATGAAATGCGTAAGTCCTAAACTTTTAGAAACCTCAGTTATGGTTAAGCCGCAGGAGACAAAGCCCAATCTAATCTCAGAGCAGGCTTCTTCGGCTGGTGGCAATAGGCAATCAGCCCACACAGGATGTTGGCGAAGCAATTGACCGGACTGCGGT
>NZ_JBNXVR010000043.1:0-60058 GCF_050565595.1 Leptolyngbya sp. AN02str | reverse complement strand
GGCGGTACATCGGCAAGCTCGTGCAAGGTTTTTGAGAGGTTTTACACTTTTTCTTTGCACTTTAGCAGACTTGATCTCGCTTGAAAACTAGGCACTGTAAACCTTTGCTGCTTTTTTCAGCAAACCCTATTTAGAGGATGTCTGATAAGTCAAAAAATAGCTTCATCCCCCAACCTTTCCCCAAAAAACTGAGAGAAGAGGAGCTGAAAATCCCTTCCCCTCTCCCAAATTTAGGCAGGGGAACACAAGGGGTGAGGGCAATACACGAAGCTTTAGGCACTTTTCAGACGTCCTCTCAGGCAAAGCTGACGGCGATCGCGAACCATCATCAAACTAGAACTGAATAAATCACAGTTCGCCACAAACGGATGTAAGCTAGCAAACCGATCAAAGCATAGAAACTCCAGCCAGCTTAAACCAGACCGTTCCACCCACAACACCACCAGAAGATAGAATCTCACAAAAAAATTAGCCTATGGCTACTTTTATCGAGCAACCACAAGCTAATCTATAAAGTCAATTGTGTAGGAGGCTTAATTAACAAACCTCTTACAGTTGAGAATTAACCTTCGACCGTGATCTTACCAACCATGCCAGCTCCACGGTGAGGAGCACAGTAGTAGGTATAGGTTCCCGCAGACATATCGCTACCAAAAGTAACTTCGTAAGATTCGCCAGGAGAGAACATCAACTGGTCATGGCTAAGTTTGTCAGCCATTTCCTTACCACCAGCAGGAATGGTTTTGTCATCGAAGATGATGTTATGGGGAGGGAGTTTGTTGTTAACCCACTTAACAGTGTCGCCCGAGTGGATGGTGATGTTAGCAGGCTCAAACATGAGCATTCCGCTATCAGCACCCATCTTGACGGTGAACGTCTCAGCAGCAGCAGGAGAAACAACTGCCACAAAGCTTGCAACCACCAACACAAGAGAAAACAGGGCTACACTTAAACTCCGTGAAATACGAGCAATCAATTTCATGGTTACCTCGGGAGATTTAAGTTCAATTATCTTGACCCAGTTAGAATTTTAGCCTGAAAGGCTCACCTGAGCGACGTTAATCCCGTTCGGATGTCACACCATCTTTGAGCAATTCGGCGAATACAGGGCAAATACCTAGGTGGCATACCCAGTACAGCTACTGAAATAGGTCGGCACTGGCCCATGCGGGAGCCTTTTCAGCCGCTCTCAGCAAGAAGGCAGCCAAGTCCCCCAATTCCTCATCAGTCATCCAATCTTCAGAAACCTGACGACACCAAATTGTTTCCTCCAGGCCATCGTAGGTCATGGGATGGCGCATAAACTCCGTTAGGCTGGCGATCGCATTGCGAGGAGGTGTGGCATGTTTCAAGTCTTCTAGCGATAGGGTAATGCTGGGATCGGGCAGGGTGATGCCTCCCACATGGCAGTTGATGCAGTTTGACTCAAACAGGCGCTTGCCGGTGGATAAGTCAGCAGCAGAAAAGTTGCGCGTCTCGCCGTTTGTATTCCAAGGCAAGGCAACGGGTTCGGCAGCATCAAAATATCGCGTGATGTAGGGGTCTATTGCTCCGGCATGGGCAACAGCGTTAAAAGGAACAAAGCCCAAAATTGCGATCGCCAACAAAGTCGTTAGCACCCTTCTCAGGAACGGCAGTATCGGTTGCAATGAATTTACCCTCTGGATATTGGCTCAATAGGTCATGTAGCGCTGCACACTTAGCTGATGACTCTTGGTCATAAAAGCCATGAAAAGTCAGGCTTTTATGACCAAAATTCGCCGAACGTCATGACATCGCGCTATGGCAAATTTGGGGTAGAACAAACAAAAAGGTCGCTGGACATATACACAAGCGTGTACTCGCACGAAAAAGCCTATCCGAACTGATTTGGGCTTCCCTAAAACACGTTGCGAATAGGCTTGAATTGTAAGCGAGTCCATTCAAAGCAAGCGACTCAAAAACAAGAGAGACAGAATTTAGTAGTAAATCTTACCACCGCCCCACTTAGGACCCATCACTTTGGGCTGAATCAAGATGTGGGCAGCAATCACACGCAAGTCATCCTGAGTTAGGTTACGCATTTTGGGAAAAATGTCGGAACTTTGAGTGCTGGGATGGATCTCTGTAATCGACTCCAGACCGTCATAAGTTGTGGGATCGTTCAAGTAATCCACAATCGCCTCAACGTTGTCACGAGGAGGGGTCGCCAGAGCTAGCGTTTCGGGATCAAGGCCAACGTTAGGATCCGTCTTTGTGATTCCACCCACGTGGCACTGGCCACAGGCGTAGTTAAACAGGCGCTTGCCTCGAGACACTTCATCAAGCGAGAGGACGTAGGTATCTCCAGCGGGATTTACAACAACGGTTCGGGTGGCCTCGTCTAGTTCAAGTGCGATCGCCCGACCACCAAAGATTTGAAAGACAAACAGTACGGTGACCGCAACCAGCCAAACGGTTCTCTTAAGCACAGATAAGGTTCTCCTTCCTTAAAGACATCAAAACAGGTCGCTCATTTAACAGCAGTGCAACACAGCAGCAGAGGTCTCGGCGCAGAACGCCTCTTTTTCAATATCATGCCACCGAATGGATGCTTTCCAAAAGCGCATTTATATGACTATTTAGATTAAAACGGGCCTCATGATCCGTTACAAACTATTAAGCAGCTGGCCAATGCCCTAGGAAACAGAGGCGATCGCCACAGCGAAGTCCGCAAGGGGAGGGAATCCTCGTGTCAGGGCGACCGAAAGTTGGGTACAATGCCCTGCGGGGTACTTACGAGCATCGTTGGTCAAAGCGATCGCGTTTGGCCTTCTTTTGGCAGAAAATTGACAGAATAATATTAAGCGGCACTAGCCAAGCTTGGGGGTTTATCCTCCGTGCTTAGCGCATCTTGGCGACTGACCGACCGATCTTTAAAGCTTGTCTAAGTCATTGCTGTTCATGGCTGTGGCAACTAGCAAGACCTGGCAAATTGCCAAAAACCCATCTGTATTCTGATGACGTATGCACTCAGAGTCAGTCCAGCGTTTATTTATTGATGCATATCCAGGGTTGGGTGAAACATGAGCACGGTGCTGATTGTGGACGATAGTCAAACGCTGCGGCAAATGCTCTCAGAGCTATTGCATGAGAACGACATGGATGTGTTGATGGCGACCAATGGTATTGAGGCAAAGGCGCAAATGCAGCAGCATACGCCTGACCTAGTCATTACCGACTTGGTCATGCCTGAAATGAACGGCTACGAGCTATGCCGTTGGATTAAGAACAATCCTGCAATGCAAGCAATTCCCGTCCTCATTTGCTCCACCAAAAGCGAGGAATTTGACCGCTATTGGGGCATGAAGCAAGGAGCCGATGCCTACATTACAAAGCCATTTCATCCGGTCGAAATGCTAAAAACCGTAAAGCAGTTGCTTCGCCGTTAGTTTGCGCGTTTGGCACGGCCCTGCCCTGAAAGTATGCCAAAAGCACGCTGCATCTAAATGGGTTCGGATGCACCACAAGAGGAAGCCCGTTGAGTGTTGCCAACCATAGCCGATCGCGCAGAGAGAAGGTATGCTGCTAACAGCAACTGAGCCTGATGTGTTCTCGTGAGCTATCGCAATCCTATTCCTACGGTTGATATCATCATTGAGCTGTTGGATCGCCCGTATCGCCCGATTGTGCTGATTGAGCGCATGAACCCGCCTTTGGGGTGGGCGCTGCCTGGGGGATTTGTGGACTATGGCGAATCGGTAGAAACGGCTGCCGAACGCGAAGCCTGGGAAGAAACCGGGCTCAGCGTTAAGCTGATGGAACAGTTCCAGGTTTATTCAGACCCAGCACGCGATCCCCGCATGCACACCCTGAGTGTTGTATTTCTGGCAACGGCCTCGGGCGAGCCGATCGCCAATGACGATGCCAAAGCCGTTAGCATTTTCGAGATTTGGGATCTGCCGTCTAGCCTGTGCTTCGATCACGATCGCATCCTGCGCGATTACCGATATTACCGAGAGCATGGCTCCCGTCCCAAAATGCTGTAGTGCAGAGGCCGATAGGTCGCACTCTTGCCTCATTGCAACTTGAACTTACTTGAACTTAGTTTTATCTTCCGCATCTTATGAGAAGCATTATTCGTACTGAGCAAGCTCCTGCCCCCGTGGGTCCCTACAACCAGGCGATCGCAGCTAGCGGCAAAATGCTGTTTGTTGCAGGGCAAATTGCGCTCCATCCTCAAACGGGCCAAATCGTGGGAGAAGGCGACGTTACTCAACAAACCCAACAAGTTTTAAGCAATCTCCAGGCCATTCTGGCAGAAGCAGGAGCGAGCTTTTCCGACGTAGTTAAAACGACCGTTTTTTTGGCAGATATGAACGACTTTGCCGCCATGAATACGGTTTACGCAACGGCTTTTGGTGAAGACAGCGCCCCAGCCCGTGCTTGTGTTGAGGTCGCAAGACTGCCCAAAGATGTACGGGTCGAAATTGACTGTATTGCTGTATTGCCTGAATGATTTGCTCCCAAAGGGGACATTGTTGGGAAACCCGTCCCTACGGTTCGGCTCTGCCGACTCCCGCTCGCGTTGTTCAGTTGTTACAGTAATCATTAAGTGAGATTTACAAAGCCCGAGTGAGGTTCCTATCGTGAACAACGCATCGAACAAAACTTCAGAGCTGTTTGGTGGTGGTGCTGAGACTGGCAACCACTTGTGGCAGTATGTTCAGTCGTTAAGCCCTGAAGCGATCGCCCATCTTTCCAAACCCGACTCTGCAGAGGTTTTTCAGGTCATGGAGCGCAACATTATTGGCTTACTGGGTGGCCTACCATCCGACGGCTTTGATGTTGCCATTACCACGAGTCGCGAGAACCTAGGGCGTTTGCTGGCTTCGGCCATGATGAGTGGGTATTTTCTGCGCAACGCTGAGCAGCGCCTTGCTTTTGAGCATACTCTGCTAGCCTCTGATGATGGTTCTGACAACGGTATGGAAAGCTAGTAGTTTGCATCAGTTTTAGATCGTGCCTGCAAAGTCAACTTCAAGCGCCAAAGCACAACAAAACTCGGCAAGTTCTAACCAGGATTTGCCGAGTTTTGTTGTGGCCGAGCTGCGCGATCGCTTGTTGCAGTGGTATGCCAAGCAGGGACGCGACTTACCCTGGCGGCGTAACCAAAATCCTTACCACATTTGGATTTCGGAAATTATGCTGCAACAAACTCAAGTCAAAACCGTTATTCCTTACTACGAGCGATGGCTACAGGCATTTCCAACGGTTGAAGCGTTAGCAGCCGCATCGCAAGAACAAGTGTTGAAACAGTGGGAGGGGCTGGGATACTACGCTCGGGCTCGTAATTTGCACAAGGCCGCCCAAGCGATCGCCCACCAGCACAATGGCCAATTCCCCACCCAGTTTGAAGCCGCGATCGCACTCCCTGGCATTGGTCGTACAACAGCTGGAGGCATTCTCAGTGCCGCATTTAACCAACCAGTGCCCATCCTGGATGGTAATGTAAAGCGAGTGCTCGCACGGCTCACGGCTCTTCAAAAACCGCCAAACCGTTCCCTAGAGTGGCTATGGCAGTGTTCTACAACCCTACTCGACCCAGTTCATTCCCGCGACTTTAACCAAGCGCTGATGGATTTGGGAGCCACTCTGTGCACTCCTCGTCATCCCAACTGCGGGCACTGCCCGTGGTCTGCTCATTGCCGTGCTTACGCTCTTACAATGCAAAACGATCTACCCGTTTCCGAAACTCGTTCTCCCATTCCTCACAAAGTCATTGGTGTTGCCGTCATTTGGAACGATTCGCAGCAAATTTTGATTGACCGGCGTCGGCAAGAAGGATTGCTCGGCGGTTTGTGGGAATTTCCTGGTGGCAAAGTAGAACCCAACGAAACGATTGAGCACTGCATTCGACGGGAAATTCAGGAAGAGTTAGGAATCGAGATTGAAGTGGGCGATCGCCTCACAGTTGTCGATCACACATATTCTCATTTCAGAGTGACCCTCAACGTTCACCACTGTCACCACGTCAGCGGAATACCTCAGCCTCTAGAATGTGATGAAGTTCGCTGGGTTACCCTCAATGAACTCGATCAATACCCATTTCCAAAGGCCAATATTCACATCATCGAAGCATTAAAACAGGTCGGCCCACCCAGCTCAGTCAACCCTTCCCCCTGAAATTAAATCGGCCTAGGTCTAAACACAAGGCTCAAACCAACTCACCCAATAAAGAACCTAGAACAAAAATCGATACTTGCTCTATGCATAAAACTCAACTTCCAGCATTCAAGGTTTTCCAGATGATGGCCTAGGCATATGGATATGTGTTGTAGAAGAGTGGCTCCAACGTCCTTCTACAACACATATCCACACCTGTGAAACACAACCGACCTTCCAAAGTTGAGAGCAAGCATGACATGGTTATTGAACTAGCATTTCAATTGGTAAGTGGAGAATTCTACTGCCCCAACAAACTTATCTTCGCAATGGTGTAACTCGCTAGTGAAGGGGCACACTAGTGTGAAATCCTCCCCCATCCTCAGTATATGTACTACGGCCACAGTCCTCATCGCGTCCCTAGTCCAACGCTCCCATCCAAGCCTCAATGCACTCTCCCCTCTTCAGAGCGTTATTGGGTAGGTGCGCTATTGGGTGCCGCTACACTCTTCCACACCCGGCTTGGTGCTTAACCTATGGCAAAATCAAGGGGCAAAAAAGGCAAATCAAGGTCAGTATCAGCAGCTGATGGCATTTTGAGTAAGTTGCCACCAGAGGCCAAGGTTTGGGTTGAGAGCTTGCCCTGGCACCAGCGGCGTTATGTTTTGTCGCTGTGCTACCTCATTTGTGCAGCCTCACCCGAAACTCAGGCGGAGTTTCTGGATGACTACACTGCAGATGGTCTCGTTTCTAAGAAGTTAGAAGACAAGGATACTGAACAGCGCGTCCGCGATTATCTTAAAGAGTTCAGAATTAACACCGAGCTGAATGCTCTCGTTCTGCGGGAGTACATTCGGCAGTTCTATATTCATTCGGCCCAAGATGCCCGACGCCAGCCCGACTTGTATTTAGAATCAGCGTTGCGTCTCGTATTTAGCACTGAGGAGCGCAACAATGTGTTTAACTACATTTTGGGCTTCGAGCTGCTGAAAATGATGTTTCGCATGAGCTGGTTGCAACACGAGCGGCTCTATCGTCTACAGCGTAATCAAGAAGAGTTTATTGGCCTCTACATTCGGCCCATTCAGCACGCCCACCGGGTCAACAGTATCATCGTTCCTCGGGACGAGGGAGTTTTCTTTGCAAAGAGAGACTATTTTGTACAGCGTCCTGACATTTCAGAGCGCAAGTTAGTCGAATTGGTAATCGCAACATTTCATACCGATGTAGTCTCTCACTTTGGGTTTTCCCTCATCCGCCATCCAAACTCTCTTATTTTTGACTACGACTTTATTATGAAGCCTGAGCAGGATGTCATTTTTGACGTTCGTTAATACCCATGTTTGGATAAGCCAAAGCATTCATCTTCGCAGTCAAAATACCTACAAAAAACCCTGAACAAAACCAAAGTTTTGTCCAGGGCAAAAACCCAAGAGGCTCAATTGCTATAGCGCTGGGCGCGCTGGTTGGTGAGATTTTTATGAGAACTCTTGCTGAGCAAAAGTTCTCATAAAATACTCGTCCTCATGTGCTTGGCGATCGCTATATAACTCTATCAAGTCTATCAAGCACAAAGAGCCTCAATGCTAACGACAGAGGCCCCTTATGTTGATGAGTCACCAGAAAAGGCTCTAGCAATGACCTTGGGTATCTCAGCAGGCTTACTGCAATGCTTCGGCACCACCAACCACTTCCAAAATTTCTTGGGTAATGGCGGCCTGGCGAGCTTTGTTGTAAGTAATCGTTAGAGATGAAATGAGCTGAGATGCGTTGTCGCTGGCGTTGTTCATAGCCGTCATACGAGCAGCCAGTTCACTTGCTGCAGATTCTTGCAGAGCCCGCAGCAACTGGTTATTGAGATACAGGGGCAACAGAGCATCTAAGATTTGCACGGGATCTTGCTCAAAAAGCATATCTTGAGGCAAGTTGCTCCGATCGGGAGCGGCAACTTTGTCGCGCTGCACTTGGAAACCACCAGCACCAGTCGTCAAACGAAAGATTTCGTCATCCTGAGGCTCTAATCCTTGCGGATCTAAAGGAAGCAACGTCTGCACAACGGGACGAGAGTTTACCAAAGACACAAACTTTGTGTAAATCAACTCGACGCGATCTACCCCTTCCGAGAGGAAAAGAGACAAGAGTTCGTCGGCAATTTTTGAGGCTTCTTCAGCGGTAGGAACTTGCTCCAGACCAGCAAATACAGCCTCAATGGGCTGATCGCGACGCTGGAAGTACTGCGCGGCTTTACGACCCACGATGACAAATTTGTAGTCAACGCCTTCGGCCTTAAGCTCTTTAGCACGGGACTCAGCACGCTTGATGATGCTGGCGTTGTAACCACCACACAAACCGCGATCGCCCGAAATAACGAGCAACCCAACAGTTTGCACATCCCGCTTTTTGAGCAGAGGCAGGTCAGCATCTTCAAACCGGAGACGAGCCTGCAAACCGTAAAGCACTTGAGCCAAACGATCAGCAAATGGACGAGTTGCCAACACTTGCTCTTGTGCCCGGCGTACCTTTGCGGCCGCCACTAAGCGCATCGCTTCGGTAATTTTTCGCGTATTTTTAACAGATTGAATGCGATCGCGGATGAATTTGAGATTAGGCATAGGGTCTCACCTTTAGTCGCGGGTAGCGATGGAGCCTGGTCATTTATTTCAGATTGAACAAATGACCAGATCACCCATCTACATTAGGCTGATGCCAAGAAGTTCTTTTTGAATTCGGCGATCGCTTCTTTCAACAGATTAACCGCTTCATCCGTCAGTTGCTTTTCAGCGCGAACAATGTCGCCATACTGAGGCTTACTGGACTTGAGATATTCCCGAAGTCCCTTAGTAAACGAAGTTACTTTTTCAACCGGAACATCATCCATATAGCCGTTCGTACCGGCATAGATGAGGGCAACTTGCTCTTCCACAGGAATGGGAGAGAAGGCAGGTTGCTTCAACAATTCCTGTAAGCGTGCACCCCGAGCCAGCTGATTCTGGGTCGCTTTATCCAAATCAGAAGCAAACTGTGCAAACGCTTTTAGCTCGTCATACTGAGCCAGCTCCAGCTTGAGCTTACCGGCCACTTTCTTCATAGCCTTGGTTTGCGCGGCCGAACCCACCCGGGATACCGAAATACCTGCGTTAATGGCAGGACGAATACCCGAGTTAAACAGGTCAGAAGATAAGAAGATCTGACCATCCGTAATCGAAATCACGTTGGTAGGAATATAGGCCGACACATCACCCGCCAGGGTTTCAATGATAGGCAGAGCAGTCATGCTGCCTTCTCCTAACGCAGCACTCAACTTAGCCGCACGCTCCAACAAGCGAGAGTGGAGGTAAAACACGTCCCCAGGATAAGCTTCACGACCGGGCGGACGACGCAGCAACAACGACATCTGACGATAGGCTTGAGCATGCTTGGAAAGGTCATCGTAAACCACCAAGGTTGCCTTGCCCTTGTACATGAAGTACTCAGCCAAGGTTGCACCCGTGTAAGGGGCCAAGTATTGTAGAGCGGCAGCATCGTTAGCGTTGGCATCCACCACAATGGTGTAATCCATCGCACCACGCTCACTCAACACCTGAACAACCTGGGCTACGGTCGAAGCCTTTTGGCCAATTGCCACGTACACGCAGATCACATCCTGTCCCTTCTGGTTCAGAATTGTGTCAACCGCGATCGAGGTTTTACCAGTTTGACGGTCACCGATGATCAGCTCGCGCTGGCCTCGGCCAACCGGAATCATCGCGTCAATTGCGGTAATACCAGTCGCCATTGGCTCGTATACCGATTTACGAGCAATAATTCCGGGGGCAGGAGATTCCAACAGGCGGGTCTCAGAGGCTTGAACTTCGCCTTTGCCATCTACAGGACGAGCAAGCGCATCCACCACACGGCCAATCATGCCATCACCCACGGGAATTGCAGCAATTTTCCCTGTAGAGCGAACTACACTGCCTTCTTGAATTCCCAAACCTTGGCCAAACAACACCACACCGACGTTGTCTTCTTCAAGGTTCTGGGCAATACCTACGGTGCCATCTTCAAACTCTAGAAGTTCGGATGCCATGACGTTGTCCAAACCGTACACGCGGGCAATACCGTCGCCCACCTGTAGGACGGTTCCAACGTTGGAAACCTTAACATCCTGATCGTATTGTTCGATTTGCTGCCGAATAATGCTGCTAATCTCGTCGGGTCTAATCGCTACCATGATTGTCTCTCTCTAGCTAACTAAGGAGTGAAAAACCGCCGGGGATGCAAAACTGCAAAAAAAATGAATAAAACCAAAATTAGGCCGTGGTGGAAAGGCTCAGCCCCAGGCGGCGCAATTGCCCACGCAGGCTAGCATCGTACACTTGAGAACCGACTGTAATTACCACCCCTCCTAGCAAATCAGGGTTCACGGAGGTCGCCAGTTCAACCTGATGAGCGTTGGTCAATTCCACAACTTTTTGACGGACTGCTTCTTGCTGCTCGCCAGAAAGAGGAACAGCAGAAGCAACTTCTGCCAATACGATTTGGCGCTGTTGCCGAACGAGGGCTTGATATTGCTTACAAACTCCTTCCAGAAAAGCAATTCGTCCGCGATCTACCAACAGCATGACAAAGTTTGTCATAACCGGGTGAAGCTGCTCACCGAAAATTTGACGCAGGATTGACTTTTTCTTGCCAGCTTTAACGAAGGGGTTGCTTAAGAGTTGCTTCAGCTCGTCGGAAGCATTGCTCAGCTCGATTAGGGAGGAAGCATCCTCATTAAAGCGATCGACTAAATCCTGAGACTGAGCGATCGCCATCAAAGCCTGAGCATAGGGCTCGACGATTTCCTTTGCGATAGAAGCGCCTGTCATGAACGACCTCCTAGCGTTGCAATACTGCGATCAATCAACTGCTGTTGCGCACCTTCATTTAATTGCGCCTTGAGCTGATCTTCAGCTCGAGATACAGCAAGTTCTGCAATCCGCTGACGTAGCTCGCGAATCACCCGCTCTTGCTGAGTGGTGATGTCTTGAGCAGCGGAATCGCGCATCCGGGCAATGTCTTCTTCGGCCTGCGCCAAGACAGAGTTGCGAACATTGACTGCACTCTCTTCAGCAGCAGCACGAATGCGGTCAGCCTCCGACTTGGCCTGAGCCAACTTTTGCTGTTCTTCCGCGAGGGCCGAAGCAGCTTGCTTCTTACGCTCCTCCGCATCCTTCAAGGCGACCTCAATTTGCGATCGCCGCTCCGAAAGGGTTTTGCCGAGGAAGCCACGCCCAAAATAAATGAGAACACCAATAATAATGATCAGGTTGATCACATTGGTTTCTAGAATGTCGAAGTTGAGGCCAAGCCCGTGGTGCCCTTCCTCAACCTCGGCTAACAGAGGGGCGATCGTAGATCCGTCTACGCTCGCCACAAAGCTCGATAATGTAACCAAAATATCCATTGACGGCAGCCCCGCAGAATTACAGCTAACCTATAGAAACGCCACTCAAAAGCTTTTGCAAAATCTGCTGGCTCAACGCTTCAACCTGTTGCTCAAGCGACTGCATCGCCTCTGCCTTTTGCCGATCAAGCTCTTGCTGCGCTTGCTCACGCTGAGCCTGAGCTTCACGCTGAGCTTCTGCCAGCTTAGAGTTCGCAATCTTTTGGGCATCATCCTGAGCAGCCGCAATCACAGCCTGCGATTGACGGCGCGTTTCTGCCAGTTCTTGCTCGTATTGCTTAGCCAAAGCCTCTGCCTTCATCAGGCGCTCTTTTGCCTCAGCCTGACTTGTGCGAATAAAGTTGTCCCGATCATCCAGAACCTTGCCCAATGGCTTATAGAAGAGAGCGTTGAGCAATGCCACCAAAATCAGAAATTGGATAGCCATCAACGGGAGGGTTGCATCAATATCAAACAACCCGCCTTTAGCCTCTTCAGCAGCAGCCTCGGCAACCAGAAGAAAAAATGAATGAATCATAAGTTCCAAGACCCCACACTATATTTGGGGCTAGACAACAGATGAGCAGGAAACAGAGAGACGTGAAGAAACACGCCTCTCTAGATACTGTCAAACCCTATGCGAAGGGGTTAGCGAACAGAAGAACCAGAGCAACCACCAGACCGTAGATGGTTAGCGCTTCCATGAAGGCCAAGCTCAGCAGCAGGGTACCGCGAATCTTACCTTCTGCTTCGGGCTGACGAGCAATACCTTCTACAGCTTGTCCAGCTGCGTTACCTTGACCAATACCAGGACCAATTGCACCCAAGCCCACAGCCAGAGCAGCAGCCAAAACAGAAGCAGCAGCAATCGTTGGATTCATGACGTCTTTCCTTACCTTTCGTGAACTAACGAGTGAACAGAAGAAGTGATTCAGCGCTAAAACAAACAAACTGAACCACGTTTCGGATACAGCCTCTCAAACAGAAGCAGACCTTAAAACCGAAACACTTTTACGAACTGAGCAACGCTGATAGATAGCGACTCAGATAAGAAGCTAGTGCTCCTCATGACCTTCGCCATGATGGTCTTCCATAGCTTCCCCAATGTACGATGCCGCCAGAGTGGCAAAAATCAGAGCCTGAATTGCACTGGTAAACAAACCCAACGCCATAACAGGCAACGGTACAAATAGAGGAACAAGAAAAACCAACACGCCAACCACTAGCTCATCCGCCAAGATATTTCCGAACAATCGGAAGCTGAGGGAGAGAGGTTTGGTGAAGTCTTCGATAATTTTGAAAGGGAGCATAAAGGGAACAGGCTGCACATAGTTACCGAAGTAACCCAATCCCTTTTTGCGAAAGCCAGCGTAGAAGTAAGCCAGCGAGGTCAAAAGGGCCAGCGCAATCGTCGTGTTGATATCGCTGGTGGGTGCTGCCAGCTCGCCTTCCGGGAGGCGAATCAGCTTCCACGGAATTAGCGCACCTGACCAATTACAGACAAAGATGAACAAGAAAAGCGTACCGACAAATGGAACCCATGGACGGTATTCTTTCTCGCCAATCTGAGTCTTTGCCAAGTCACGAATGAACTCTAGGGCGTACTCCATGAGGTTTTGCACCCCTGAAGGCACCATCTGAACACTTCGTGTTGCCAAGACAGAGAAAATCACTAGCAGTCCAATGACAAACCAAGAGGTTAGCAGGACTTGCCCGTGAATATTAAAGTTGCCGATGTGCCAGTAAAACTGCTTCCCAACCTCTAGCTCAGCCAGGGGGAAAGAGTCGATTACGTTTAATAATTTCACCATCGCCATGCGAGCAAGGTCTCCCCGGTTTGGATAGGGGTGAATAACTCGGACATTAGTTGGAATCGGGCAAAATTGCCGTTCGCAACATGTAGAAAAGAACCGCAGCCTTATAGGTTAAAAAACCTAAAAAAATTGGCAAGATTTGTAGCTGATCCCATCGAGATGCCACTAAAATCAAACCTACCAGCAGGGCAAGCCGAGTCTTACTCAGAGAGTTGCGCTCCCTGCCAAGCTGCTCAACGTTCCTAGCCAACATTCTCAAGTAAACCACACCAGTGCACGCCCCAATCAGATAATTGAGGGCTGTGTTGGCTGAGTAAACAACCCACACCGCAACAAAGGCTACTGCGGTAAACAGAACAATGAGCCGAAATAATTCTTGCTGGAGTTTGTAATACTCCTGCATAGAGGGATCAGGCTCGGGCGACATGGCGCCAGCCTCGTTGGCATTTTGAGGTGGGGTTTCAGGAGATAGATCTGGCGAGTTCACAGATTTAGAATCGTTCCAGACTGTTGACTACATCAATGTTGACCATGAAAGATCATATCACCGACAGGTAACAATACTTAATGGCCTCAACTTGCATTTTCTTGGGCTGGGGCTAGCAAGATAAGCTGGTTATTTAAGAGCGATCGCACCTGTTCTATTCCCAGAGCTGCTTCTACAGCAATTTGCTCAACGGTTTTGTGTTGGTTTTCGTCGCAGAGTTTGAGAAATTTCCATTCTGCTTCATTCAAATTCACAATTTGATAATCGAAGTTGAATAGACAGCGACTATCCCATCCATCCATGCAGGGGTTGCGGAAAGGAATGGCGCTCAGCAGGGCCGCATCGGATGACCAGTCTGATTTCACAAAGGGCGATCGCCCCAGAAAGAATTCATAGTGCGTTGCTGCATCCGGATCGAGCAGCTCAATAAGGCGATAGCGCTGTCGCTCAGTTAGGTGCTCCACCCGCTGCAATACCTCTGGAGCAGAGCCCAACAAGCGATGGATATCCCACACGCGCGGATTTGAGAAACCCAGAAACTCCAACCCCGAGGCATCTATAAGCTCAAACAGAGAATCGATAGAGTAATCGATTTCTTGAGGATGAACGTACATATCGGCAAAGTTTTCGTCACGCTGATTTTCGAGCGACCAACGCTCCTTCTCACGCTTGACGATGCGGTTACCTTCAGGAAGAGCCGCAAAAATTTGACGCCCTAACTGCACCCCGTCGCGGTAGTTTCCCCGCTGCTCGCCTTGGAGAAGTGCGATCGCCTCTTGCATCAACTTAATTTCCCATCGGCCCAGCTCGCCATACACAAAAATGTGCATGAGGCCACCAGGAGCCAGCTTGCGAGCCAGAGTTTGAATTCCCCGAATAGGGTCGGCTGTGTGATGTAGCACGCCCACGCAATTAATGAGATCAAACTCGCCCGGTAGCTGATCGGCATCAAACAGGCTGAGGTGATGAAACTCAACGCGATCAGCACCCGAGCGCTGGCAGCGCTCTTTGGCAACCGCCAATGCGCCAGCGCTCAGGTCAATTCCGGTCACATCAGCATGCGGATTAAGGTGCACGAGATATTCCGTGCCGACTCCGGTACCACATCCTGCATCTAAAATTCGAATATTGTCGCGATCGGGCTTGCGTCCCAAGCAAAAATTGTGGGCCGCCACCCAGTTCCACCGCCAGTTGTAGCCGGGTGGCGGTTCGTCCAATAAAGGTTCAGGCGGAAATGGATAGGTATCGTAAAGGCTAGCAACCGCAGCACTAACCTGTTGGGCATCTGAAGACGGGTTGGTCATGAAAACTCGTTTTGAATGTTGCTCAAGCGGCATTTTTGAGTCTATCGCAACCCCAGAGCCATCATGCCCCAAAGTTAAGGGTCTTGTTTTATATGCACTTGTATGTGCACTTGCAGGCTGAGCCCATTCTGAACGGTTTTCAAGAATGGTTTGGTTTGCCCCAAAGTTGGGCAAACCGGCTAGCAAATTAGCCAAGGCGCATTCTAAAATCTGTCCTTAAAAAAGCAAAGGTCTTGTAGAGCAGCCAATCTGTGTTGCCGATCAGCTCCGTAGGTCGCTCCACGTGAAAATGACAGAGCATTACTAGATATAACCCAAGGGATTGTTTCTGAATCCGGGTCATGCAGACCCTCATGACCCAACCGCCAGAGGGTTTAAAGGTGTTCTACATTCTCTAGCCGAGAACGAACACCGACTTGCTCACGAGAGGATCGCTCAAACCCTGGAGTGGGGGCAGGAGGCTCCTCGCCTAGGTCTTCGACAAACGAAACATCGACCCATACGACATACTCTTGGTCGGAGTCAGACACGGTAACGACGGTTTGATAGCCCTGATTGGCGATCGCGGTAGCAGAACACATTGCATCCAAACGCTCACCAGACATGTACCGTCGATGAAGTTTATACAGCTTCTGCTTAAAGGTCATTCCAGTATGCAGAGTGCCGTCTGCAAAAAATTTGAAAGTACGAACCTGATTGGTACGAACGAAATATGGCAACATGCTGAGTCGATCGCAGAATAACCTAAGAAGAACTGAACAAGAAGCGCAACTTAATTATTAAGCTTCTCTCTTCTATGATGAGAGGCTAAACAAGAAAACGCCTTAAGCTACATAGCTGAAGTTCTAGCTTATTTTGCTGAACCTGACAGGCATCTTTAATCTTTACGTCATATTCATTTTTGCAAGAGATATTAGATTCTGCCTTTAGCCCTCCGTTGGCATGAGCTTGGGCCAGTTCTCACAGAATTTGTATCCTGACGAGAGCTGACCCTGCAGTATTCAAACGTCAGTTTTGGTTCAGACCTTTTCTAAGGTTTGCGCGTTGCGCAAACCTTAGAAAAGGCCATTGCGTGCGTGTTGCGCATACAATAGGCACTTCAGCTTATCCATACTCACGTTATTCAAGAGGACGACAGCAGAAAGCTTTGGTAGTGGTTCACATCCACAAATGTGAACCACTACCAAAGCTTTGTTCAGATGCCAATTGTGCGCTTACCAATTGTGCGCTCAGAGCAGGTTTGCCTTTTTTACCGCTTCTTTCCAGCTCTTAGCAGAAATATCTAGGGCTTGAGCTACGCCCCCCAAAGTTTTATAGGTTGCTTTTAGAGTTTCCTCTGTCCAGAGCTTGGATGACCTTGATGATACTGATACTTCCGACTCAGAGTGCTGCATGTGCTGGAGTTGGCGCTGAGCCTGCTCAATCCGAAGTTGGGCTTCTAGTTTGCGAGCATTTCTCTCTAACCGTCCAATTTCTAGCTCCTCAAGCTCTTTGAGCTTGTGTTCTGCTTCCAGATAGGCGTCAAAATCCATTGCCTGTTCTGCAGCTTGGCGCTGTTGCAAATATTCAAAATAAAAGGAGTTGGACGGCGCTGCCCCTTGCAGCAAAAGGGTAGAGTCGGCACTCTGAAGTTGCGATTCAGGCTCGTCTAAGGACATTGCGTCTGTCAGCATTTGCATCGAGGTCATAAACATTTCCTCATGGGCCTTAGCGGCCTTAACCACAGAAACTCCAGATTCAAACAAGGTGTTTTTGACCGCTTCAAGCTCGCGGTTGCGATCGGCTCTACGTTTCATGGCTAGACGGTCATGTAGTCTTGTTCGATTTGATCTAGCAGCACTTTCAGCGGGGCAGGAAGGAGCGCCCGCTGCTCAATTTCCATATTCCGATAGGCTTGAGCCAATTCCAACATGTCTTCATCCATATCTTTTTGGATGATTTCGATTTGCTGGTAAGCATCGCCCAGTTTGTCTGTTGTTTGCTTCAGCTGCTGCATCACTTCAGCATTTTGGGCAACCAAGGTTTGCACTTGGCGTAAAGCGCGATTGCGCTGGGCCGTCATGTTGCCAAGTTTGCCGCGCATAGAGTTGCGAGAGGCGATCGCTGCTAATAATTTTTGCAAGATACCCTGTTTTTCTTGATCCTTCTTTTTGGCGATCGCAGACTTAGTCTCAACATCTTGCTTTAAGCGCTCCGCCTCTGCCGAAGACTGCTCTAGCTGTTGCCAGAGCTGATCATTTTGCTGGCGAGTTGATTCTAGCTCCTGTCGCAATAGCCCCTGGTTGTACAAACCAACGTGAACCGAGCTTGCTTGAGATTGATTGCGATCGAGTCGTCTCATAAAATTTTACGAATGCTCAAAACATCAAATTCAGATGCAGATGGAATGCCGATAATTCACCCCAAACCCAAGATTCCCGAAATTACAAAAAGGAATGCACCTCAGACTCAACACAGCCATAGCCAGTCCATTCGCTGATATTTTTTAGAGAGCGATCGCTCTTAAGAAAGTAAGACAAAGCGTTTATCATCCAACCCTGATCCGTGCCAAAAGCAGCAACAAATCTCCTAAACCTCATTCAGAAAGTAACAAAACTTATACCTCCTCTCAGCCTTTTACCACCGTCTCGTATGATTGGCTAGGAAAGCAGCGTCAGGTCGTATATACACTTCTTAATAAAGCAGTGTTGAGAAGCCGAAACGTTCTAATCTATTTAATTAAGCTGGATGACCCTGGATGTGTCGTTTAGTAAACTCGCTCAGCCGTATGCCGTTCTTCGCGATACAGCATCGAGCCTCAGCAAACCACACCAGGAAATTCTGACGCGATCACCTAAAGCAACTGTTTATTGAAGGGAGCTTTTGAAATCCGATGAGTGTAAAGGCAAGTGGTGGAAGCTCTGTCGCACGGCCAAACCTATATCAAACTCTGCCCGTTTCAACCATCTCTCAAGCCGAACAGCAAGACCGCTTCTTGGGACGGGGCGAACTCAATGAACTCTCCAGCTTCTTTAGCTCCGGGCTAAAGCGCCTTGAGATTGCCGACACAATTACCCGAAATGCAGAACTGATTGTGTCTCGTGCTGCCAACCGCATCTTTGTAGGCGGTTCTCCAATGGCATTTTTGGAAAAGCCGAGGGAAGAAGAACCCGTCCTCATGACCATGGGCGGCGTCGCGCTCGACACCCGCGAAGCCATGAAATTGGGCACCACCACTTATGTATCCGGTGGCAGCAGCGGTTTTCTAGATGGGATTCGCTCTCTATTTGCTACGCCCAGCGGTGGCCCTACTCCTCCCGGGTTTCGCCCCATCAACGTGGCACGCTACGGCCCCAGCAACATGCAAAAGTCCCTACGTGACTTGAGCTGGTTCCTGCGCTACGTTACCTATGCAATTGTGGCGGGTGACCCCAATATCATTGCGGTCAATACCCGTGGCTTGCGGGAAATTATCGAGAACGCCTGCTCTGGCGATGCCACCATTGTGGCTCTTCAAGAAATGCGAGTTGCAGCCCTGGGCTTGTTCCGCCAAGATGCCGACGCAGCGCTAGTTGTTGCGCAATACTTTGAAGTTCTGATCAACGAATTTGTCGCGCCCACCCCATCTAGCAAGCTGCGCCAGCGGCCTTCTAGCGACCAGCAAGGCCTACAGCTTCCTCAAATCTATTTCAATGCCTCCGAGCGTCGGCCCAAGTACGCCATGAAGCCCGGTTTATCGGCCGTTGAAAAAATTGAAGTTATTAAAGCAGCGTACCGCCAGGTGTTTGAGCGGGACATCACCCGCGCCTACTCCCTCGGCATTTCTGACTTGGAATCCAAGGTGAAGAATGGCGAAATCTCCATGAAGGAGTTCATTCGCCGTTTGGCCAAGTCTCCGCTGTACCGCAAGAATTTCTTCGAGCCTTACATCAACAGCCGCGCGCTAGAGCTAGCCTTCCGTCACGTTTTAGGACGCGGCCCCAGCTCTCGCGAAGAAGTGCAGAAGTACTTCAGCATCGTGTCCAATGGTGGTTTGTCGGCATTGGTTGATGCCCTGGTCGATTCAAAAGAATATTCCGACTATTTTGGAGAAGAGACTGTTCCTTACCTGCGTGGTTTGGGTCAAGAAGCTCAGGAATGTCGCAACTGGGGACCTCAGCAGGATCTATTTAAATACAGCGCGCCGTTCCGCAAAATTCCTCAGTTCATCACGACCTTTGCTCGCTACAACCAACCGCTGCCCGATCAGCACGTGTATGGTTCTGGCAATGATCCGCTGGAAATTCAGTTTGGAGCAATCTTTCCAAAAGAGACTCAAAACCCCAGCACCAAACCTGCGCCCTTTGGCAAAGATACTCGCCGTATTCTGATCAACCGCGGCCCGGGCATTAACAACCAACTCAGCAATCCCGGTGCGCGGGGTGTTGCTCCTGGTTCCCTCGGTCCCAAAGTATTCAAGCTCGATCAAATTCCGAGCAATACCAAAACTTTTGCCAAGGGGCCTCGCGGCTCTGTTTCTACCGGGACTCAGGGCGTTAGCGTTAAGTTTTCGGAAAGCTCAACCCAGGCGGTGATTCGTGCGGCGTACCTCCAAATATTTGGTCGTGACGTGTACGAAGGTCAGCGCCAAAAGGTTGCCGAAATTAAGCTGGAGAACGGCGAAATCACCGTACGTGAGTTTGTTCGCATCTTGGCGAAGTCAGAGCTGTTCCGTAAGCTGTATTGGACTCCGCTGTATGTGACCAAAGCGGTGGAATATATCCACCGTCGGTTGTTGGGTCGTCCTACCTATGGCCGTCAGGAGATGAACCAGTACTTCGACATTTGCTCGAAGAAGGGTTTGTATGGCCTGGTAGAAGCGATGTTGAACAGCCAGGAATATAGCGATGTGTTTGGTGAGGATACGGTTCCGTACGAGCGCTACCTGACTCCGGCTGGTCTGTCACTGCGGAGCAACCGTGTGGGCAGCATTAGCGACAAGGGCATCTTGAAGGTGAAGGCTGACGAAGAAGCTCCGATGTTTGTGCAGTTGGGCGAAGTGAGCGAAGAGCGTTCTGAGCCTGGAATTCAGTTCCGCTCTAGCCAAGGTGTGACCAAGAAGCGCGAACAGCGCAAGGTCTTTAAGCTCACCAACACCTACGATAAGCCTGCGTTGAACACCCTGATTGGAGCTGCCTATCGTCAAATCTTTGAACGGGATGTGGCACCTTACATTGTGCAGAATGAGTTCTCTAAGTTAGAGAGCCGCTTGGGCAATGGTGAGATTACAGTGCGGGAGTTTATTGAAGCACTAGGTACGTCGAACCTGTACACCAAGGAGTTCTACACGCCTTACCCCAATACGAAAGTGATTGAGCTGGGCACAAAGCATTTCTTGGGTCGGGCTCCGTTGGATCAGGCTGAAATTCGCAAGTACAACCAAATTTTGGCGACCCAAGGTTTGAAGGGCTTCATCAATGCAATGGTGAGCACGGAAGAGTATGCTCAGGCCTTTGGCGAGGATACGGTTCCTTACAACCGTTACTTGACGTTGCCTGCGGCGAACTATCCCAACACGCAGAAGCTCTATAATACGCTGACCAAGCAGAATAAGGATCTGGTGGTTCCCAGCTTTGAACCAACGAAATCTAAAATCGATGGTTCGAAGATGCCCTTGATGGGTAAGGCGATCGCTGATATGGCAGCGAGCCAGAATACTTATGTAGACTCTGGGCGATCGCTCTCTACTGAAGCAGAGCGTGAGGCGATGGAAGCCAACCTCAGCGGTATGCGTCGTAAGCCTGCTCGTATTTTTCGAGTGAGCCCTTCCACCAATCAATATGATTTGGCCATGGTGGTAGATGCAATCTACGTTCAGGTGATGGAAGTCTTTAGCGGTCAAGTGCCCGCAGAGTTCCGCTACGTTGAGCTGGAAAACAAGCTGATGAACCGGGAAATTTCGGTGCGTGAGTTTGTTCAGAGCTTGGCATCGTCTGAGGCTTATAGCCAGCGCTTCTTGGCGCACTATCCCCAAGCGAAAGGTGTGGAATTCTTGTTCCGCCATCTGTTGGGTCGGGCACCTGCAACCCAAGCCGAAACTCGTGAATACTCGATTCTGTTGAGCGATCGCGGTTTGAAGGCTGCCGTTGCGGCGCTCGTCAACAGTGCAGAGTATGCTCGCTACTTTGGAGATGATGTGGTTCCATACAAGCGCTTTCCTTCCACGACAGATGGTTCGGTAGACAGCAGCTTGGCAGACGTCGATTTGCTCAACCAAGGCGAGTCGAATCGATAAGTGCAAATAGGTGAGTCAGAGACAACCATCAACCTGAAATAGACCCCATTAGTTCTAGGTTGGTCGAGTCATCCGCAAAGAAAGCTCCCGGACAATGTTCGGGAGTTTTTTTAACGACAGTTTCGGTTATGGGTGTTTCAGCTTATCCAAAACTGACGGTTTTTAACCAGGTGGCAACATTTCAACTCGCACCGTGGGATCAGGAAACGTGGCGCGATCGCGCCAGAATAATAGCCACCCCAACATGTGGTAGTCTCCACATTCATGAACCTGACAGACTGCCTGAATTTTCGATTCACGCTTGTAGTGCACAGATCTAGAGCAGCCCCGGAATCGAATCGTGGCCGATGCCCATGCCAGCACCATTCCCAAACTTCGGTTGGGGCTTACGCATTTCATCCAAAAAACCAGGGATAAGCGCTCCAAACATCATCAACTCATCATTCAACTGCGTAAGTCCTGTTCGGTATCAGGCAAGATGAGCGTAAATTGGCTGCCTTTGCCCAACTCCGACTGAACCACAATATCTCCACCGTGGAGTTGAGCCAGTTTGCGAGCAAGAACCAGCCCCAAACCCGTCCCCTCATAGCGACGACTGAGACCACTATCAAGCTGCAAAAATGCTTGAAACAGTTTTTCCTGATCGGCAGGAGCAATGCCAATCCCCGTATCAGTAACAATGAAATGAATCGCCCGACCGACAGCGCAAACGCTCAAGCGAACGTATCCTTCATTCGTAAACTTAACCGCGTTGGATAACAAATTCGAGAGGATTTGCTTTAATCGACGCTTATCAGCAACACATACGGTTAAGTCTGGTTCAATATCTAAATGTAATGGCAAATTGCGCTGACGTGCCGTTTCTTGTACCATGCCGACGCAAGCATCACAAACTTCTTGAACCACCACTGGTTCTAAAAATAATTCCTCTCGTCCGGCTTCTATCTTCGATAAGTCGAGCAGGTCATTAATAAGATCGAGCAAATGCTGTCCGCAGGAGGCGATCGCTTCAATATATTTTTGCTGCTCTGGATTGAGCACACTCTCCAATTGATCGGTCAGGATATTCGTAAATCCAAGAATCCCTGTTAGGGGCGTTCTAAGCTCGTGACTCATATGGGCCAAAAACTCGCTTTTGGCCCGGTTGGCTGCTTCTGACAAATATTTTTCGTGAACCAGCTCTTTCGTCCGCTTTTGCACAAGCGCTTCGAGTTGGGCATAGCTTTGGGCGTTACACAAGGCGATCGCCGCTTGGTTGGCAATTTGCTGGAGGAGCTGAATCTCGGTTGGGGTAAACATGCGGGGAGCCACAACCGTATGCAATTCCAAACCGCCCATAAAAACATCGTGCATAAAGATCGGAACGGCCAACACCGACTGCAACCAATACTGAGTGATCATCTCTTGGCGAGTAGAGTTAGCTGGAAGCGTACTGTAGTGCGGCACATGCAACACCCAATCAACAGGCATCTCTCCCGGACAAACGGCCGCATCAAACCAGTGGCAAGCTGGTGCAGTAAACGTTGCCATAGAAGGCACATTGGCATCGGCCAACCATTCACACTTGGTTTGAATTGAATCAGCATGGGTGTTGTAAATGATGACCCGATCAACCTGGAAGGTTTCGCCAGTCAGCCGTACAATCTCTTGCAAGATAAAGGTTGGATCGAGGCTGGAGTTGATGGACTGGCTAATGTGGTTCAGCAATTGTTCGTGCTGAGCATGGCGCTGCACCTGTTCAAACAGTCGAGCTTGGTGAACCGCAATCGCACATTGATCAGCCACCGCAGATGCCAAATCGCAATCATCATCCGTCCACATACGCGGGCGATCGCATTGGTGAACAATAATGCCGCCCAGCAAATTACCTTGATGCAACAGCGGAAACATCGCAAACGCACGAATATTGTTTGTAGCAGCGTAGGAGTAAGCCACGCGGGGCAACACTTCAGAGTGATTTGCATTCACATCCATAATGACGACCGGTTGCCCTGCCCTCATCTGTTCATAGTAGTGTTCAAAGATGGGACATTGCACAACCCTATGATGGAGCACGTCGCGATCTCTTGACTCCTGGCTAACTTGGCGAACATAAACTCCCGATTGTGGCTCTAGGGTAAACAAGCAGCAACGCTCAACCTGGAGGGCCTCATGCAACATATCAGCCGTAGTTTGCATCACCTCATCTAGCTGCAATGTCTCCCGCATCGCCCGCACAATTTGATTCACCAAAGCCTCACGCTTAAGTTGCTGCTGCAACCGACGGCTAATGGCTTGCTGCTGCCGTCGCAGCGAAAATTCATCGAGCGATCGCCGCAGCACCATCGGCAACCGAAACAGGCGATCTTTCATGACATAGTCTGTCATACCAGCCTTAATGCACTCAACCGCCGCATCATCTTCTAAATTACCCGTCACCAAAATGAGCGGAATTTCTTGTCGAGCCTCTCTCAACAGCTTGAGCGTTTGGTAAGCAGTAAAGCCCTGTAGCCGATAATCGCTCAGCACCGCATCATACGAGCGAGATGCCAAATACTCACGGCAGACCTCAATGCGGTCAACCACATCAAATTCAAAGTCAATCTGAGCAGCTTCAAGCGCCATGCTCATCAGCTCTACATCCAACAAAGAATCTTCTACAAACAGAAGACGAAGCGGTGACATCGTTGGCTGTTGCGTGAGGTGGCTAGTATTTTCTGACCGTGGGCGCGACAAAACCATAGCTCAAGGTTGGACAACGATAGAATTGCACAAATCGTCCAAACAGGTATAAAGCCTGGATAAACCATCATAACAACCTACAGGATAGTCCGACCCTTCAGATAAAAGATCCGTAGATTTGCAAGGAGAAATCACAGGTTATCTTACGACATCGTAAGGACCTCGACACCATGAAAACCCAGACCCCAAAGCTCTGTGCCGCCCGCTGTGCAGGCGGCACAGAGCTTTGGGATTTTGTGTTTGATAATGGCGGCCTAGTTAATTAAATAAATCGTTGGGTTTTGGTTGGGAAAAGCAAGTCCACACGCTAAGTCAACCAAGCTATGAGCGAATTGGCAGAGGAGGCCGATTTAGCAGCATCCAGTACAGACCAACCTGGCTTGCAACTTCAGTGAACTGCTGAAAATCTAATGGTTTAACGATATAGCTATTCACTCCTAATTCATAGCAAGCATTCAAATCTCGATCTTCTTGAGAAGATGTCATCACCACCACAACCATGTTTTGAGTGCGCGGGTGTGTTCGCAGCGTTTGCAACACTCGAATGCCATTGATCTTTGGCAACTTTAAGTCGAGAAGGAGCAGTCGGGGCAACGGTGACTGAGGCGACTGTCCTTCGCGGCCCAACAAGTACTGTAGAGCTTGCTCGCCATCATATGCAACATCTAACTGTTCAATCAGGTTGCTATCACTAAAAGCAAGGCGTATTAGCTCAACATCGTTTGGATCATCTTCTACTAATAAAATACGAGCAGGTTCTATATCTAAACAACTCATATCAGTTAGGTTGACAGCTTATGAATAACTTTAGAATCCAGCAATAAAAATATCACCCACCGAATCTATCTACAGAATAACTGACAGGTTTGCGCTCACTGATTAAGCCAACAATGCGCCACGATGTGCCCTTTGAAGCGTTAATTTAGCAATTGAAAATGATGTATCGCCTCTTGTAGAGATTTATCCTACGCTCTCCTGGTTTAGATCGATACTGGGGCGATCGCTGCGATCGCTGCATCTCTCACATTCCACCAGCCAGGTAAACCATCGAAACCTGTCAAATCAATGGACTTTGACTAGGCGAAAAAGGCCAAGCACCAATTTACCTGTCTTTTTAAATGCAATAGAGTCATCAGGTGATTCATTAAGAATAACGTTAATGGAATATCATTCGCGAAATCGCACGACTCGCAATAACTCGTAAAAACCAAAAAATAGTTACTTATCAAACACTCATTTAGGTGTATGAAATCACCTGATTAAAATCATCTTTCGTTTGAAAAATTTTGGCTTGGCC
This sequence comes from Leptolyngbya sp. AN02str, assembly GCF_050565595.1. Classification (NCBI taxonomy): domain Bacteria; kingdom Bacillati; phylum Cyanobacteriota; class Cyanophyceae; order Leptolyngbyales; family Leptolyngbyaceae; genus Leptolyngbya; species Leptolyngbya sp. AN02str. The sequence goes on along the minus strand of NZ_JBNXVR010000043.1, from coordinate 34,652 downwards.
TAAATCTTTGATTTTTTGTCCCTCCTTTTGCAGAAGAGCGTGCCATGGAAAACATTAGATTACGGTGAGTCTTAGGTAAAAGCAAGTCCCTTTTTGGGGTTCACTTTCAACCCAAATATGGCCCCCATGCCGATGAACAATTCGCTGTACGATCGCCAGCCCAATGCCATTCCCTTCAAATCCCTGCTGGGAGTGCAAACGTTGAAACGCGCCAAAAATTTCATCGGCGTACTCCATGGAAAAGCCTACGCCATTGTCCCGCACAAAAATTGTGTTGTCGTCTAAGCTTCCTACTTCAATGCAGGGAGGCATCGCCCCACGACTAAATTTGACAGCATTGCTGAGTAGGTTGGTAAACACCTGTTGCAGCAGATCTTCATCACCCAAAACGGTGGGTAAAGGTGCCACGATGAATATTGGCTCATCAATCGTCGTTTCAGCTGTATCGGGCGCATGTCGATTGCTGAGCGCGATCGCTCGGGTCACCAGGGGATTGAGAGCCACAGGTTGGTAGCCCATACGACGGCGACCAATCCGCGATAGGGTCAGCAACCCATCAATTAACTGTCCCATTTTGTGACTGCTTTGCTCAATAATATTGAGATAGTGAAGCACTTTGGGATTGGCGATCGCATCAGTTGTTGCCAGTTGGCCGCGCAATGCCATCACAAACCCGTTAATGTGGCGAAGCGGAGCACGCAAATCGTGAGAAACCGAGTAGGAAAAAGATTCCAACTCGTGGTTAATTGCCTCTAGCTGAATGGTGCGCTCAGTCAGCGTGCGACGGGCCTCGACCAATTCGGTAATATTTCGAGAGGATGCGATCAAGGCGTAGACCTGACCATTTGGACGCTTGAGCGGAATTTTGTACGTGTCGAGATGGCCTTTGCCTTCGGGAAGATCGACGGCCTCTTGCAGATGAAGCGTCTCCCCAGTTTCAAAGACGTGGCGGTTTTGCTCCAGAATATGGGCCAGCTCTTCTGATGAAAACCAGTCACGAATCGTCTTACCTTCCAGCTCTTTGCGGCTTTGGGCACCAACAGCCCGGGCCATCAAATCATTACAAAATGGAATCGTCATGGTATCGCGCTCAACAACCATGATGTAATCGGGCAGCGCATTAAAAAAGGTAGTTAGCTCGGCGGTACGTTGTTCAACCAATAATTCAAGCTGAGTATTCAACCGTCGAATTTCGCGTTCAGCCAGCTTGCGATCGCTAATATTTTGCATGGTGCCGTAGAGCTTAAGTTTGGTGGCATCATCATGCAGCCAGCGCAGCCGCACCAAAACATCAAGTTCGTAGTCATCAACATGCAGGGCACGGTGTTCAAACTCATCAAAACTGCCAACATTGGGCTGCTGAAGGGCGGCACCAATTTTCACCACAAACAAAGCCCTATCCAATGGGTGAATGCATTGATGCAAAAACTCTGAAAAGGAGAGAATGAGAGGCTCAACCGAGCTTGGGTTGATTCCCAAAAGCGTTTGAAACTGAACGCTCAAACACACGGTTTGAGATTCAGGATAGTATTCCCAGTAGCCTAGCTGGGCCATGCTAAGAGCTTCAGAAAGCTGTGCTTGGTTGCGTCGTAGCTGTTCTTCTACCTGTTTGCGGGCTGTAATGTCTTGCCCAATTCCAATCACACTTCCATCGGCCAAACGAATATTGGCCCAGGATGTATCTAACACTCGGCGATCGCGCGTTACCGTTTTGAAATCCATCCATTGGCCTGTTGATTCACTAACCCATGCAAGACTGCGTTCATATTCCTGTAGATTTGGGTAGCAATAATAAAGAATATCGTTATGGATATATTCTTCCTTGGTCCATCCTAAGGTTTGTTCTAGCGCAGCATTGATGAGCTCAACCTTACCAGTGCTAGAGATAAACAGCAGCATGACCGGAACATGATCGATAATGGCCTGTAGAATTTCTGCTTGATTTTCGAGTTCCCGATCGCGCTGCTGTCGATGTACCGCCGTCGCCAAAATATTTGCGATCGCCTGCAAAAAATCTTGATCTTCATCAGCGAAGTTTTTGGGCTGGGGAGAACAGGCTGTAATTACCCCAACTGGGCGATCGCGCCCCGAAATCGCAATGCTGATGCCGCTGACAATGCCGTAATCTTGAAACAAACGAGACCCTAAAAATGGGTGATCGCGCTGGAGATCCTCCAGCACGATAGGCGCAAGCGCACCATGTTCCGCCTTTTCCCTAGCCGAACGTTGGCCATTGTGGAGCAACACATAGCCAGACAGCGATTCCTGGCTAATGGGCATGTGGGTCCCGACCAACTCTTGCCACGGCCAACCCTGCACCGCCCGAAACACAAGCGTATGTTCATCACACAGCTCCAAAATTTTGCAGTACTCCACCTGTAGCCCCTGAGCAACAAACTGGGCAGCCGCCTGCATCAGCTCTTGCAGGGCAGCTCCAGCCAAAGCCTGTTGACTGAGTTGAGCAACAATGCGCTGCTGCTGAGTGCGCAACCGCAGCAACTGCTCACCCTGTTTGCGATCGCTCACATCTACCCCAATGCCCCAAGCCGCCCAACCGGGAATGGGCCACACATCACTCACGCTCGACCAAGAGATCGTTTTCACACGACCATCTTTACCAACCAGATCCCATTCCCAGTTGCGGTACATATTTCCCCGCTGTTGCCACAGAGCCATCTGCTGCGCTAAGTAATCTGCATTGGGATACAGCTTGGCCCAGATATCCGGCTTGCCTACCACTTCTTCCGCCGCATACCCCGTTGTCCGCTCACACTCTTGATTCCAAACAATAATGTTGCCAGCGTCATCCTTAGCATTCACCAGCACAGGAATGTTCTCAAATAAGATGCGCAAACGAGCTTCATTTCGCAGCAGTGCGGCTTCGGCCATTTTGCGATCATGAATATCCTGCACGACCCCAATCACCGACTCCGGTTGCCCCTCCTCATCTCGCAAGAGCGATAGGGTTAAATGAACCCAGATGAAGGAACCATCTTTGCGGATATAGCGCTTTTCCAAAGAGAAGTGAGATCTGATGCCGTTTGCCACCTCTTGGCTAGCAGCTAAATCTGTATCCACGTCGTCGGGATGGGTAATGGAGGCATAGTGGATATGCTGTAGCTCATCTGCGGTGTACTGCACCATATCCACAAAGCGCTGATTGGTTCTGATATACAGTCCTGTTAACGAAGACTGCAAAATGCCCACGGCGGCTTGATTAAAAATTTGCTCAAATAGCTGAGCCCCGGTACGGTCGGGGATGGTGTCTTCAACAGGCTTGGAAGAGGTAGGTGAGGAAATCGGCAGGTAGGACTGCACTTTGGCTGAACCACTTTCAGGCGGGGCGATCGCCCGCTCCGTTGGGGTCGATTCAGCCAAGCCCAATTCGGTAGTTTTTTGCCCAATTGGAACCTGTGAAGCCTGAGTTGCCAGCCATTCATAGGCATGCAGCAGCTGACTCAGCAGTTGAGGATCGACGGTTGCAGGAGTTTGGCACTGTTGTAGCGCGACGTTGAGGCTGAGTCCCCACGGTTTTAGCCGGGTGGCCTGCTGAGGCAAAACCTCTGTTTGGCAGTACAGCAGCAAAAACCACAGCTCACCCGATGGCACAAGGCAACCAATCCCAACAACGCATGGCTGATGGGGCGATCGCCGCAGCACAACAACATCGCAGGGTGCAACAGGTTCAGCCCCCAGTCGCGGACAGCCGTCCCTATCCGTTTCCAGACCGAATCCTCGAACCAGCTCCCCCAACCTTGCATGGCACGCTGGAGATAGTGATCCCAGAGCGATCGCATGATTTGGCCCAGGTTGAGGAAACAGAGAGGCCGCATTAGTTTCGTCTCCGACCCAAGCAATAGACGCTAAACTCCAGGTTGGCGGATGATCCCGAAGCGCTTCACCATCCGTCATTGTTGGCCGTAGCACCCATCCCTCTACGGATCGACAGTCAGCTTGTCGATTCGCTCGATGATTCGCTCGATGATTCGCTCGACCATCAGCCGCAGGCCCTAATTCGCCACTCAGCTGCTCAAATAGGTAATGGGCTACATGCCGCATTATGGCTTCTGGAGTGTGGGCCACAGCACTTGCCTGCCGCAGGGCAGCACTCCAACTGAGAATGACAACGGCAGGAAGAGATGCCAAATCGTTCATGTGGCCCAGGTGAGAAGGAGCTATCGCTCAAGGCTAAATCATCCACCAATTCTTCGGCCAGCTGGGAGGCAAATCTTTAACCTCGCCAATGTCCCACGGTGTCAATATCCCACGGTTGTTCGCCCTTGCTGGTGCTCAGGGCCTGCACCTAAGCTTTAGCGACGACCAATCATCCCGGAAACCTACGCAGCAACGGACTAAGCCGCAAGGCTAACAATTCCAGACCATTGCACCTTTTTTTGGGGATTGCGACGGTAAGAATAGAAGTGCTCAGGGGTTTGATAGGTGCAATAGGGGGCGATCGCCACTTGAGCCTCGGTAAACCCCAACCGCATCAATTGCAGAAGATTAATTTGCCGCACATCCAGCCGTACACGACCGGGCTGCTCGTCGGGCAAAATGGGAGGCTGAGGAAACTGTCGCAACTCGTTTAAAATAGCCGCTACATCTAGCTCTGGGCGATCGCGCAAACCATTGCCCGCTGAGGTTGCCACGCTCTTAACCACACTAGCCCCGACTTCAGCCGCCACCGTGGTAGAGACCTGATACACTTCTCCAGCGATCGCTGGCCCCAATGCCACCCGCAAATCAGACAGGCAACTGCCGGATTGCTGTAATCGGGCGATCGCCTCTGGCACAATCTTGGCCGCAGTCCCTCGCCAACCGGCATGCACCGCAGCCACTTGCCCCGTTCTCACATCGGCAATGAGCGCAGGTACACAATCTGCCGAGCACACCCACGCGGCCTGGGCGGGCTGATGTACCACCACCCCATCTGCCGAGGGCAGACTTTCATCGGGTTTTGCGATCGCCGCATGGCCCTCAATCTCATCGGGGCTAAGAACTCGGTTACCATGCACTTGCTTTACTCGATATACGGCCGCCTCAGGATGCAGCGCATGGGTCAAGTCTTCGGGCAAGCGCGGCGAACACTGCTGCGTAAAAAAACCGTGGGGAAACTCCTGCAACAAGCTGCATGTCAAATACGGCAATTCTTCCCAAGATTGCCATTGCCAGGTAGGGTGAAGACTCATAAGTACACCAAACGGGTAAGCGTGCCACGTGGATCTTAGCTTTATCGTTTCCGATGCGAAAGGTGGCTACAGCACTTCTTGCATTGGAAGCACATCGGCAGTGCAACCGCGCCACCGTTTTGCTCACTGGACTCATACATTGATGTTGTGGGTAGGGTACGAAGCACTCTACCCACAACATCAACACACCAGATTTAGTGGGCTTGCGTAAGTCCTGGCTCAATTTGAGGGTGTGAATGATAGAGGGTGTGAATGACATTTGATCTCACTCAGCTAACTCAGCATTTGCAGCATTTCCAAGATTTCCCCTTTGAAGATGCTCCCTGGTTTTGCCAGCCCTTGCCAAATGCGCCAATCCAGATTTACGACGTGGTGCCATCCACCAATGCTTTGGTCTGGCAACAGATAGAGGAAGGCGCACCCGAAGGCACCGTAGCGATCGCCCTTCAGCAAACGGCAGGCAAGGGGCAGCGGGGACGGCAATGGCAATCGGCACCCGGCGGACTCTACCTATCCATGGCGATCGCCCCCCACATCGCAGCAACCGAAGCCATGCAGCTCACCCTCATGAGTGCATGGGGCATTGCTACGGTGCTGCATCGCTACGGCGTTCCCGTACAGATCAAATGGCTCAATGATTTGGTGATTCACGGTCGCAAGCTGGGCGGCATTTTGGCCGAAACTCGCATTCGACAGGGGCAGGTGGCCCATGCGGTCATTGGGGTCGGGCTCAACTGGTGCAACCCCGTGCCTGATCCCGGCATTACCCTACGCTCGGCACTGCCTCAAGTTCCTCCAGAGTCGCCTTGGGCGATCGCCTCCCTGGAAGCCGTAGCAGCGATCGTCATTCGAGGCATCGTGGGCGGCTATACCTATTGGCGGGCGGCTGGCATTGCAGCGCTCATTCCCCAATACGAAGCCCTGCTCTACAACATGGGACACCCCGTAGAGGTAGCACATGGAGTCTGCACCATTGTAGGCATTACCGAAACCGGAGGCTTAAGAGTGAAACGCTCCTCCGGTCAAGAAATCCAGATTCCACCAGGAGAAATTCAGCTCGGTTATGCCTAAATCGATAGCTCCCCAGCCGCCACTCCAGATTTATCGCATTTCTGCGGAACATAACCTAGGACAGAAGCGACTATGATCAGCGAGGAACGTGCAGTTTTGGGGAGATCGGTGTTCTTGGTTGGCAAGCTGTTTTTTGTGAACTAACGAAAAAACGCAACACTCAGCTTCTCAACGTGAACTTTATAAACTATCCCCCAGGTGGGTGAAATCGTGGTAAAGAACGTCACTTTTCACTCTGATTCTGTAAAGAATCCAGTACAATTCCTTGAAGCAGTGGAGCCATGACCGTGATTTCACACAGGCTGCCAACGGTGTCTTTTATATTTAGTGACGCGAACGAACGGTGATGACTCAGAAACCTAGCAAAGCTCGTAACTCACACTCTGGCTCTAGTCAATGGTCTGCAGTTCTGTTGCTAACTCTATTCGCAGGAACCAGCACCCTCATCAACGGCCTATCCATTGCGCTGGCTTCTCCAGAAGGGGATGCACCTGCCGTTCCCAGCGCTCAAGATTTGCTCACTCCGGCGGTACCGCCCGCACCAGCCTACACGCCGCCCAAGCCTGAACCTGCCCCGGCTCCGGTTGAGCGGGCAGCAGAGCCAGCACCCCAACCTGTTGCCGAACCAGCACCCCAGCGAGCCGCAGAACCGCAGGCCGAGCCGGTGGTTCGCTCCCAACCTGCGCCCCAAGCTCCTGCAGCAGCCCAAGAATCGACTAATGAAACCCCCACTGTGGCTCAGCCAGCACCGGAGCGATCGCCCACGGCTCCTCAGGTACCGCAAGTGACTGAGGTTCCGGTGATTTCTCCTAATGGCAACCGAGGCGATCGCGCCCTCACCGACTTTAGCGAACTCTACATTGACACCACCGATTACAGTGTCGGAGCAACCGAGGGCAACCAGCCTACCGTGCTGTTCTCAGAACGATCGACCGGATGCGAAGAGGCCATGCAGCCTGGTCAGGGAGTTCCGGCTAGTATTTGCCGCGCCGTACAAAGCCGGATGGCCCAGCAGCAAAATGGCGATGTCCCCGGAGCAGCTGGCCAAGCGACCCCACAAGCGATCGCCACTCGCGGGGCAGGTGGTTCTGGATCGGCAGGTGTGTCCAATCCCCTCTCGCTTCAATCGTTTTACAATCGCACCCTACGGCCTTTAGCCGTGTCCGGCAACGGAAACGTCACACTGCTATATCCCCTCTCCATTCCAGCGGCCATTACTTCGGTGTTTGGCTGGCGAGTGCACCCAATTTCGGGCGATCGCCGCTTCCATACGGGAACAGACCTGGCTGCACCAACGGGCACTCCCATCGTAGCGGCTAAATCTGGCAAAGTAGATGTCGCTGGCTTTATGGGTGGCTACGGCTTAACCGTGGTGCTCAACCACAGCAATGGGCGAGAGCAAAGTTTGTATGCTCACATGTCGGAAATCTTTGTCCGACCAGGCGAAGAGGTGAATCAAGGCGACGTAATTGGTCGAGTTGGCAGCACTGGAAATTCAACCGGACCGCACCTGCACTTCGAGTTTCGTGAGCTGACCTCGGAAGGTTGGGTTGCGCTGGATGCAGGCTTGGCTTTGCAAACGGCCCTGGCTCAGTTTGTCAGTGGCTTCCGATTGGCTCAACTGCCTGCGCCTCAGTTCAGTCCCAATTTTGATGTCGAGGCAAAAGTGTTGCCCACGCTGGCGATTAGTCAACTACAAGACTTTGGCAAGCTGGCTGGTGGTGTGTTGCCTGAGGTGGCGATCGCCGCTCCAGGAACCATTGCGGCACCAGCAACCGCCAAGGAAACCGCCCAGCCCGCCACAGCACCAGCCATTCAACAGGCTCCACAGGCCAGTGACCTGCCTCAAGCTCCGCCAGTGGACGACCTACCTGAGGTGCGGGTACAGGCATCTATTGCCAATTAACTGCCAATTAACTGCCAATTAACCGTTGGCGAACAGTGAACCTCCGGCATGAAATGTTGCGCAGATACGCCGCGCAACATTTCATGCCGAAAACGGCTTTCGTGCAAGAGGCTTGCAAATCAACTCATCCAAAACCAGAAGGCAGCAGAGCGATCGCTCTGCTGCCTTCTAGCAGTTGGCCTTGATGAGTCAGCGCTAAAGGTAGCCATGCTCAGCCAAAAAGTCCGACGAGACCGCCATGCCGCCGGGTACGAGCAGGTCTTCTAACTGTGCTACCGAATCGCTATGGGGGCGATCGCCCAACCGCAAAAACTTCTCCACGTATTTGCCCAACACATCCCCTTCCAAATTCACCGCATCTCCAGGCTGGAGCAAGCTCAAATTTGTTTCGGCATAGGTGAGGGGAATCACCGCCACCATAAACTCACTGCCCGAAGCATTGCAGTCGGCCACCGTCAGGCTAATGCCATTAATCGCGATACTGCCCTTCGACACGATGTACCGCGATACTTTGGAATCGGCAACCCGAAACCGCATTTGCCAAGAGGTGGCATCCGCCACGGCTGACTCCAAATAGCCCAAACCATCGACATGGCCCGTGACAAAATGGCCTCCCAGCTTGCTACCCACCCGAAGCGAGGGTTCTAAATTGACGGGTCGGTTGCCAACCATGCTGCGACCCAAAGTTGAGCGCTCCAAGGTTTCGGGGGAGGCATCGGCTACAAACCCGTTGCTGCGGATTTGAACCACCGTGAGGCATACCCCATCGACCGACACACTATCGCCCAATTCCAACCCGGTGAGAATGCGCTCTGCCCAGCGATCGCACTGCACCAAAAGCTCATGGCCACTGATGCGCTGCAACGTCCCTGTTGTTTGAATTAAGCCTGTAAACACAAGTCAACTGTTGAGGAGGATGATTTGATTGTAATCAACCGGGGGTCTACAAAATCGACCCAAACCCTAGAAACGACAACCACAAGATTGAGAACACCGCCTATCCTGGAAATACAGCGATCGCTCCAGGCCACAGCATTCAAATAGGCTTAGCAAGTTTTGACAAGTCTTAGTCAAACTTTCAGATTTTTTCGGGTGCATCCTGTCGAGAACAGGGCATACTGGAGTTCAAGCCTGAGACCCCTTAGCGCTCTTTCAAAAGCGCTGTTTCAAAAGAAAAATATTAGGACGGCTCAGGCACTCACCCCTCTCAAGGATAGAGATAGAAAACCCGGAAAGCAGTACATAGGTACTTAAACCGATCGCACTTCCAAACGGCAAACGCTAGGATATGTGAACTTGGTTTTGTGTTACATCCTGAGTCCGTGCCCGTGTGTATGTAAGAACACTAAGAAAGCCCTCGTTCTTAGAGACAATTGTTACGCTGTATCCGTAATTGCTGGTCATTCCTATTACACTACAACTAACCAATTGGGTTCCATGTCTGTTCGCTCATTGGATTCTAGAGGCTAAGCAATGATTGAGATGAAGGTCGCCGGAATTGCCCTAGAGGCAGCAACCCGCAGCCCCATTGTGCTGTTGCGAGATTCCACCGAACGTCGGCAGCTACCCATCTATATCGGCCAAGATCAAGCTCGGGCGATTATTAGCGCGCTGGAAGGGCAAACTCCACCTCGCCCTCTCACTCACGACTTGATCGTCAATATTTTCGATGAAATGGAGCTGGCACTGGAGCGGGTTGTCATTCATTCCCTTCAAGACAGCACTTTTTACGCTATTTTGACGGTGCGCCAAGGTGAAACTCGCAAAGAAATCGATGCTCGCCCCAGCGATGCGATCGCCATTGCCCTGCGGACTCGCAGCCCCATTTGGGTGATGGAAGAGGTCATTGCCGACGCATCGGTGCCCGTCGATCGCGATGCGGATGAGGCCGAACGCCAAGCATTTCGCGATTTTCTGAATGATTTGCGCCCGTCGGACTTTACCCAAAAAGGCAAATCCAAAAGCAGCGAGAGCTAAGCCCAACATCAAAACTTTGGGGGTTGTCTTCTGGGATAGAGCATCGTAGCCTGACAGGCTCATGGATATCCTTGAAGACACACTCCCACGTATGTATGTTGACGCGTCGCTTTGGCAAAACCAATCTATCTTTGTCGGTATTTTCGTTAGGAACCATGCGGTGCCTTGCCTCCCAAGAGGCCGCGATCGCCGTTGTGGAACGGGCTCTATCGCTTGGCATCAACCACTTTGAAACGGCCAGAGGCTACGGCCAAAGTGAAGTTTTTTTAGGAGCCGCGCTGCGATCGCTCTCGGTTCCCCGCGATCAAGTTTGCATCACGACCAAAATTTCGCCCACGCCCAACCCCGCTGCCATTACCCAAGCCATTGATGAATCTTTGGCACGGTTAGGGTTGGATTATGTGGATTGCTTTGCAATTCATGGGATCAATACCAAGGAGCATTTGAGCTGGGTTGCCGCCCCCAATGGCTGTATGGCGGCAGTACAGCAGGCGATCGCTCAGGGCAAGGTGCGTCATGTCGGCTTTTCTACCCATGCGCCGCTAGAGGTGATTTTGGAGGCGATCGCCACACAGCAATTTTCCTTTATCAATCTGCATTACTACTATTTTCAACAGCGAAATGCCGCCGCAATAGACCTAGCCCACCAGCACGATATGGGCGTGTTCATCATCTCCCCTGCTGATAAGGGCGGAATGCTGTACACGCCGCCAGAGCGCTTGCAGCAGCTGTGTGCCCCGTTCGATCCGCTGACGCTCACCTATCGTTTTTTGCTGAGCGATCCTCGCATCCACACGCTCAGCATTGGCCCAGCCGTCGCAGCGGAACTAGAGCCTGTGCAACCAGTCATGCACTCGGGCAATCCGTTAACTCAGCAAGAGCAAGCCGTTTTTGCCAAGCTCACTCAACATTGCCAAACGGTATTGGGTACGGAACAGTGCAGCCAGTGCTTTAAATGTTTGCCCTGCCCCGTGGAGATTAATATCCCTGAGGTGCTACGCCTTCGGAACTTGGCGATCGCCTACGACATGACGACCTATGGCAAGTACCGATATGGCATGTTTGAGAATGCAGGCCATTGGTTTCCTGGCAACCGGGGCGATCGCTGCACCGACTGTGGCGACTGTTTGCCGCGCTGCCCCGAAGGGCTCAATATTCCAACCCTCTTGCGCGATACTCACCATCGGCTCAGTGGCCCCGCTCGCCGTCGCCTCTGGGGTTGAGATTATGACCTACGCTAATTCATCCGAAAAACCAGAGGATTCAGTGATGTTTGAAGCGCTAAGCGCTTCAAACATCATTCAACTGCGCAGACCCTGATGGAGCTAAAAAAACATCAATCTTGGGAAGGCCAAATTCAGAAAAAATTTAAGCTTTGTCAGGTGCCCCGTATACCTCAAGATATAAAGTCCTGATAAGTTTTCTATCTTACGACACTGCCCAGGGGGGGGATGCTAACCTATGAAAAAGAAACGAGCCTATCCGCTCTTAACATTAGAACATCGCGCTGCGAGACACATTGCATGGTTGCTACCCCCGAAAAACTGCAAGAATCTACCCTTCATTCAGCAGCAGGCGATCGCATCGCTGTATTGCTCATGGGCTATGGTGAAGTCGAAAGCTACGAAGACTTTGCAAACTACAACGAACAAGCGCTGAACCTGCTCACCGCCAAGTTCGCCCCAGTGCCGTTGTGGCTGTATCCCCCCCTGGCAAAATTGTTGGCCGTTTTTGACCTGCACGAATGGCAACACCAGCACGACCACTTCATTTCTCCGCACAATGCCATCTTTGAGCAGCAGCGCGAGGGAATTGAGCAGAATCTTCAGGCCAAGTGGGGCAAAAAGGTCAAAGTCTTCAAAGCCTTCAACTTCTGTGCGCCATTCCTGCCGGAGCAAGTGCTGGAGCAAATCCAATCCGAAGGGTTCGACAAGATTCTGATCTACCCCCTGCTGGTGGTCGATTCCATCTTTACCAGCGGCATTGCCGTAGAGCAGGTAAACAAAGCCCTAGCCCACATGTATGAAGGCACCGAGCATTGGGTTAAGGGAATGCGCTACATTCCTTCGTTTTACAACGAGCCTGAGTACATTGACCTGATGGCCAAAATGGTCGAGGAAAAGATCCAGAAGGATTTGGCCGTGGCTCACTTGCCATCCCAAACAGGCATCATCCTCATGAACCACGGTTGCCCCCACAAGGCTAAGGGCTTCACTTCAGGAATTGACGAAAGCCAAGCGCTGTATGAGCGAGTGCGCGAAAAGCTGATTCATCGCTATCCCCTAATTTCGGTGGGCTGGCTCAATCACCAAACGCCGCTGATTGAGTGGACGCAGCCCAACGCCGATCTGGCCGCCCGCAACCTAATTGACCTGGGAGCCACGGCGCTGGTGTTTATGCCCATCGGCTTTGCCACCGAAAACCACGAAACCCTACTGGACGTCGATCACATCATCCACGGGCTACGACGCAAGCACCCCGAAGTCACCTATGTGCAAATGCCCTGCGTCAACGACCGTCCCGAGTTTTTGCACATGGCAGCTCACTGGGCCGATGCGCAAATTGCAGCGCTCTTGGAAGAAACGGCCCTGTCGGTCAATCCCCAAATGGCAGCGGTGCAAGCTCAAACCCACAGCCACGATCACGGTCACCATCATGACCATGGGCACCATCACCATAGCGATCATGGCCACGATGGTCACCACCACAGCCATAGTGGGCATCATCATTAAGCGTGTAAAAGCGCGTCAGATGAATAGCCCGATTTCCTCATTCAGGAAATCGGGCTTTTTGCGAATCATGCGTAGAACTCACATTACGCGAACACAGCTTCGGGAACTGCACCCTGCATGCGGTTGAGCCAGTCAATCAGGTTATCGAGCTGGAGTTCGGCGCTGAGGGCCGCAAGACCGCGCACCGTGACCTTACCCGGCGTGTAAACAAACCGCGTTTGCAAATGGGTCGGCAGTTTTTCCCTCATCAGGTTCCAGGCGGGTTCTTCCATCGGCGTTTCAAGCACCACATGCTGCTTGTTTTCGGGTTTGATACGAGCAAAGCCAAGTTTCTTCGCAACTTGCTTTAGCTCCATGACCCGAATCAGCTGGAGAGCCGCTGATGGAATGGTGCCGTAGCGATCGCTCCAATCTGCCGCAATCTGGGTCAACTCCTGCCGGGTTTGAGCGGTAGCCACGGCCCGGTAGGCGCTCATCTTTTGATCCAGATCGGGGATGTAATCGGCGGGGATGAAGGCGGTGACGTTCAGGTCGATCTGGGTGTCGTCCACCTGCGGAATCTCCTGACCGCGAATTTCGCGAATGGCTTCCTCCAACATTTCCATGTACAGGTCAAAGCCGATCGCATCCATTTGGCCGGATTGCTCTGCACCCAGCAAATTTCCCACGCCGCGAATTTCCATATCGCGCATGGCCAGCTGATAGCCCGAACCCAAATGGGTAAATTCCTGAATGGCTCGTAGGCGGCGGCGGGCCACTTCCGTAAGCTGCGACTGCTTGGGATAGAACAGCCACGCATGGGCCTGAATACCCGCACGTCCGACTCGGCCCCGCAACTGGTACAGCTGCGACAGCCCGAACTTTTGCGCATCCTCAATCAAAATCGTGTTGACTCGGGGAATATCCAGCCCCGACTCAATGATGGTGGTACAGACCAAAATTTCTGCTTCGCCGTTGTTGAAGGTGAGCATGGTGGCCTCTAGTTCACCCTCCTGCATTTGACCGTGGGCGATCGCAATTCGGGCCGAGGGAATCATTTCCCGCAGCTTGAAAGTAACTTCTTCGATCCCCTCCACGCGTGGCACCACGTAAAACACCTGGCCACCTCGATCCAACTCTTGCCGAATCGCCGTACGCACCATTTCGGGATCGTAGGGCGACAAGTGAGTTTTAATCGGACGACGGGACGGAGGCGGCGTGGTAATCAGGCTCATCTCGCGTACGCCCGACAGTGCCATGTACAGCGTCCGGGGAATGGGCGTGGCGCTGAGGGTTAGCACATCCACCTGAGTGCGCAACGTTTTAATTTTTTCCTTCTGGTTCACGCCAAACCGCTGCTCCTCATCCACCACGAGCAGACCCAGATCTTTAAACTGTACGCCTTTGCCCAATAGCTGGTGCGTTCCCACTACCACATCCAACTCGCCCGTTTGCAACCGCTTGAGGATATCCTGCCGTTCGGATGCGGAACGAAAGCGGTTGAGCAAGCCTACCTGAATGGGATAGGGCGCAAATCGCTCTTTTAGCGTGTGGTAGTGCTGCTGCGTCAGGATGGTGGTAGGAGCTAGCAACGCGACTTGTTTCCCGGCGGTGATCGCTTTGAAAACGGCGCGAATCGCCACTTCGGTTTTGCCAAAGCCCACGTCGCCACACACTAACCGATCCATTGGGCGCGAGCTTTCCATATCCCGCTTCACATCCTGAATGGCCTTGAGCTGGTCGGTGGTGGGCTGGTAGGGGAAGGAATCTTCCATTTCCTCCTGCCAGGGCATATCTAGCGGATAGGAAAACCCCTCTTGCTGCGATCGCTGCGCGTAGAGTTGCAGCAGATCGAACGCCACCTTCTTGACGGCCTTGCGAACTTTGTTCTTGGTGCGTTCCCAGGCTTTGCCCGTCATTTTGTTGAGTTCGGGCTTGGCCTCGCCCACACCCCGAAAGCGCGACAGAGAATTCAGCTGATCCGCAGCGACCCGCAGCAGTCCGTCTGCGTACTGGATGACCAGATACTCGCGGGTTTCGTTGTTGAGCACCAGGCTTTCTAGCTTGATGAACTTGCCCACCCCGTGGTTTTTGTGGACGACGAAATCGCCCGGTTGCAGCTTATTAGGGTCTACCTGCTTGGAGGCGGCGCGGCGGCGTTTGCGTACGTAGCTGGGGGTTGCCAGCGTGTGCTGCCCAAAGAATTCTCGGTCGGTGATGACCACCAGGCGGAACGTGGGCAGGATGAAGCCTTCTAGCTCCGCCAGCCCCGTGTACTTCACCGCGGTGGGCACCTTTTGGGACTGCAACCGATCGATCGCCGGGTAGTCGTGGGGATTGGGCACGAACTGAGCAGGACAGTCATGCTCTTGCAGCAGGGCCACCGATCGCGACGGTTGGGCTGATACCAGCCAAATTGCAAAGCTGCGATCGCGCTCCTCCCGAATCAGCTCTGCCAGCTTGCCAAACTGGTGCGGCATCGATGGCACCGGACGGCTCGACAGGTTCAGACCCCTTCCCGCCTCCGATAGCTCCGATAGCAACAGCCGCTCAAACGCTTCCGTTGCCTGAAGCGAATCGGCAAACGAACGGTGCGTAGGCGGCGGAAATGCTGTCCCCTGACTCACTTCCTGCCAATGTTCCTCGGCATGGTCACACCAGCGATCGCCATGGGCACTGCACTGGTTTTCCTCATCAATGGCGACCAGAGTATTGGCTGGCAGGTAGTCCAAGATGGAGGCTGGTTGGTCGAACGCCAATCCTAAAAAGCGCCGCATGCCATCTGGGACTATGCCCTCCTGCCAGCGCTCCCGATCCTCATCGGACAAATATTGGCTCACCTGCTCCCGCTGCTCGGGGGTAAAGGCGCTGGTAATCATGGGGCCGAAGCCGGTGGCCGTCAGCAGCAATTGGGGAATGCTATCGAGCGATCGCTGGCTGGCTGGGTCAAATTCCCGAATCTTGTCTAGCTCATCCCCAAACAGTTCCAACCGAACAGGCAGCTCTGCCGATACGGGGAACACGTCGATAATGTCCCCTCGACGGCTCCACTGGCCTTCCGTTTCCACGAGGGATACCCGCTCATAGCCCAAATCAGCCAACTGCCGACTAAAGGCTTCTAAATCCAGCTCCATCCCCTTGGTCAAAGACAAGCAGTAGGGACGAAATGCCTGCGTTGGGGGTAAGTGCGGTTGTAGCGCCCGCTCTGTGGTGACAATCGCCATAGATGCAGGTTCGGCACCCTGGCTCTTGATCAAATCGGCCAATACTTGCAGTTGGCCCCAGGTCATTTCCGACTCTGGATCAAACGGTTCGTAGGGCGATGCCTCAGAGGTGGGATAGAAGTGCACCGTTTGCCAGCCCATCGCGTCGAGTTGGGCGGTCCAGCGTCCGGCATCTTCCAGGGTGGCAGTCACAACGAGCATGGGGCGCTGTTGGACCTGCGCCAAGGTCGAGGCCACCAATCCCTTGGGGATGCGGGCAATGCCATTGAGTTCGAGCGATCGCTGTTGAGCCAGCTTCGTTATCAGTTCTTGAGTCAGGGGCGATCGCCCCATTGCCCGCACAATCGAAGAAAACGCCATAGGTGCTAAACCCGACTCGGCTATCGCCTGTCACAAATACATCCTTATTGATTCTAAAGGCTTTAACTCAGCTCGTTGGCTCGTTCCACAGGTAGAGCCGAATCATAGCCACCTGGCATCTGCTCCACCAACTCCATCGCACCCATCGCACCCATCGCACTGGGCCAGCCCTCAAAATTCCTTATGCAAAGATTTTGTAACGTATCAAACCAGCCCGTAGCCGTCGCTTCAACCCACATCCACGACACGTCTACAAAGAGGCAGATCAGCGAAAGCCCAAATCCTTTATATAGTGGATGCTAAGTCATGGTTCTTGCTGCATGTCCACGATCGCGCTCGAAGTATTCATTGTTCTCCTGTTGATTTTGGCAAATGCTGTATTTGTCCTATCCGAAATGGCCGTCGTTTCGGCTCGCAAAGCCCGCCTCCAGGAAATGGCAGAACGGGGCAATCTCAAAGCCGAAGCTGCACTGTCCTTAGCCAATGAGCCCAATCACTTTTTGTCAACGGTGCAAATTGGCATTACGCTCATCGGCATTTTGACGGGAACCTTTGGCGGGGCAACGATCGCCGCTCCCCTAGCCGAGATCATGAGGCAAGTGCCGCAGCTCGCTCGATACAGCCAAGCGATCGCCATTGCCCTTGTGGTCATTAGCATTACTTACTTCACGCTGATCATTGGCGAATTAGTGCCCAAGCGCTTGGCCCTTCGCAGTCCTGAGCGTATTGCTGCCAGCATCGCCCAGCCCATGAGTGTTTTATCCTCGGTAGCTTATCCGGTTGTGAAACTGTTGAGCTGGTCAACCGATACCGTGCTGAAACTGCTGGGCATCGAGTCGCATCATACCGACCCCATGGTGACCGAAGATGAAATTAAAGTGCTCATTCGCCAGGGCACCGAAGCTGGCATGTTTGAAGAAGCCGAGCAAGACATGGTCGAGCGAGTGTTTCACCTGGGAGATCAATCAGCCAGCAGCCTCATGACTCCTCGCTTAGATGTGGTGTGGCTAGATCTCAACGACTCGGATGACGAGAACCGCCGCAAGATTATTGAACATGGGCACACGCGCTTTCCCGTTTGCCAGGGGTCGCTGGATACGGTGCTGGGCATTGTTCACATCACGGATTTAATCTCACTCACCCTAACCAACCAACCCATCAACTTTGTCGATTGCTTGCGGCAGCCGCTCTACATTCCCGAGAGTACTCCCGCACTCAAAATTTTGGAGCTGTTTAAGCAGTCGGGAACTCACATGGCGATCGCCGTGGATGAGTATGGCGTGATTCAGGGTGTCGTCACTCTCAACGACGTGATGGAAATCATTATGGGCGACCTGCCCTTTATCGATCACAACTTCGAATCGCCCATGATTCAGCGCGACGACGGCTCCTGGCTGCTGGACGGCATGCTCCCCATCGATCGCCTCAAAGATCTGTTGGATTTAGAGACCCTTCCGGGAGAAGATCGCGGCACCTTTCAAACATTGGGTGGCTTCGTGGTGACTCAGTTGGGGCGCATTCCCAGCTCAGCCGACTCGTTTGAGTGGGAGGGCTTTCAGTTTGAGGTGATGGATATGGATGGCAACCGTGTGGATAAAGTTCTCTTAGCCGCCGATCATCGCATCATTCATCCCAACGGTTAACTTCTCCGTTCGCTGAGCGCCTGTTGGTGAATCGCCCGACGAGTCACTGGCGATGACAGCACAATCAACGTTGTGAGTTGGCTTTCGGTAAAGCGATCGAGCAATGCTTCTAAATGGGTGACCGATGACACGGCCACTTTGGCAATATAGTCGTCACTTCCCGTCACGCGATGACACTCCAGCACTTCGGGCATGGCCTTGAGCCGATCGGCCAAGTTGGCGAAGTTGCCTGGAGTCGCCTCAATTCGCATAAACGCGATAATGCTAAATCCCAGCTTGGAGAGATCCAGCTCGACCCGGTAGCCGGTAATGATGCCCGCCTCTTCCATACGGCGAATGCGCTCTACCACCGCAGGCGAACTAAGCCCCACCCGCCGCCCCAGCTCCCGATACGACAAACGAGCATCCTCCTGCAAGGCATCGAGCAAATCCCAACCAATATCGTCCAACAGGCGATCGCTTTCTAAAGTCATAGGGCAAAAATAACTTTCTTTTTAAAGCCTATCTCGGTTTAACCGTTCATTTACCCTTCTTAAAATCAAGGTGCAATCGTTAGCATAGAAATGTAAATGAAGGGTGTTTCCTAGACACTGTCCGCTCTTCGGGGTCATTCATAAGGAGATGCCAATGACACGCTTTAATTTTTCCTCAAAACTCACTCCTGGCTTTGATGTTTCGTCTCGCCTCTCAACGCAGCGCTCTCGGCGATCGCCCACGCGGCATTTCTGGAGCCAGTCCCTCAATCAGCTTGTTGGCTGGATGACCCAAAAACCAGAGCCAAGAGTTTGGAGAAAGCCAAACCAACAGGGGCACATGCAATGGCACGCATACGACCCTCAGAGCGATCGCTCATTTGTATGCGATACCGAAACCGAAATGCGCCGCTGGATTGAGCAAACCTACCACCAACCCAGCCCCACAGCCAAAGACTTAACACCCCTCTGGGCCAGCCTAGCTCGCTAATTCCCCCCTCACTCCCCATGCCAGCCACCTAGCTCAACCGCTGGCCCATCCACACCGAACACCCTCAATAAAAAAGCTGGAGCCTGCACAACAGCAAACTCCAGCCAGCCCCTATCACGAACTCACACAACCAAGTGTTCAGCTTGCGGCTGTTTGCGCCATTGGCAAACAGCCGCAAATTGGTTTAACCCTTCAGGATTTTCACATCATCGTAGTAAAGCACTCGCGTATTCGTGGCCGAATATGTGCCCCGTGCCCAATCCTGCTTGTAGATGCCAATCTTCAAGCCAACCGCATCGCGGTAGGGGTCACTGTTCTTGCCCTTAAAGTCAACAATTTGCTTGCCATCCTTCCAGACCTTCACAAAGCCATCATTACCCGATGAGAAGTTCACATTCATCGTAAACTCCACCCACTTTCCAGGCTCATAGGCACCTTTCCAGTAGTTGATGCGATTGACCTTGGTTGCTCCACTATCGCTAAACCAGGCACCCTCCAACACAAACTCACCATTGCGTGTGACCAATGCCATGCTTGGCGAAGTCCACTTGCCATTTACTGCACCCTGCCACTGAGCAATGTGCTCTTGGCTTGGGTCTTTGGAATAGCTGGTAGGTAGCTGAAGCTTAAACGTGTACCAGTGAGAACCCGACAGAGTATTCAAACCATAGGTGTTGTATTCCACCCGCTTGCCCCGCGCAGCAATTGGATCATCTTTGCGCAGCTCAAATCGACCGGCACCATTTTCAACCCGGAACTGGTGAGAAGCTCCCTGTTCCTTCTTCCACTCCGACGCACTGCTGTTGCTGAAATCGCTCGAGAATAGCAGCTTGGCACTGCTGGGAATAATGCTGCTGCCCGACGATGGCTTGGAAGGAGCCACGACCGGAGGTGGTGGAGGTGTTACAGAACCACCTGTACTCCCCGTCGAACCACCAGAGCTACCAGAGCCACTGGAGCCGGAGCCACCCGAGCCCGACGAATTATCGGTTGAGCTACCATTCGATGGCAGGATATCGATATAGTCAATCCGCACGGGTTCCCCACCGTTTTCTTTGCCAATGATTTGAATGGTGGAACCCTTCTGCAAATAAACGTCTGCGGCGACCACTCTGTCGGTTTTGCTCTTGGAGGTAGCGGCCCAATCAAGCTGCTTGTCAAAGCTAAAGGTGTTGACGGTTTTGCCGTCAATTTTGACTTCTACAGAGCTAATGCCGTCGTCTTCGTCAAAATGTGAGAGAACGACTTTGTACTTGCCCGCAGCACCATTAAAGGTCGCGGTTGCTTCTCCAACCTCGTTGCTATTGCCACCCAGCAGCCCAACCAAGCTACCGCCACTGGCTGCCGAGGTTTTCTCGGTACGAAATCCCTTGAGTTGCATCGATTCAGCTTCAATGCGGGTGGCTGTTAGCGGAGAGGATGAGGTCGTGGATTTGGGGGCGATGACAGGCTGCGGTGAGGCGACAGCCTGAGTTTTTGTCGGCACAAAGTCAACATAGTCAATCCGGGCGTGCTCTCCACTGTTCTCTTGGCCAGCCAGCTCAATGGTGTCACCAGCTTTGAGATAAACGCCTTTGGCGACCACCTTGGAGGTATAGCTCTGGGAGTTAGCTCTCCAATCCAAGTTGGCATCCATCACGGTTTTGCTGATGGTTTTGCCGTTTACTTTGGCTTCGATGGAGCCTACACCATCACTTTCATCGAAGTAGGCCAGAACGACGTCGTATGTGCCGGATGGCCCTTGAAACTTGCCTGTGGCTTTTCCAGTTTGGTTTTCTGCGCCACCGAGCAAGCTTGCCATCTTGCCGCCGCTGGCCACCGAAGATTGCTCGACCCAGTACGAGCTAAGCTTCATGTTCTCTGCTTCTAGGCGAATGGGGGAGAGAAGCGAGCTTACCGAAAATTTGCTTGAGCTCGTGCTGCTGCCTAAACCATCGGTTGAGGATGGTGTTCCTACTGTGCTATTTCCCGTCAACTCTTTGCTGCTCGCGTACAGAGAGGTACTTGAGCTTGCTTGTGGAACAGATGAAGAACTGAATTGTCCAAAGGAGTTTTCTTCGGAGCCGGAGGTTGGTTGCGATAGCAGGGCGATCGCTTGATCCACATCAGAATTGATTGAGGCACCTAATTTCGATGGATCACTTGGAAGCTTCGGAGTCAAATTATCGGTGGATATTGCTCCAATTCCAGACTGATCGATCACGGTATTTGTGTTCATATTCACAAGCCTCTGAACTAACTCCAGGCACTCACCGGAAGGCAACTTTTTTGTGTAATCTTCCGATGATTTCCAATTAAGCTTTCATGAAGTTCTGGGTTCGACCGGAGGCTTTTGTGAGCGAATCTTCAAAAGATTAGAAATTTGGTTGTAACTACGGAATTGATTTTTAAGAGCACAGATCGGCCTTATCAAAGTTCCGTATTCTTACTGTCGAATTGACCAATTTACAACCCAAAACTATTACTACAAAAGGATTACAGCCATTTTGAAAAAACTGAGATTTCGGCAAATATCCGTAGTTTGCCTTACAAAAACAGCCTTTTATTCAATACATACGGGCAAATTAGATTGAATGATTTCGAAGCGATTACTCAGAGTTAAACGTAATTTGAAAAATGACACTTTTGCATAATTAGCACCGCTTATACGTGAGGTTATCTTATTCAATCGCAAGCTCCGTAATTTCCGTATTGCGATTTTGAATCTGCCTTAAAACCGAAGAAGAACCTGAAAGGAATTGGCGGTATTTCAGAGTTCATACGGATGCACTTTGAAGCTAGCGATCGCCCAAACAAAGGGCAATTTCAAGCCTTAATTCATCTCAAGGCATCGCAACAGCAGACGAGCCAAAGCTTTGGGATACTGGGGCCTGCCAGGGCTAGCTGATTCAAGGCACAATAGAGGAATTGCGAAAGCTACGTACAACCACGGAAATTACAAGGGCAAGCATCCATGGAGCGATATTTGCGGGTATTGCGGTTGTTTTGGGGAACGGCGATCGCCGCCGAGCTAGAGTACCGCATCAACTTTGTAGTGGCGGCACTCAGTAGCCTGGGCAGCTTGTCGGGTAGCTTGTTTGGGCTGTTTTTGTTCTACCGGACAAACTATACGTTTGACGGTTGGAGCTGGGATGAGGCGCTGGTGGTGCTGGGCGTATTCACCATGTTGCAGGGATTTGCGGCTACGTTTCTTAGCCCCAACCTGAACCAAATTGTGAAGCAGGTGCAGGAAGGTACGCTGGATTTTGTGCTGCTCAAGCCCATTAGCTCGCAGTTTTGGCTATCGGCGCGCACCATATCACCCTGGGGATTTCCCGATCTATTATTTGGGGCGATCGTGCTGGGCTATGCGGGCAGTCGGCTAGACATTCCCTGGTATGCCTATTTTGCTGGGGCGGTTCCCCTCGCATTTGGGCTCATCAGTTTGTATAGTCTGTGGTTTATGTTGGGTGCGACCAGCATTTGGTTTGTCAAAATCTACAACGTTACTGAAGTGCTGCGTGGGCTCATTGAGGCGGGGCGGTTTCCGATGGTGGCTTACCCTGTGGCCTATCGCTTCTTTTTCACGTTTATTGTTCCGGTGGCGTTTCTCACATCGATTCCGGCAGAAACCCTGCTGGGTCGCACCGAGTTGACCTGGATTATCGCTGCTGCTGGATTGGCGATCGCCCTTTTCTTTGTATCTCGCACCTTTTGGAACTTTGCCCTCCGCTTTTACACCAGCGCCTCTAGCTAACCACTGCGGTATTTATCCCAACATACATATATATAGTCTTGCTCGATAGGCAGTAACTAGCTCTCGACCTGCGTAACCGTCCCACTTCGCACTTTCCTAAACAGCGAAAAACCTTGCTTCGGGGGACTTCCCCCCGTTCCCCCGCTTTCTGGGGGACTCGACTCCCCCAGCCCCCCCCGCAAGGGGTTAACCGCTCCATGCCAATCCGCCCACCGGGTTAGGGCTGGGGCGATGTACCACACGGGCGCGGATTGGGGTTTATGCCCGAGCCCTCCCGAGCCCCTAACTCCTAACCCTTTCCCCCACTCCCGACTCCCCATTTCCCACTCCCTCTCTAGCCCCTAGCCCGACCTCCACTAAAAAATAAAGAAAAACTACCAGACTAGCCTTGAGGTACCGAGAAAACGTATGGTTTTGAAAGGGTAACTTCAGCTACAAGAACCCTTGGCCAGACTATCGTTGCTAGATTTTCATTGACCCTACGCTATGTCGCAACCCACGATCGAATCTATTCTTCACGAAGGCCGCGTCTTCAATCCCCCGGCGGCGTTCTCCCAACAGGCCTACATCAAAAGTCTGGAGGAGTATCAACAGTTATTTGATCGGGCCAAGGCCAACCCCACAAAGTTTTGGGAAGATCTGGCCACCAAAGAGCTGCACTGGTTTGAGAAATGGCACACCGTACTCGATTGGCAGCCCCCATTTGCCAAATGGTTTGATGGTGGCAAGATCAACATTTCCTACAACTGTTTGGATCGGCACCTCACTACCTGGCGCAAAAACAAAGCGGCGCTGATTTGGGAGGGCGAACCGGGTGATTCTCGCACGCTCACCTATGCTCAGCTGCATCGCGAAGTTTGCCAGTTTGCTAATGTGCTCAAGCATCTGGGGGTGCAAAAGGGGGATGTGGTTGGCATTTACATGCCAATGATTCCCGAAGCAGCGATCGCCATGTTGGCCTGTGCTCGCATTGGGGCTGCTCACACGGTGGTGTTTGGGGGCTTTAGTGCCGAGGCATTGCGCGATCGCTTGATTGATGGCAAAGCAACTGCCGTCATCACCGCAGATGGTGGTTGGCGCAAAGATGCGATCGTTCCGTTAAAAGATCAGGTGGATAAAGCATTGGCTGATGGGGTCGTGCCCACCGTCAAAAATGTGCTGGTGGTAGAGCGCACCAAGCAAGGCGTACACATGGAATCGGGCCGCGACCACTGGTGGCACGAGCTGCAAAAACAGGCCTCTGCCGATTGCCCCGCCGAACCCATGAACAGCGAAGACTTGCTCTTTGTGCTGTACACCTCGGGTAGCACCGGCAAGCCCAAAGGCGTGGTTCACACCACAGGCGGCTACAACCTGTACACTCACATGACCACCAAGTGGGTCTTCGATATTCAAGATACCGACGTGTACTGGTGTACCGCCGATGTTGGCTGGATTACCGGCCACAGCTACATCGTTTACGGCCCTTTGTCCAACGGTGCCACCACGCTCATGTATGAAGGCGCACCCCGCGCATCCAATCCGGGCTGCTTTTGGGATGTGATTGAAAAGTATGGTGTAACGGTGTTTTATACCGCACCCACCGCCATTCGCGCCTTTATCAAAATGGGCGAAGAGCATCCCAATGCTCGCGATCTGTCATCGCTACGGCTATTGGGCACCGTGGGCGAACCCATCAACCCCGAAGCCTGGATGTGGTATCACCGAGTGATTGGTGGCGAGCGCTGCCCCATTGTAGATACCTGGTGGCAAACCGAAACTGGCGGCCACATGATCACGTCCCTGCCGGGTGCCGTTCCCACCAAGCCGGGTTCTGCCACGTTCCCCTTCCCTGGCATTTTGGCCGATGTGGTGGATTTGGATGGCAACTCTGTTGGGACAAACGAGGGTGGCTATTTGGTGGTGCGTCATCCCTGGCCGGGAATGATGCGCACCGTCTTTGGCGATGATGATCGTTTCCGCCGCACCTATTGGGAGCACATTGCCCCGGTAGATGGCCAATACCTCTACTTTGCCGGGGATGGCGCTCGGCGTGATGAGGATGGCTACTTCTGGATTATGGGCCGGGTCGATGACGTAATCAACGTATCGGGTCATCGCTTGGGCACGATGGAAATTGAGTCAGCGTTGGTGTCGCATCCAGCAGTGGCCGAGGCTGCGGTAGTGGGCAAGCCCGATGAACTGAAGGGTGAAGAAATTGTCGCCTTTGTCACCTTAGAAGGAACAGCCGCTCCTAACGACGACTTGGTTAAGGCACTGAAGCAACATGTAGTAGGCGAAATTGGGGCGTTGGCTCGTCCTGCCGAAATTCGCTTTAGCGATGCGCTACCCAAGACGCGCTCGGGCAAGATTATGCGGCGTTTGTTACGTAACCTGGCATCGGGGCAAGAAGTTTCGGGTGATACCTCAACGCTAGAAGACCGCTCTGTGCTGGATAAGCTGCGTGAAGGCAGCTAAACCTGCCAACTGCACACGGCTCAAGCCGATTGAACCGACCTGAGATTCGGTTAAGGGCTTTTTTGAGGTTTACGCAATGCACAAACCTCAAAAAAGTCCCATGACTGGGGCGTAACGCGCACGCAATCATGGGGCTTTCGCGTATTCAAAACTCACATTTACCACAACAGTTGCTCATAAACGAGTGCAGAAGCCATTCTTCTGTGCTCGTTTTTTTGGCTGAACATGGCGATCGCATCATCATCGCATCATCAACGTGCACCCTTATCGCAAACCAGCAATTGCCAAGCAGCAATCGGTAACCAGCACTCATCCCAAATCATATGTTGTGAAGGAGGGAGCCGGGATTGATTTTGCGTTTAAGCGTTCGATTCCTGTTCCTCTTGCAGCACTTTATCTTTGGAATCTCCCCAATAAGCGCTGATCGTCCACTCTTCGTCTTTCCCCTTATGCTCCATGCTCCATCGGTAAATCACCGACTTGGGATCAACACCAACCTCCAGGAGTTTGGCACCCATGTAATATTCCATTTGCTCTTTTTTGAGCTGCTTGTAATCTTCGGAGCGAAATCGCTCAATTTTGCGAGTTAAGTGGGCTTGGGTGTGTCGTGCCATGGGGCGATCGCCTTCGAGTAACAGTTTGAAAAAAAGATGCGCATACTTCGGTTATCGCATCGGCCAACGCCAAGCGGAGCAATGCATTGAGCAGCACTGTGCCGTTCACCCACCGCTTCAGCCCATTGGCTTAGCTCTAGTCTAGAATCTTTCACCAAGCTGTGAAAAGCCTTTCGTCCACTTCTTCCACTGCTTGAGCACATACTTATGCTGCACCAGCCCATGAGCCGCCACCAGCGTTAACAGCATGTACGCCAGCCAAAAGTGCATATCCCGCGCAAAGTCTGTCACCACAGGGTTTGTCGGGAACCAGCCGGGCAACTTGAAGAAAAACAGCGGAATCGGTCGTCCTGCGGAATTTGAGAGCCAAATTCCGCTCACAGGCACCACCAGCATCAAACCATACAGCAACGTATGCAGCAGCACATTGCGCAGCCAAGTCGTAGTTGCCTTGGGTTTGCGGTTGAAATACTTGCCGCGATAGACCTGTAGCAGTGTCAATACCCGCAACAACAACAACGCGAGGATAACCACTCCTAGAGATTTGTGCAAATTGTACATGGAACCACGAATGATGATTTCACGTGGCAACCGAGTCATCACAATACCCAGGCCATAAATTGCCAGGAAGATACCAGCCATCACCCAATGAACGCTCCAAAGGCGTTTGAATGCATGGTTCCACTGAGGCTTGGGAGATTTTGGTGACTGATGTTTGGAAGATGGAGGAAGGATAGTGTGGCTCATAGTCGGATGAATATTCAGGTGAACAGGATGGTGCTGGAGGTGAGCGATGAAGTTCACTCAAAGGCTGAATCGAAAACGTCAAACCAGGGAACATACACAAACAGCTGAATCTGGAAAATCTTGAAACCTCTAAAAGGCTCAAAACGTCCACATGGCAGACCAACTAGGGCGGAGGCAGGCGTCCCAATACTTGCAAGCGATCGCCATCTACGACGCGCATCACGACGGCTTCACCCGACTGCGGCACAATCTGGCTTAGCTCAGTAATATTGACCTGATGAGTGACCAAAACAATGACTCCCGGCGTTGCCTGGTTTTCTATCAAAAATTGGCGCAGTTGGTTGGTTTGTGGAGTGGCATTGCTGCGATCTTGGAAGAACGAATTGATCACAGGAAACGGCTCAACCCCTCCCACATCCAACAGTTCTGCGGTTTCTAAACTACGACACCACTGGCTCGATAGCACACGCGCTACCGGAATTGCGCGATCGCGCATCGCTTGCCCAAGCTGCCTCGCCTGCTGTCGTCCTTCCTCCGATAAATTGCGTTGGGTTGAGCAGTCGTTGAGCTGAAAATTGGCCGGGTCTCCAGTTCCAGGAGCGATCGCATGGCGCAACAGCAGGGCGTAGCTGCGAGTTTGGGCTTGTTGCAGCAAAGCCCACAGTTCTGCCGATGTTGCAGGAACGGGATCGGCAGAGGTGGCGGCGATCACCTGGGGAGCAGAAGCGGTAGGCTCAACCCGAGGTGAAACCTGAGGGGCAGGCGTTTGGGTCGGTGAAACAGAGGTAGATGAGGGGGATAAGTCCGCTGGCAGTCCAGCACATCCAGACAGCAAAACGGCGATCGCCAGCACAAACACACGCCCACAACTGCGCGCATCAGTCCAACCTTGAGTAGGTATAGAGCGATCGCCGACTGCCACCGATTGCTCCTTTTGATGGGATCTCAACATGAAAGCGACATAAAAGCGACTTCAACGAATGCACATTTGGACAATCGCCAAACAAGCTGAACGACATCGCCCTAAACAGACGTCTCGAATCGATGAGCGCGATCGCCCTCTTTACAAGTCTTTACATTGGCGCAAACAGTTCCCATTGTGAACAACTTTGGGCGATCGCGCAAACAAGAATTCAATTCCACCGCACCAAGCTTGCAGGGAATCGTTGGGTCGAAGCATTGTTTGGCTGCGCCCAGTCACACACTTTGTGCTGCTCGAAGTTCAGGGATTAGCCCAATTCATTCAGGCAAAAGCGATCGCACATGAGTACGCCTGTGTCAGTATTTCCATTCAAAGCGCAGCCAGAGTTGGCACAGTGGGCACAGTTGGCGCGCGTGTGAACCGTGATTTCTTTCGTGCTGTAAATGCTAATGCCTTGGCTCATAAAGCCGCGAGTTTCTAAATCGCTCAGCTCATCGCAAATGAGAATGGCATGGGTGGTGCCCAAGTGCTCCCGAAATAGGTTGATGCGCTCCAACGTTTTTCGGAAGCTGCGCTGCTCGGAGCGAACCTCTACTAGCACTCGCTGTTCGTGGCGGGCAAAACAGGGCGGTTTGTCTTGCGAATAGAAGTCTTTGTATTGCAGCGTGAGGGTACCATCGGGGTAATGCAGCGTGCGCATGGTGCGCAAAAATGGCACCGAAAAATTCCCCAACGCATCCACCACATACCACCACGAGCGATGCCATGCCTCGGTGGGGAGGTGGGTGATGTCGTCAATTTGCTGGGGAGAAAAGCCCGACTGGGCCAGCAGCGCGATCGCCTGGGCCAGCGATACATTTTGGCCCAGCGTGTAGGTTTCGGACTCGTAGCGGGTCAGCATCAGGTATTCACGCTGACGCAAATGCGGCTCGGCAGTTGCGGCCACATATTCCTCAATTTCATCGGGCGATCGCGCCAAAACGCAGTTCACCGCTTCAAACGAGATCACGCCATCTGCCGTACGGTGAGACTCCATCGGCACCCCAACCTTGGCCGATACCGAGCCCAGGCGGTGGGGCTGCGTGAGGGGCGGTGTGCAGTTGAGCAACAGCGACTTCAGAATATCTTCTTCGGCAGTTGCAAGAGCAATTTGAACGCGATCGCGTATCGAGATCACATCAGACGGCTCTTCAAACCAGCGGGTCAATGTGGCATCGAGCATAGCCAGAAAATCCCAACACGGGGCTTGGTGGTGCCATAACACCGGGGCAAGCGATGCACCAACTGATACAGGTGGTACTGATGCAGGTGGTAGCGATCGCACCGTTAACGAAATTGATGTTTGCCAGCCCTTAACGTAGCGAGGGCCGCCCAAACCTATCGAACAATCACGAACACTTTAGCGCCCGCAGCACTATGGCATGGGTCTATTATGCGGAGCTTCTTCTTATCCAGGGAACCGACTGTGCGGATTTAAGGAATTTTTGATATTTCCTTGCACTGCCTTACCCAACGTTACGTAACCGCTAAATAGCGTTACACACTCTGAGGAAATCAAATTAGAGCCCCATCCAGAGTCATGGAGCGGGCGATCGCCCCTTCCCCTGGGCAAGCAACCGCTGCAATTCGGGCTGCATATCCTCTGGAGCACTTTCCAACGCAGCTTCCAAATCCAGGCGGGCCTCTTCGGGTCGTCGTAGCGCCATATATAAGCGCGATCGCATGTAGCGCAACCGATAATCATTCGGGTCTTGCTCCAAGCCAGCCGAGGCATAGCGCAGCCCTTCGGTAGGTTGCCGTAGCTGAAATAGGGATGCCGCCAGCAACCGATGCAGCCGCAGCCGATCCGCCGGGTGCAAATCCAGCTCCAACAACGGTTTGCCACGCCGAACAAGTTGGCGAAATTTTTGCCGACTGTACTCAATCGCCAACTCTAACACCTGCGATCGCGCATCGGTTGGGGCCAACTGTCGCACTCGCTGCATGGCCTGTTGTGCCGCCTGCACCTCTTGGTGGCGCAGCAAAAAATCGACCACGTCCATATACCTCGAAGCCTCGTCAGGATGGGCGACCGCCTTGTCTCGTAGCGATCGCCATTCATCCACCACGCGGGGAGATCGCGCCAGCCGCCAGTTCAGCGCTTGTGGACTGCGATCCAGCCACCACAACCCCCACACCAATCCCACATGCGCCACCAACAACAGCCACGCATAGGGATGCGTAATCACGTTGTAAATAATGAGCCAATCTCCCCGACGCAGCAGCAGCGAAAACAGCGGATAGCCAATCAGCGCATACACCAACTGAATGCGAGCAAAGGCATAGAGAATTTCTGCCAGCGTGCGGCGTACTCGGGGAATGAACGGAACCACCACCAGGCCAACGGCAACCGACACCAAGTTGCCACTTAGGGCAATCCACCACAGCTCCATCGGACGAAAATTGCCCACCGGCAGAATATAGCCCCAAAAGAAACCCCAATAAAATTCTTGAACAATGCCGCCAACTTGCCAGGTGGCAAGGCTGTGCCCCACCTCATGCAGCAGCACTCCCAACGGCACCAGCCAAAAGAAAGCGATTTGTTGGGCCAACACTCGATCTTCTGGCGTAATGCGATCGCTCCAAAATTCTTGCCAGTTTTTTCGCAGCCGCAACAGAGCTTGAACAGCCCCCGCCAGCCCAATCAACCCAATCAGGTTAAATGATCCCGAAAAACTACTCATCAGTGAACGCATGCCCCTACAACACTGCAACCTACAGCGATCGGCCGCTCAAGCACCTCACCTGTGCCGCCCGCGAAAACACTAGCTTCACTGTACAAGGTGGAGCAGGAATGCGCCGAGGAAGAGAGGGAGGGGTTAGGGGCTAGGGGCTAGGGGCTAGGGAGGGAATGGGAAGTCGGGAGCAGGGAATCGGGAAGAGCTAGAGGGAGGGAGGGGTCGAGTGTAAGCCCCAATCCGCGCCCGTGTGGTACATCGCCCCAGCCCTAACCCAGTGGGCGGATTGGCATCATAACTAACGCAATTGGCCTCTTTTTCAGCGCTAAAACCGCGAAAAAGAGGCCAAAAATCTTAGAAATGTAATTTCCCTGCGAGCTTAAATATTGAGCCGCTGGTAAATCACATCCAAATGCTTGAGATGCTGCTGCGGATCAAAACAGGTGGCGATCGCCTCAGGCGACAAGTGCTTCGTCACCCGCTCATCCTGTTCAATCAACGCGCGAAAATCCCCATCTAGCGTATTCCACGCCGCATGAGCATTCGACTGTACAATGGCGTAAGCCTCCTCGCGGCTCAACCCCTTATCCACCAGCGCCAACAGCACCTTCTGGCTAAAGATCACCCCACCATACACATTCATATTGCGCTTCATATTTTCGGGGTACACCAGCAGATTCTTGATCAGATCTGTCGTTTCCACCAGCATGAAGTGCGTCAGAATGCAGCAATCCGGCAGTGCCACCCGCTCCACCGAGCTATGGGAAATATCGCGCTCATGCCATAGCGCCACATTCTCAATCATGGCCACCGCATGACCCCGCACAAGGCGAGCCATTCCCGTCAACCGCTCTGAACGAATGGGATTGCGCTTGTGGGGCATTGCCGAAGATCCCTTTTGCCCTTTAGCAAAGAACTCCTCAACCTCCAGCACATCCGTCCGCTGCAAGTTACGAATTTCCACCGCGAACCGCTCAATGGAGGCCGTCACCAGCGCCAATACCTGCACATAGTCGGCATGGCGATCGCGCGAGATCACCTGAGTCGAAGCCGTATCCGGTTCCAGACCCAACTTCTGGCAAGCGATCGCCTCAATGCGGGGATCCACGTTGGCATAGGTACCCACTGCACCCGAAATTTTGCCAACTGCAATTTGCTTTTGCAAACGGCACAGGCGATCGCGATGGCGCAACATTTCCGCCAGCCAACCCGCCAGCTTAAAGCCAAAGGTGATCGGTTCCGCATGAATGCCGTGCGATCGTCCCACCATAATCGTATCGCGGTGCTTTTGCGCCTGGTAGCGAATCGCCTGAATCAGGTTCTCTACATGAGTCATGATCACATCCAGGCTAGCCACCATTTGCAGCGACAGCGCCGTATCCAGCACATCCGAACTGGTCATCCCCAAGTGGATATAACGACCCGCTTCACCCACGTACTCATTCACATTGGTCAAAAAGGCGATCACATCGTGGCGGACTTCGGCTTCAATTTCCAGCACACGCGCCCGGTCAAATTTTGCCTTTGCCTTGATGGTATCGACTGCGTCTTGGGGGATGTATCCCAACTCTGCCTGGGCTTCGCAAACCGCAATCTCTACTTGCAGCCAGGTTTGCAGCTTATAGTCATCAGTCCAAAGGTTGCCCATTTCGGGCAGAGTATACCGCTCAATCAAGGCTAATCACTTAACAAAAACAACCGATACATTTTACTACTGCAAGGCAACGATTAAGGATGGGGATATCCGGGCTATGCGATTTCTCCCCCAATTTTTGATAGCGAACTTAAGGTTGCTAAGCGATTGCGCTGGCCTCACCAGTCGCTTGGAGCCAAATTTCCAGCCCTAGCCTGAGTACTCAATCAGCGGCAATTTCTTGACTAGCGATCGGCATTGCCCAACCCGTAAAATGGCTCTGAAAGCAATCAAACAGATGATGAAATTCCGATAATTCCGATTGCTGAACACCGCAGAATTTAGCCCAAAAACAGCAAAGGATGGGCAATCACCCATCCTTTGCCACCATGGTGCAACCCAGTTTTGAGTAAACACCTGCTTAGGAAACTTAGCTTTCGGCAGGAACGAATTCTAGCGAAACGCCGTTCATGCAGTAGCGTTGTCCGGTGGGGGCAGGGCCATCGGGAAAGACGTGGCCCAGGTGTCCGCCGCAAGTAGCGCAGTGAACTTCTACCCGAGTCATGAACAGAGAGCGATCGACGGTTGTGGCGATCGCCCCATCAATCGGTGCATAAAAGCTGGGCCAGCCAGTACCACTGTTAAACTTAGTTTCCGATTTAAACAGCGGCGTGCCACAGCCCGAGCACTTATAGATACCGGGTTCGTACACTTTGTCGAGCGGGCTAGTGCCAGCGCGCTCAGTACCGTGCTTGCGCAACACATGAAACTGTTCTGGGGTGAGGATTTCGCGCCACTCTTGCTCAGTTTTGTTGACTGCAAATTGTTCGTTCGACGTTGTCATATCAGTGTCAGTAGTTGAGGTTGATGGGAGAGTCGCGAATTCGGTTGAGTTAGAAGCGGCCATCTCGGTTACGAGCTTGCTCAGCAACCAGGTTCCGCCCAATACAAACGCGCTCGCCTCGAGGAGTTTTCGTCGGTTCATTGAGTGTTCTGTTACGGGCTGTAGGGGAGCGAGGTGCGAGATCGCATCTCACCTACTACAGACCTTACGTCTTCTAACTTAACGTAAGCTGTGGGGAGGATGAGAGCTGGCCGCACAATGCCGACACCCCCAACGCCCAAGCGAACCCCCAACCCAATCCCATCAATCTCTACCCCAACCCCAATCCAGTTGCCCTTGTTTGTCGGGGTAGATGTGGGCACCACAAGCACCAAAGCCTTGGTTGTGGATACGCGGGGCAATGTGATCAGCATGGCGGCTCAGGGCTACACGCTCCAAGTTCCGTATCCAGGCTGGGCCGAGCAAGAGCCCGACGCTATTTTTGCGGCAGTGGTTAAGACCGTGCGGCAGGCGGTGCAGCAAGCCAATGTCGCCTCAAGTGCGATCGCCGCCTTGGGATTTAGCACTGCTATGCACAGCCTCATCGCGGTAGACGAGCACCACCAACCGCTAACCCCTTGCCTAACCTGGGCCGATACCCGCAGTGCCGAGCAAGCCGCCCAGCTCAAGCAAACCAATGCAGCCATTACGCTCTACCACCACACCGGAACGCCCATTCACCCCATGTCGCCCCTCACCAAGCTGCTGTGGTTTCACCAACACCAGCCCGAAACGCTAGCAAAAGCAGCTAAATGGATTTCCATCAAAGAGTATATTTTGCATCGCCTGTGTGGAGCGTATGTGGTGGATTACGCCACGGCGTCGGCGTCGGGGTTGCTGCATGTGGAAGAGCGCACCTGGGATGCGATCGCTCTGGATGTGGCAGGGATTCACCGTCAGCAGCTGAGCGAGGTGGTCGCTCCAACTCATAGGTTGATTGGGCTTCAACCCGACCTAGCTAGGGTGATGGGTCTGTGTTGCGATATGCCGATTGTGGTTGGAAGTAGCGATGGAGCCTGCGCCAACATTGGGGTTGGGGCGATCGCTCCCAATACCATTTCCGTCACCATTGGCACCAGTGGAGCCGTACGGCAGTTGCGCCCAACCCCCATATTTGACGCCAACGGTCGCACCTTTTGCTATGCCGTTACCGATCACCAATGGTTGGTGGGAGGAGCCACCAACAACGGCGGGTTGGCCTTGCGCTGGTTTGGCGATCGCTTTTGTGAACCTGAGCAAATCCAGGCTCAACAGCAAAACCTTAGCGTTTATCCCCTGATCATGGCCTTAGCAGAACAAGCACCCGCTGGAGCCAATGGCTTAATTTTTCTCCCGTTTTTAACCGGAGAGCGGGCTCCCCATTGGAACGCCGATGCACGAGCAGTTCTATTCGGCCTGGCATATCACCATCGCCGTCATCATGTGGCACGTGCCGTATTAGAAGGCATTCTTTTTAGCGTGTACGATGTTGTGTCAATTTTGGTGGATGATGCCGAGCGATCTCCTCAAATTTGGGCATCAGGCGGCTTTGCTCAATCCAGCCTGTGGCGGCAAATGATGGCCGATGTCTTTGGCTATGAGGTCATCATTCCAGAAGTGTATGAAGCGAGCGGCCTGGGTGCAGCTCAGCTGGCCATGCTAGCCGTTGGAGCCATAGCCAACCTGGAGGATGGGCGATCGCCACAAAATCATGCCCATCGCCATCGCCCCACTCCAGAAGCAATGCTCATTTATCAAACGCTACACCCGATTTACCGTAGGCTATATGCCAATCTGGTGGAGGAATTTAGCGCGATCGCCCAGTTTCAAAGAACTGTTGGTTAAACCGTTGGTTTAACTAACGCAGAACTTACACAAGCCCACTAAATCTGGTGTGTTGGTGTTGTGGGGGGGGGGGGG
>NZ_JBNXVR010000082.1:0-4934 GCF_050565595.1 Leptolyngbya sp. AN02str | reverse complement strand
TCAGGCGGTTGAGCAAGGATTATGAGGTGTATTCAGAGGTCAGTGAAGCGATGATTTATGGCTCCTTACTGCGGCTGATGCTTCGAAGATTAGGAGCTTAAGATTTCATTCATAAATCAGCTCTTAAGGTTTGAAGCAGGAAGGGGACTCTATACTGAAAGTACAATAGTTTCGCTCACTTTCATTAACAAAGAGAGCCAACATGTTTAATGGCTCAAAACCTAGATTTCTCATCTTCTTGCTCTATGTGAGAAGGGTAAACAAACAAATAATCTGGACAGTGCTTTGCCTGCTCTGTTAAAACAAGTGTTGGTTGAACAGCACATTTAAGATGAGTATTATTTGAAAAAAACCGACACGTTCTACAAGGAGTCGAGCATTTTACTTTGCGCTTTTTGCGAGAACCAGATAAAACAGCAAGCGAAAAAATAACGAAGATGCATACAAAAGCAGAACCACTGATTGCGTCATCAGGAGAAGCTGAAGTTGACTCATTTTTACTCGTACTGCTTGGAGAATCAGTTTGAGTTGAAATTAGTAATTGTAAGGGTCGAGCAACAAAAGCGCGATGTATCATGGGTTTGGGTTTTGCTTACTAGACAACAAATTATGAGAAATTAAATCCCGTTCTAGTGCAATCGCAACCGCTTCTCTGCGATCATGTGCTTCTAATTTATGCAGAATTGTATGAATATGAACCTTAACTGTTCCAGGCGTAATGTAGAGCGTTGTAGCGATCTCCTGGTTTGTTTTATGAGCAGCAACTAGCGCTAAAACTTCCTGTTCTCTTTGAGTTAGTGGATTGGTTGATTCAACCTCTATTTCAAGCTCATTAGTGATAGGGCGATCGCCCTCAAATATCGCCTGTATCTCTGTCGTAGCGGTTTGATCCCACCATGAGGCTCCTGCTACAACGGAGCGAATTGCCAAAATTAGTAAGTCAGCCTCTATCCCTTTTAAGCAATACCCTTGCACGCCAACTTCTATTAATTGAGCAATAACAGAATACTGAGAGTGAGAGGTCAACACCAAAATAGGTAACTCAGGACGGTGTTGATGAATCTGACGGCAAGCTTCAATCCCCCCCATTCCAGGTAAGCCAATATCCAACAAAACAATGTCTAGGGGTAGACGGCTAGACAGATCGACAGCCATTTCACCGTCTTCGGCTTCAGCGAGCACTTCAAACCCATCCTCTTGTTGTAATCGAATTCGGAGTCCCAAACGAAACAGTTCATCGTCTTCAACGAGAAGAATTCGGATTGGAATTAAAGACATCTTTCGTTAAATTATCAAACTGCAATGGAAAAACGGGCAAACGAAAACTGAAAATTGCCCCTTTAGTTACCCGATTTTCTGCCCATATCTTTCCTCCATGAGCCTCAATAATCTGCCGAGTTAGGTATAACCCCAATCCAGATCCTTTAACTTGACGGCTACCATCACCCTGATAAAACCGCTCAAACAATTGAGGTAACTCTCTTGCTGCAATTCCATCTCCAGCATCAATAATTTTGACAATGTGGTAACGCGGGTGAGGTTCCAAAACAATTTCAACTAAGCTTCCTCGAAGAGAATAATTGATGGCATTGATAATCAAGTTGGTAAAAACTCGGCGGAGTTGAAATATGTCCCCTTTGACCCAAAATGCTCGACGAAACTCCGATGATTCATAAGCCAGACGTAAGTAGACTTGTCGCGTCGCTGCCAATTCCCTCAAGGGCATCATGGCTTCTTCAGCCAGCGTAACTAGGTCTATTAGCTCTAACCTTAACTGTAACCCCTGAATGTCATTGCGATAAACATCAAGCAGGGTTTCCACCAGTTCTAGAGAGGTATGATGACTTCGCGCCATTGTAGCTAATACCTTCTGCTGCATTCCCGTGACTGTTCCAAATGTTCCGTGTTGAAATGCTTTGATTGTCTCGATCGCGCCCAGTAGAGGTGTCTTTAAATCATGGGTCAATGTTGAAACAAAGTCTTCGCGAACCCTGGATAGGATTTCTTGGGCATGAAGCTTTGCCTCTTGTTGAACAATTTCCTCTGCGTAGCGACGATTGCGATCGCTTAAAAAGCCTGTCACCACCAATGCTAAAACGGCAACTAATCGGCTAGTAACGGTTGCTGCATTGA
Source organism: Leptolyngbya sp. AN02str (assembly GCF_050565595.1). NCBI lineage: Bacteria > Bacillati > Cyanobacteriota > Cyanophyceae > Leptolyngbyales > Leptolyngbyaceae > Leptolyngbya > Leptolyngbya sp. AN02str. Next base: position 2,801 of record NZ_JBNXVR010000082.1, on the reverse strand, counting down.
CTTCATGTAGACCAGGAATCCAAATATTCAAAATCGTGAGAAATGCAGCGACTGAGATGATAATCAACGTGATTCGACGATCTAACCAGGCACTCGCTAACAAAATTGACCCAATATACAAATATCCAAAAATATAATCGGGAGATGTTGAAAATTCCAATACAAAAACAATTACAGATATCCCCACAATCAACCAGAGTTGACTGAGATAAAAATGCTTAAAAAAGTGAGTAGAAAGATGGAATATCATCGTGGTAGTAAAATAACTTAAATTACCTTTGCAAACAAAGTTATTTGTGCAAATCTGTACGGAGCCAGGACAGCGAAGCTCTTTCAAGAACTGCTCTTAGCTGGAGTCTGTTCAAAAGTTGTGTATTAACTTGAGCCTTGAATCAAATCAACGCTCAAACCCACCAAATGGGTTGAAAGCTAATTCCTAAAGCATTTCTAGTCAGCTTTAAGTGGCTTTAGCTTTTAGGGCTTTTAGCCTGCCCACTTTCGTTTCACCTCGCGAACTCTTGAGTTACGACATAGGAAAATTTACAAACTCTTTAGCTGTTCATTAGCCGTTTGCCAATGAGTTGATTTCACCATGATTCAAATCCTATTTTTCTCCTCTCCCCTTCACTCTACTCTTTCAGAGAGATTTGGTTGGAGTTTAGTCCTGATTTATACCCTTAATTAACGATCGATATATATCTGCTTATTTCAATTATAAACTTGAGAATATACCTGCACTCCATCTCTTGATAGTTTAAGTTTGTTGGCAACAATGTAACTATCAGCTTGTATTCAAATATTTTTTATCAAAGATAAAAGCAAAGTCAACGTGATCTAAAAGCTTAATTGAAAGTCTGTTTTGAGCTTTTAGTACCACTTAACTTATGAGGTTTTGCACTGGTTGACTGACAAATCTTCAACTTGCCTCATAGCTAAAGTCCTCTCAAGAGGATTGTCTCAGAACTTCAGTCCATTTGAATAGACTTCTGCTGTTAGCCCAGAAATCAATTTCTGAGCGGCGAGAAACTCTTCAACAGGTAAGAGTGATTTGTCCTTATTCAATAGCATACGTGTAAAACGTTTAAGCACTTCTATACCATTTCTATACCCTCAACTTATACCTACTACTCTGTAAAAATTAAAAGAAAATTTACATAATAAGATATAAGTTTCAATCTCAAATTAGTCAAGAAAACCGCTAGCCATGGTTGAGAATAAAGTTTCCAGAGAGCCTGGTTTAGTTTCAGTGAACATTCTCACTAACAGTTGTCATTGTGGAATTGCACTCTCACAAATCGTGGTGCCAGAAAATTGCACTGTGCTGGGAGTGTTAAGGGGAGATCAGATTATCTTGTTCAATGATGATCCAATTGTTCAGTTCGGCGACTATGTGTTAGCACTTGCACTTCATCCTGCATTGCTTCCAGCCCTTAAAGTTGCTTTGAAGAAAACTCACCGAGTGTGTTATTCACTCAACGAGTGTACTGTTGGTCTATCAGATAAAAGTGACGAGAGACAGACTAAAAAACCGCCCTTCTTCTCAAGAAATTCTCGTAACTCGAGGTTGCAGGAGAACAGCTGGTTGACTGACAAATCTCAGGTGACAAATCGGTAAGAATGGACTGTAAACTCCCGATTAGACTGCTGTTGAGCTTGCTTTTTGGATGCAATAGCGGGAGCAGGATCGCGTCCACCTTGCAACTCAATTGAGGAAAACAATGCCCAGTCTTTGTGCAGGCAACCCTTGAGCCAATTCCAGCCAATGCGAAAATAGCTGTTGCCCCGCTCTCAATGTGCATCAAAACACCGCCGCTTACCCGACGCGACAACTTGCTGCCCCTGTACACTCAACAGCAGTGTAGTCACCGCAAGTACTAGGCAAAGGCAAGAGAGGGCTGGAACAGAACGAATCTCAGAGCGTTCCAGTTGAAACCCATTAAACTTTTCATCAAGCAGTTCCTCTTCAATGCGGCAGCCAGGATACCCCCTATAAACACAAAAGGATTGCAACCTCCCACGCTGAGCCTTGAGGGGTTGCTGCGAGTAGTAGAGGTAGTTGCTAGAATCCAAGCAAGTCAAGCATTAGCCGAACAGGAAGGTACACTATGCTTGAGCCAGTCGAGCCCCCCCCCCCCGCCCATCAGTTCAATAGTTCCATCTTTGTGGGCAACCCTGCCTCCCAGCAACCGCAAACGCCTGGTCTGGATCCTGGGACAAATGCTGGAGAGCCAGATAGCACTTGTAGCCAGGGAGGAGCAGGGCAATGAACCACAAGGATGAGTCTATGAAATGGCGCTCTGAGAAGATTCAGGCTCACCATTTAGAGCGACTAGCTGTGGTGTATGTGCGGCAGTCAACGTTACAACAAGTTCTAGATCATCAAGAGTCTACGCGACTTCAGTATGGCTTAGTGCATCGAGCGGAAGCATTTGGCTGGAGCCAGGAACGAGTCCTGACGATTGATGATGACCTGGGTAAATCAGGGAGTAGTGTGGAAGGGCGAGTCGGTTTTCAGCGCTTGGTGACGGAAGCTGGGCTAAGCCACGTTGGGTTGATATTAGGGGTAGAAATGTCGCGATTGGCGCGATCCTCAAAAGATTGGCATCAATTGGCTGTACGGCAAAACTAACCTACTTCGTGCCCTAGAAATTTGGGTTATGGCGATCGCTATTTCGGGTTTGCTGAAAAAAGCAGCAAAGGTTTACAGTGCCTAGTTTTCAAGCGAGATCAAGTCTGCTAAAGTGCAAAGAAAAAGTGTAAAACCTCTCAAAAACCTTGCACGAGCTTGCCGATGTACCGCC